>JALYIS010000001.1 GCA_030775705.1 Actinomycetota bacterium
GGTTGAGTGTGGGTTCCCCGGCGCCGGCAGGCGGGCGGCCATGACGGGCGATGGCGGCCAATCGGGGCGGTATCCCGCTTGGGCTCCCCGGGTGTAGCTCGGTGCTCGCCGTCGGGCCGATGAGCGCGGCACGCGACGCCGCATAGTCGGGGTCGAGCAGTGCGCTCGTCGGCACTGTCGGCACTGTCGGCACTGTCGGCACCGCGGGATCGCCGTACCACGCCTCCCGGTCGGCGAACGCGAGCTTTGCCGCCTCGACGATGAGGTGAACCCATTGCTGCGAGCGGACCTGCTCGGCGCGGATGTCGAGTGATTCGAGCAGCATCAGCTGCTGGAGGAGTACCGGCCCCTGCCCCCACATGTCGGTCTTGAGGATCTCGTAGCGGCCGGCATAGCGGACCCGGACCGGGGGCTCGACCGTGGGTTGCCAGTCCGCGAGGTCCTGGGCCGTCAGCACGCCTCGGTGCGGCCGTCCGGAGGTGTCCTGCCATGCCGTGGCGGCGAAGGCCCCGATCTCCTCGGCCACGAAGCCCTGATACCAGGAGTCGCGCGCGGCCGCGATACGTCGCTCCCGGGTCGTTCCGGCGGCTGAGGCCAGCACCCTTCGATAGGTGCGCGCCACTGCCGGGGACCGCCACATACACCCGACCGCAGGTACCTGACCCCCTGGGAGCCACGCGGTCGCTGACGGGGCCCAGTGCTCGGTGAACAGTTCGCGCACCGAGGCGATGGTGGCGGCGATCGACGGCAAGATGGGAAAGCCGGTCTCCGCGTAGTGCAGCGCGTAGGCGAGCACGTCGGCAAGCTCCCAGGAGCCCCAGCGCTCGAGCATCAGGGTCCAGGCCCCGAAGGCGCCGGGGACGGTCGCCGCGAGGAGCCCGGTGCCGGGCACGAGCTCGAGTCCCAGCGACGAGAAGTGCTCACCGGTTGCCATCGCGGGCGCGACGCCCTGGCCGCAGATTACGTGTGCTCCCCGATCGGCGGCGCTCCACAGAATGGCCGGCATGTCCCCGCCGGGCCCGTTCAGATGGGGTTCGACGATTTGAAGGACGAATCCCGCGGCGCAGGCCGCGTCGAAGGCGTTACCGCCGCGTTCGAGCACGCTCATACCCGCCGACGACGCGAGCCAGTGGGTGCTCGCGACCATGCCGAAGCTCCCTGTCAGCTCCGGGCGCGTGGTCATCATCGGCTGAGCTCAGGGGTGCCCACCGGCGAGGGTCCGCGCTTCGGTCTCTGTGACCGAGGCGGTGGAACCCGACTCCGGAGCGTGGGTGGCGCCGCCCGCGTCCTGCACGTCGGGATCCTGCGCCGCAGCGGCCGCCCGCGCTGCCTCCAGCCCGGACTGCGTGCGCAGGGGTACCTCCTTGAGCCTCAGGGAGAGGACGAAGGCGATCACCAGGACCGCGGCGCCAACCAGGAAGACGACGTCCATCGCGTTGGAGAAGCCGGTCAGGAATGGGTGGGCGAGGCGGGTGTCGAGCCCGTGCAGGAACGACGTGTCGTTCAGGTTGGTGCCTGAGCCGAGGGACGCAAGCTGATCCGGGTGCGCCCTGGCCGCCGCCTGGAATGCGGGATCGGTAGCCGCCTTGTGGTATTCGGTGGCGATGTTGCTCCCGGCTGAAGAGAACAGGATGGAGAGGAACACGGCGGTTCCGAGCGTGCCGCCGACCTGGCGGAAGAAGGTCGTCGCCGCCGTGGCGACCCCCATGTCACGCGGGGAGACCGCGTTCTGCATCGCCAACACGACGGTCTGCATGTTCATCCCGAGGCCCGCGCCGAAGACCAACATCGACAGGTCGACCTGAACGAGGGAGGTGTCGGCGGCCACCAGCGACATCAGCAGCATCCCTACGACCAGCAGGGCGCTGCCCAGGATCGGGAAGATGCGGTAGCGGCCAGTTCGGGCGGTGACCTGTCCGGCGACCAGGGAGGAGATCATGATCCCCGCCACCATCGGCAGGACCAGCAGGCCCGCCTTGGTCGGCGAGGCGCCCTTGACGATCTGGAGGTACAGCGGGATCGAGGCCATGCCGCCGAACATGCCGATGCCGATGATCGTGGACTGGGCCGATCCGATGGCGAAGGTTCCGTTGCGAAACAGTCGCAGCGGCAGCAGTGCGTCATCACCCATGGCGCGCTCGATCCGCACGAAGGCAGCCAGACCCGCCAGACCGACGACATAGCAGGCGAACGCGCCCGTTGATCCCCATCCCCATACGCGGCCCTGCTCGGCGATGAGGAGCAACGGCACCAGCCCGACGATGAGTGCAGTCGCGCCCATGAAGTCGATGCGTTGGCTCTGCCTGGTGTGCTCGAGCTTGAGCACGCGGGTGACCACGACCAGCGCAATGATCCCGATCGGTACGTTGACGTAGAAGATCCAGCGCCAGCCGGTGACACCGAGGATGCTGGACTGGCCCGCGAAGAATCCGCCGACCACCGGTCCGAGAACGCTCGAGGTCGCGAACACCGCCATGAAATAGCCCTGGTACCGGGCCCGTTCGCGCGGCGGGATGATGTCGCCCATGATGGCCAGCGCCATCGACATCAGACCGCCTGCGCCGATGCCCTGCAGGGCCCGGAAGCCCGCGAGCATGTACATCGAGGTGGCGAGACCACACAGCGCCGAACCGATGATAAAGGTGGCGATGGCGAACAGGAACAGGGGCTTACGGCCGTAGATGTCGGAGAGCTTCCCGTACAGGGGCGTCGATATCGTTGAGGTGATCAGGAACGCGGTGGTGACCCAGGCCTGGATCGACAGCCCGTGCAGGTCGTCACCGATCGTGCGAATAGCGGTTGCCACGATCATCTGGTCCAACGAGGCGAGGAACATTCCCAGCATCAGCCCGGACAGAATCGTCAGAATCTGCTTGTGGCTCAGCTCGCCGGAGCGTGGTTCGGCGATCGTCGGGGTCAACGCGGTTGACATCAGGCGGTCCCTTCCTCATTGGGGGCGCGACGGGCCAGCTGACGCTCGGCCAGCTGGTTCTCGGCCAGAAAGGCGTGGTTGGCATTCTCGAAATCGGTGGTGAAGCGGCCCAGCAGCGCGGCGAATTCGCGCAGGTCCCGGTCACTCCAGTCGTGCAACATCCGGTCGAAGTGCTGGATCCGGATCTTGTCGTGCTCGGCGAGCACGGCCTGCGCCTTGGTCGTGGGCACCAATAGGCTGGCGCGTCCGTCGTCCGGGTCGGCTCGACGCTCGAGCAGGCCATCCTTCACCAGGGCCGCGACCTGCCGGCTGACGGTTGACGGATCGGACTGGATGCAGTCGGCCAGTGCGCTCGAGCGCATCGGCCCCTCGGTCGCCAAACAGCGCAACACGACGTGCGCCGACCATTCGACGTCGTGGGCCGCAGCGGCAAGCATCCGCGCGCGGGCACGGTGAAAGGATCGGGCGAGTTCGACGAAGGTATCGGCGACTGCCTCGACATCGCGCAGTGATCGGGCGGGTGCACTCATCGGGCCATCTCGTTGCATGTATCAAGCAATTAGTTGCTAGCTACAAGCATCTACCTGGCGGAGCGAAATTGCAAGCGCGATTACGTCGCGCTGGTCACACAGCGCGACGCCTCAGGCGCTTACCGTCACGTTGGTGTTTCCGTCCAGAAGCGAGCGGACCTCGGACTCGCGGTAGCGGCGATGACCCCCGAGGGTGCGGATCGAGGTGAGCTTGCCGGCCTTGGCCCAGCGCGTCACAGTCTTCGGGTCGACGCGGAAAAGTGTCGCGACCTCCGACGGCGTGAGCAGCGGCTCGGTGTCCGGACGCTGACGTGGAGTCGTCATCGCGTTGCCCCTTTCTGGGGATTCATCACGCGGAGTCCTGTTCCGCATGGCGTCGCCCAGTATGCCTAGCGTTCAGCCTGGCAACCACTGGAAACGACCAACTGTCCACTCTGTGCCATGCAGGAAGTTACCTGGGGGCCGTATGTGCCGGTTTGGGTGGACTAAAACGGTCACTTTAGGACAGGTACGGACCGCGTGCGGCGACTGGGACCGGCGAGGTACGATTTCGACACGACGATGACAACTTTCCCGGCGCCACCGCATGGTCGCTGACGCCGGATGACCGTGTGAGCGAGGGGGTCGACCCATGGGGCGCGGCCGTGCGAAAGCAAAGCAACAGAAGGTGGCACGAGACCTGAAATACAACGCCCAGTTCACCGACCTGGATGCACTCCAGCGAGAACTTGGCGTCTCTTCACAGGCCAACGGCACCTTCGAGCCCGACGCCGACGAGGGCGAAGACGAAGACGACTGGCGAGCAACCGCTCACTGAGCAAGCTCTTCGCACCGGACATATCCGATCAGTTCGTGACACACCCTTCCATGCCGCACTGGCGTGCAATCAACGTGTGGGCGCCACCGCGGTCCTCACCAGGCTGCCGCCGGGCCTTCATACGCGGCTCGCATCTGGACCTGACCCGTACCTGTCGTTACCTCACCTAGCACCCAGGCGGCCACGCCACGGGAGTGGGCGAGTGCCATTGCGTCATCCGCGCGCGCCCGTGGGACCACGGCGACCATCCCGACGCCGAGGTTGAACGTGAGTTCCAACTGATCGAGGGCGACGGAGCCGGTGCGCGCGATCAGATCGAAGATCGGCTGGGGCGCCCAGGTGGAGCGATCAACGACGGCATCGACATCAGGGCCAAGCGCCCGAGCCAGGTTGCCGGCGATTCCCCCGCCGGTGATGTGCGCGAATGCGCGTGCCTCGCATTGCACGGCGATCGCCAGGCAGTCGAGTGCGTAGATCCGCGTCGGTGTCAGCAGTTCGTCGGCGAGCGTAACGCCGCCCAACTCGGCCGGCCTCGTCTCCAGAGCCAGCCCGCCGCGATCGAGTAGGACCTGACGCACCAAGGAGTAGCCGTTGGAGTGCAGGCCGGAGGAGCCCAAGGCGATCAGGGCGTCCGTCGGGCGGACGCGCTCGGGGCCAAGGATGGCGTCGGCATTGACCACCCCGACGCCGGTGCCGGAGATGTCGTACTCGTCCGGACGCATCACCCCCGGGTGCTCGGCAGTCTCGCCGCCGACGAGGGCACATCCAGCCTGCACGCACCCTTCGGCGATGCCGCCAACGATCGCTGCGATCTTCTCCGGTACGACCTTGCCGGTGGCGATGTAGTCATTGAGGAACAGCGGTTCCGCGCCGACGACCACCAGGTCATCCACGACCATGGCGACCAGGTCGATCCCGATCGTGTCGTGGCGATCGACAGCCTGCGCGATGGCCAGCTTCGTGCCGACGCCGTCGGTAGAGCTGGCCAGCACCGGCTGCGGGTACCGTGCGAGATCGAGCGAGAACAGCCCAGCGAACCCGCCCAGCCCCCCCATCACTTCGGGGCGGGCGGTGCGGCTCACCTGTGCCTTCATCAGCGCGACCGCACGGTCGCCGGCGGCGATGTCGACCCCCGCTGCGGCGTAGGAACTCATGGTCGAGTCAGGGCATCGCCCGCGCCGCTGCTCGCCCACGCCGTCGCCGAGACCCCCGCACCGTACGCGCCCACCTCAGGGTGGCTTGCCTGCTCGGCCTCCTGGGCACTGACAGACTTCTCGATACCCTCCAGCACGTGCTTGCCGCCCAGCACCTCCGGAAGCGCGATCGGATAGTGGCCGTCGAAGCAGGCAGTGCACAACCGGCTCTTGGGCTGGTCACTCGCCGCGATCAGGCCGTCGAGCGAGACATAGCCCAGGGAGTCCGCGCCGATCGAGGCACGGATGCCGTCGGCATCCAGTCCACTGGCGATGAGCTCGGCCTTCGACGCGAAATCGATGCCGTAGAAGCATGGCCACTTCACCGGCGGTGACGAGATGCGCACATGCACTTCGACGGCGCCGGCCTCGCGCAACATACGCACCAGCGCGCGCTGGGTATTGCCGCGCACGATCGAGTCGTCCACGACGACCAGCCGCTTGCCCCGAATCACATCACGAAGCGGGTTCAGCTTCAGCCGGATCCCGAGCTGGCGGATGGTCTGCGACGGCTGGATGAAGGTGCGGCCGACGTAGGCGTTCTTCACCAGCCCCAGCCCGTAGGGAATACCGGACGCCTCGGCATACCCGATGGCAGCGGGGGTTCCCGACTCCGGGACCGGGATCACCAGGTCCGCCTCGGCCGGGTGTTCCTCGGCCAGCCGGCGGCCGACCGCCACCCGGGCCGAGTGCACGCTACGACCAGAGATCGTGGTGTCCGGGCGTGCGAGGTACACGTACTCGAACAGGCAGCCCTTGGGCTGCGCGGCGGCGAAGTGCTGCGACCGCAGGCCGTCCTCGTCGATCGCGATCAGTTCGCCCGGCTCGATCTCGCGCACGAAGCTCGCACCGACAATGTCCAGTGCCGCCGTCTCGGACGTCACGATCCAGCCACGCTCTAGCCGGCCGAGGACGAGCGGCCGCACTCCCTGCGGATCCCTGGCGGCGTACAGGGTGTGCTCATCCATGAACACCAGGGAGTACGCACCGCGCAGAAGCGGCAGTACGTCGACCGCGGCCTGCTCCAGCGACACATCCGGGCGAGCCGCGAGCAGCGCCGTCAGCAGGTCCGAGTCGGTCGTGGCTCCCAGACCCAGGGTCGCCTCGCTGATACCCGCCTTGCGTGCCTCGACGAACAGCTCTGCCGTATTGACCAGGTTCCCGTTGTGGCCGAGAGCCACGCCGGTGCCGGCCGGGGTCGTCCGGAAGCTCGGCTGTGCGTTCTCCCAGGTCGTGGACCCGGTGGTCGAGTAGCGCGCGTGGCCTACCGCGATGTGTCCCTGCAGGGTGGCCAGGGTCGCCTCGTCGAAGACCTGCGACACCAGCCCGAGATCCTTATAGACAACCAGCGACGAGCCGTCGCTGACGGCGATTCCAGCAGCTTCCTGGCCACGGTGCTGCAACGCGTACAGGCCGAAATAGGTGAGCTTGGCGACCTGTTCGCCGGGTGCCCAGACCCCGAAGACCCCGCAGGCGTCCTGCGGTCCCTTCTCGCCGGGCATCAGCTCGTGGTTGAGCCGGCCGTCGCCACGGCGACGGGGCGGAGCGTTGGTGGGTGGACGGGAATCGGTGGGGTGCTCGTCGCGTACCACGTCACCATCGTACGGGCTCTGGCCCGCCGGCCGAGATCGCCCCGCGGCATTCACGACAGCACCGGCAAGCGGTCCGACAAGTCCGCGCGACTCCCGCTGGCCCGGGCCCGCCCGGCTGCGACCTCGGCGGCGAAGTGGGCTCGACCGGTGGCGATTCGCAGCCACGTGAACGGATCGCACTCGACCACATTCGGGGGCGTGCCGCGGGTATGTCGCGGTCCGGCGATCGCCTGCACGGCAACGAACGGCGGCACCCGCACCTCGACCGAACGCCCGGGCGATTGGGCCGCGAAGATCTCGGCGAGCGTGCGGGTCGCGATGGCAAGGGCCGGACGCACAACGGGTGGGGCCACCTCCGGCTGCGCCACATCGTCCCCCGCGGCCCGCGCCACATCGTCCCGCGCGGTCGGCGCCAAATCATCGGTGTGGACGACCACCTCAACGACACGGGTGAGGACCCAATCCATCGCTGTGAGCGGCCCGCGCGGGCCCAGCACGACCCGCGAGGCGGGGACGTCGACGGGGATCGCGGCTAACGCTTGGCGCAGCGACTCGACCAGCTCCGCCGGCGTCGTGCGGGCGGCGGCCCTCGCCGTGGACTCCTCG
>JALYIS010000002.1 GCA_030775705.1 Actinomycetota bacterium
AACGGCAGGCGCGACGAGAAAAACGTGCCCGACGAACCGGGTAGGGAAGCAGCCAGCCCGTCCACCCGTGTTGAGTCTGATCTCGACCACGGCGGCCGATGGACTTCGCTGTGGCTAGCAGGCCGGCAATGGCTGTGGCTGCGCGATGACCCCGCCCGTGCCTCGGTCGCACCGGGTGACGCGTTCGTCGACGCGGGCGGCCTGGAGGAGTGTGTCCCCACAATCCGCGGCACACCGGACCATGGGGCGGCTTGGGCACAGCCGTGGCGCCGGGCTAGTGGGGATGACGTGGTCGACTGTGCCGAGTTCCAGCTTCGACGCCGCATCGATTGTCTCCCCGAACAGATCATTGCCAGCTACCGACTGAGCGCCAAACCAGGATTTCGGTTCATCTGGGCGGCCCATGCACTCCTCGACCTCACCACCGGCGCGCGACTCTCCATGCCCACTGGCGCCACAATGCGCCTCTACCCCGAAGCTGCGCCACACGTTGCTGGCCTGTTGGGCGGTTTGACGCCCAACAGGCCGTACCTCGTCGGCGCGTGGCCAGACCCGTTCGGTGTCTGTCTCGACGCCCTCGGACCCATCGACGGCACGGCGATCGGCGCGGTTATTCCCGACGTGCGAACCGCAACCGTGACCGACGCAGGTAACAGCATCGAAATGCGCCTGGTCGCATGTCCCGACATCCCGACCGCGGTCGCGCTGTGGCGCAACCTGGGTGGCTTCGGGCACCCAGAGCCCTATCGGAGCATCGGCGTCGAGCCTATGCTGGGCCGAGTCTTCGACCTGGCCACCGCCGGACCCGGAGATGCGGTCACCGTCAGCGATTCAGGCATCGTCGAATGGGCCCTGCACATCACGTCGAGCGGTCGAGTGCCTGGGACCAGGGCCTAGCACCGGGCCTGCCCTCGACTCGTACCGAACCGCTACCCGGCGCCTCGAGGTGGCACTGTGGTCGCCGCTCAGCGACGACCAGCCCGACCAACCAGATCCGGTGCAGGTGTCGACCCAGACCGCGTTGTTGGTGCCTTCACCAAATACGTCGGTCCGTCCGTTCGCCGACACCACAGCGGGTGCTCCGATGATCCGGCCGCCGACACTGCTCGGCGTCGACCATCCTTGTCGGTGTCGGTCGTCAGCGAGGGTGCGTCGCCCGTGCCTGTGCCGGGTCCCCGCCAGGCGACCGCGATCGTTCCCGCGCTGGTATCAGATGACGCTGTGGGGCAGCTGCCCATCAGCGTGCTGCTCACCAATGACCAGTTCGACCAGGTGCCTGCGGTGCGCCTGCTCTCGTAGAGCTGCTGGTTGGTTCCCTCGGCGAACACGTCGATCACCCCGGGCGCACGGCAACACCGCCGCGGGAGCTCCCGTGGTGGCGCGGGGCGCCATACCGACTAAGAAACGGCATCAGGGAGTCGCGCCGAGGTAGCTCGCCTCGAGAAGTTCCGCGTCTCTCGTTAGCTCCGCGGCGGTGCCTTCGACCTCGACCCGGCCGTGGGCCAGCACGTAACCGCGGTCAGCGATCTTGAGGGCGGCGAGGACGTGCTGCTCGACGAGCAGCACGTCCATCCCCCGCTGGTCAGCTATGCGCCTGACGGTTGGCAGCAGCTCCTCGACGATCACCGGCGCGAGGCCGAGTCTCATCTCGTCCAGCATCATTAGCTTGGGATCCGCGATCAGCGCACCGGCCACCGCCAACATCTGCTACTCACCACCGGACAGCAGCCCGGCCCGGCGGTTCATCAAGTTGCCGAGGGCCGGGAAGTCACTCAGCAGCGAGACGTTATGAGTCGTGTTCGACCGATCAACTGTCGTTCATCGCCGAAGCAGAGTTCAGCGTTTCCATCTAGTTGGCTTGTTCACAAGTACTCGGATTCCATCAGGTACTCGGATCCCATCAGTCGTTTGGTTAGCGAGAGTCCTTTGCTCTGCACGAAGCAGCGATCGTTCTGCGCAGACATTAGGGCGAGTTGTGCGTACCGGTAGCGCGGCCAAAGCCGCGGCCCGGCCGGGCCAGCGCTCGCTCGAGTCGGCGGATCTCAATCCTGCGGTGCCAGCGGCGACTGAGGCTTCGCACGAGGGCTGCTATTAAGGCCCAGGTCGCAGGGGTGCAGCAGTATCCGTTCATCGTCATGGCGGAGATGGCATAGTCGCCGGGGCTCGGCTCGGCCGATAGTTCCGACACAGTAGGGTCATGAGGTTCGAACACGCGTTACCCGCCTCATCAGAATCCAACGTTGGTCTCGGTAGTTGAAGTGTGGCGGGTAGTTCGGGTCGATCAAAGGCAACGATTCCGTCTGGCGGCACAGTCGTGAACAGCCGCCAGCGGTCAAAGGCGGGCTGAATCGGTCGATCAATCGGGGCTGTTCGTCAGCACTGGTGCGTTCGCCGCGTGCCTACCGATGGCCGGGCATTCCCCGCTGTCGGGCAAAGTTTGCTCAATCGTGGGCGGGGGCGTCGACTTCCGTACGAGAGGCGGCTGCTTGGGAGGACGTTGTCACGCCGTGCAGCACGATGTCGGCCACCTCGACGGGGTCGACCGGCCGGTCCAGCAGGATTCCGATGGCGCAGGCGTTAAAGAGCACCGCCACGAGGGTGCGCGAGTCATGCCGACGCATCTCGCCTGCCGCCGCCCGCGCCGACAGGTAGTCTCCCAGCAAACGCTGGGTCTCGTCCAACATGTCGTCCAGCCCCGCCTTGATCATCGGGTTCGCAATGCCCGACACGAACAGCCCGATCAGCGCTGCCCGCTCGCTCATGATGCGACTAAAACCGGTCACCACCTCTGGAAGCACGATCGACGCCGGACGATCGGCCGCCTCGCTTAGCAATTGGATCAGCTCGCTGGTAAAGCCGCGTTCACGGATCACCGCAACCAACAGGGCTTCCTTGTTGGCGAAATAGTGGTAGATCAGGCCGGACGTGACACCTGCACCGGCGGCAAGGTCACGCGTGGTGGTGGCATCGACCCCTTTGGCACCGAAGACCTGCACTGCCGCGTCCAGGATCCGCTCCCGGCGCCATTCGGCCAGGTCCCGCCGGCGCAGCGGCATCGGTTCGTTGGTGCCCGCGTGCATCGACATGTCGGTGCCCTTCGTGTCGGCCGGTGGACCGGGGTGCCCGTCTGGGGCAATCATCCCAGCCCGTCTGCGGACGCGTTGGCTCGGGCCTCAGGCCCGGATACCCGTATCGACGAAGACATCGTCACCCTCCACCTTCACCGGGTAGGTCCGGACCCCGAATGTCGCCGGCAGGCACAGCGCTGCACCTGTCCGCAGGTCGTAGCGGGCGAAATGCAGGGCGCACTCGACCTGGCGTCCGTCGACGTAGCTTTCGGCCAACGAGTAGGTGTCGTGTGTGCACGTACCGTCGATCGCGTAAAACGACCCTCGACGTGAAATACCGCAATGGGCGGCTCCACGTCGAGCCTCGTAGCGTCCCCATCATCGAGAGCAGTGGCCGCGCACACCCGAATCCAGGCCACCTGCGTATTCGTCGATTCCATCAAGATCCTTGTTCGTCGTGTTTCAGCTGTAGTTGAGGAAGCTGTCGACGAGCGCGTTGAACTCGTTGGCGTACTCGAGCTGCGCCGAGTGCCCGCACCGGTTCAGCAGCAGCAGGCGCGAGTTCGGGATGGTGGCTGTCAACTGCAAGCTCGCCTCGAAATGCGTCACGCGGTCGTCGCGGCCGTGGATGAGCATCGTCGGTACGGGCAAACCTTTAAGCGAGATGAGCAGGCCGGTCGGCCATTTCCGGCGGGGCGATATGTACAACTTCATGTCACCGAAGGTAATCCTCGAGGGGTGGCACGCTCTCGTCGAAGCACCCGAAGAGGAAGCCCTTGTAGTTCTCGACGCGCGGCACCTCGCCGAGTCCCCACTTCGACTTGTCGATCTCGCCGTGGTGGGCATCCTGCTCGTTCGGGACGTTGACCAGTTTGCCTGATGTGTCATAGGCCCAGCCGTAGTAGGTGCAGGTGAAGGCCTTGGCGTTGCCGAGGTCGGCGCGACAGACGCGCATGCCACGGCGGCGGCAGAAGTTCAGCAAGGCCTTGACCGACTTGTCCTTCTGACGGACTACCAGGATCGGGTCGGTGCCCATGTAGGTCGAGAAGAAGTCACCCGGCTTCGGGATCTGGCTCGTGGGCGAGGAACAGCCAGGTTCGCCCGAATATGCGGCCGAGCTCGAGCTCATAGACCTCTTGGCTGGAAAACACGTGCGGGCTGATGAGCCCGTTCTCGAAGTCGACGTAGGAGTTGATCGTGTCATTGGTGATCATTGGAAGTCCTCGCATGCAGATGGCTCGATGTGGGTTAGAGGAAGATCGACAGATTCTTCGAGAGCACGACGTTCTGGTCGAGGATCACGGTGCGGCGGGCGATCTGCCAAGTCTGGACGTCCAGCCGTCGCAGCAGGTCGCGACGCTCGCTCACCCAGAAGTCGACCTCGTCCTCGAGGCGGTTGCGGTACGCGAGGAAGTTGGACCGCACGTCATACTCGTTGTCGGCGGTGGTGGGTTCGATGCGGATGTTGGTCACTGGATGACGAGCCCGGCTCGGGGGGGTCCTCGGCCCAGTGCTCAGGGTCAGGATCTGCTTGACACGCCGGCCGAGAGACAGCTTGTTCTCGTCGAACAGGCCCATCTCTTTCTCGGTGGTCTTCTCAAGGTGCGCCTCCTGCATCAACCGGTTCATCCGGTTGGGTATCCAGTAGTGGATGTCGACGGCGAACAGGCGGTACCAGTCGCCGAAATTGCAATCGTCCAGCAGCGTCGCTTCGAAGTAGAGGAACTGCTCGACCTCCGTGCGCAGACCGGGGTGGACGAACAGGTTTCGGGCATCCGAAGCGGTTCCTGCTCGGTGGACAGCGTGGTCATAGCGACTCCTCTGTGGTGGGTCTGCGCGTGGGATCAGTAGGCGGAGGATTCCGGCACGGAGGCCGGTTCGCGATCGCTCGGCGGCCAAGAGCTCGTCAATAGCCGACTTTCCTGTGACGAAGGTGCGCTTGTGGCCCCAGATGCTGGGGCTGCGGAACCAGGCCGGCACCCAGGTGTCCTCGACGAGGCGACCACCGACGCCGTACTCGATCTCAAACCCCGACGGCGTACGGAGGTAGAAGGAGGTCATGTAGTCGTTCGAGTGCTTGCCGAGGGTGACTGTGACCGGCACTCCCTTCTCGGTCAGCCGGTCCAGCGCGCAGCCCACGACGTCCATCTCGTCGACCTCGAGCATGACGTGGTCGAACCCCTGCTTGATCGGACCCATGGCCGGGCCGAAGGCGAGGCTGTGGTGGCGCGGGTTGATGTGCGCGAAGGTCGCCCCCATCGCCCCGTGGATGATCTTGTCCGCGGGGGCGAATCCCAACAGGTTCATGTAGAAGTCCGTCGCAGCCTGCACGTCGTTGACGAACATCACGATGTGTCCGAGCCCGAGCGTGCGTCCCTCGTGGCTGGTGACGAACCGTGCGCCGGTCGGTGAGGTGAACCGCGCACCGCCGTTCTCGGCGCCGTAGAAGAACTCCAGCGACAGTCCAGCCGGTCCTGGCAGGTCAGCAGGTTCAGTACCCCTCGCACCTGGGCGAGATCGGGGTTCGGCTCCCCCAGGAATCCGGCATCGGTGAGCGTGTCGATTAGCCTCTCGAGCGCCGCGAGGCTGGCCACCTCCCAGCCGACGTAGCCGATACCCGGATCCCCCTCTTCAACTGCGATGCGCCATGCCCGGTCGTCCATCCTGAAGCGTGCTTCCGACGGGTTCGACGGTGTCGTCGTCTGCAGACCCAGAATCTCGGCGAGCTCGATCCACGGCCCGCGGGGTCCGATGAGTCCGACGTACCCGAGCGCCTCAATGTCACTCATTGCCAGGTTCTCCTTTGGCTCGTGTCCGTCTCAGACACGCGCACTCATAGTGATCTCGTCGGGTCGGCCGCCCGCACCGAAACAGCTCTCGCTCTGCTACAGGGCGAGACGCCGATGCGGTCGCCCGAAGCCCGCCGAATCTTATTGACTGATCGCTCTATCAACGAGCGCCACAGAACTTCTCGGTGTCAATCGCCACATGCTGTTCGTGTCATGAGAATTCGCGAACCCGTGATCGCTGTGATGGCCTCGCGACGACGCCAGCAACTCCGGCGGTGAAGCGGTCAGACACGGGCATGGTTCCGTGGCCGATCCCGGTTCCGTCCAGCGGGATGCGATGCTCGCAGCGAGTCGGTTGCTCACGCACACTGAGGACGTGAAGCCAACAAAAGTCGCCATTATCGGCTCGGGCAACATCGGAACCGACCTCATGATCAAGATCCAGAGACTGTCCGCGATACTCGAGGTTGCGGCCATGGTCGGCATCGATCCCGCCTCCGACGGACTGGCCCGCGCTCGCCGTCTCGGCGTCGCCACCACGTCCGACGGTGTGCAAGGCCTGATCGGCTTGGACCACTTCCCGGAAATCCGTATCGTGTTGGACGCGACATCGGCCCGCGCCCACCTCGAGAACGCGGCGGCGCTCGCCCCCTACGGCAAACTCTTAGTCGACCTGACGCCGGCAGCGATCGGCCCGTACACGGTGCCGGCGGTAAACC
>JALYIS010000003.1 GCA_030775705.1 Actinomycetota bacterium
GGCGCCGAGTCCCAGGGTGGCCGTCAAGGCGTGCCGTGGCACGGGGGCGCCTCGTGTGACCGCACAGTCCGCACCCGCCCGATCCAGCCCACCCCCGTGCCGTTGCCGGCCTGCAGGACTTCAGGGACGAATAACAGGCAGGTCTTGGCTCACCATCGGACCTTAACCCCGGCTGAAATCCGGGATCAAGCGTGTCCAACACGCGGGGTCAAGGCCCATCCCAGGGAGTCGACGAACTCATACGAGTCCTACGCCCAGGCGGCCTGCTTCAGATAGCCGAGGGAGACCGCAGCTGCTCCCTAGCAGACGTTCAAGCCGCCGTGCGTCTCGCGGTCCCCCGGTCCCTCCGCACTGGCTCTCATGGCCCTCCGCACCTACGTCTTGGGGCAAGGGCCCCGACCTCGATGATGCTCGCGCTGTGGTCGCTCACCGGCGGCTCATCCAAGCCCGTGTCGAACGGATGCCTTCCCTGCCGATGCTCCTCATTTCTGGAATCAAGGAATGAGAAACGCAGTCTTTGACGCGACCGGGGAACTGGGCCAATGCGTAGCTGTCTCTAAAGAGGACCGCTGAAAGCAGTTGTGCTGCGATGTTCGAGTTGCCGATCGCACTCACCGGAACCATTGCAGTCGGCGCACAACTCGCCTCAGGCGCTGCGCCGGTCTCGGGCCATCGCCCGATGAAGCTGTTCGGTGGTGGTGATCCGCCGGCCAGCAGCTAGACACAAATCGCGGACGTCGTCAGCGCTCGGCTCTGGTTCCCATCCCCGCAGGACGTTATTGGTGATCACGACTTCGATCATTTCTGCGAGATCGTCGGAAAGGACCGCAAAGTACTGAGGGTAGGAATCACGATACCGGCCCACAGCCTCAATCTATACGTTGCTCTGAGCGAGACAGGATGTGATTACACTCCAATCTAGACCTCCGATCAGGTCAAGAGTCAACCTCGCTGTGTGTTGGGATGCACAGCAGGTCCAGGGTCGGTTCGATGCCGGTGAGTTCGATGTCGTGGCGACGGACGGTCTGCCAGTGGGGGCGGTCCACCGACGGCGCCGATCATCACCGCCTGCGCGGCCCGGCCGACCGTTGCCGTCACGCGCACCGCCGTGCTTGTCGTGGGATGACTGCCGGTCAATGCCGTGCGGATGGCGTCGGCCAGAGCTTGGACGTCGGCCTCGGCGGTCGATTCAGTGAGTAGGTCCACGAACTCGTCGCCGCCAAGGCGCTATGCCGAATTCGGAGACCGCACCCCGCGGGTGAGCAGTTCGGCGGCGCGAGCGAGGACCCTCTCACCGGTGGCGTGACCGTAGGTGTCGTTGACGTGTTTGGAGCCATCGATGTCGATGAAGACGATGCCGGCCGTCGCGTCGGGCTCCCTCTCGTGCAGTCGGTGCATGTGCCGGCCAGGGCATGCCGATTGTGCAATCCGGTGAGCGGGTCGGTCAGGGCCAGCCGGGCCGACTCGGCCTCGGCGCGGCTAGGTGCCCAGTAGGTCGGCGATCAGCGCCTCGATCCGTGGCAGGTAGTCCTGCTGGGTCGCTCGCTCGGCCTCCACCGCCACCACCAGCTCGGTCGGGACGCCGAGCGCCGACGCGACCTCGGTCACGCTGAGACTGCAGCGCCGGCGCGCGGTGTAGAGCCGCTGACCCAGCGTCGCGCCGGGCGCGACGGCGGCCGTGGCCATCAACTCGTCGTAACATCGCCGCACCGCGGCCAACGCGCGGATCACTGCGGGATTCCCGGCGCTGGAGCGCACCGCCTTGGCGGTAACCGCCTCCAGGTGCCGCAGATCGGCCAGCACGGCGCGTGCGGCCGGGGCGAACCGGGGATCACTCGGGGGCGGGAGATTCCCGATCGCCACGGTGACGGTGTTCATCGCCACGTCGACGGCCTCCACGACCAGTGGTCCCACGCCGTCGCGCGCCGTGGCAGGCGCTGGCGTCCACGGCGCCCCAGGACCCGCCTCGGGAACCTCACCGCCCGCCCGGAGTCGCGCTAAAGTTCCTGCGGGCCACTGTGCCACTTCCTCCAGCAGTGCCCTGGTGCGCTCGCGTGGCCAGGCTCGACCCTTCTCGAAGGCGATCAGTGCCGGTGCGGAGATCACCTTCTTGCTCGCCAGCTCGCGTTGGGAAATGCCCAAATGCTCTCGGCGAGTGGCGAACGCCGACCCGGCCCGGGCCACGCCAGGCGCGTCCACGGCGTCGTGCATCGTGCCAGTGTATCGGCCGGTTCGCGGTCTGACGCCGCAACCGCAGATGCGTTCTGCAGCGATGTCGTCCACGAAATCCTTGAGCACCCGCGCGAGTTTACGCACAAGTAAACGCTAATGTTGCGTTGCAGTGCTTAAGTTAAGGCGCTAAAGTTGGCCGCACCGGGGCTTCGGCCCTCACCTCGATGACAGGAGCGGACATGACCGCGATGCTCGACCTATCCCGCACCCGGCCGGCGCAGGCGAAGGCGCCGTGCACCTTGGACCCAGACCGCTGGGCCGAGGGCGACAACGACCCCGCCCTCCGCGCCGCCTGCCGCGGCTGCTTCCGGCGCTTCGATTGCGCCAGGGATGCCTTGGAGACTAGGGGCGCCGAGGGCATCTGGTCGGGCATCTTCATCCCGCCACTGCGCGACTGGCGTGGCCGCAACCACGCCCTGCTGCGCCTGCGCTCGCTGGCCACCATCGGCGGACACGTCGTGGCGGTGACCGACATCTCGACGAAGGGTCACCGCCGCTGACCGTGTCGGCCCACGAGCACGTGATGTCCTAGGCCCGAACGTCGCCAGCGTGGCCCTTTCTCGACGGTGCCACCCACGAGTTGATGACCGCGGAAAAATTGGCCGCCCTAGATTGACCGATAACCCAAGAAAGGCTCCCGGCGTCGTCGCCGGAGAAGCTGCCGCGCGCACGTTGAGGAAGGTGACCTTCTCGGAGGTCAGCGGAATCGGCACGCCGCCGCCGTCCCCGCGGTACCACCCGGCATTCCCCCAGCCACAAGCCCGACAGTGATGACCGAGTCGTTCGCTTCAAGCCCAAGTCCGGTTCGCCCACCCTGCCCGCACCAGTTGCGGAGGCTTCGTCCGTCGCGACGACAACCGAATCCCCCGGTCAGCGACGGGAAGCTCACAAATGTCTCACCTACCGCCCAAGCTGAAACCATGGACGTGGTGATTCGCCTCCGGATCGTGTGGCTGACAGCGGCGGTGGCCGCCGCCGGTGTGCTGGCCGCCCCGATGGCGCGGGCGGATCCGGTGACGGCCACCGCCCTGGTGCTC
>JALYIS010000004.1 GCA_030775705.1 Actinomycetota bacterium
GGTTGGCGCGGCAGGTGGCCAGGCGTCAGGTGGCGGATGTGCTGCTGCAGGAACGGATCGAGTCCGCCCGGGCGAGGGCTGCGGCGTGGACGGCGTCCCGGCGGATGGGTGTGCGGGTGAACCCGCAGACGGGACAGATCGTCTCGACCGACGGTGCGATCGTGGCACCGCATCAGGTCGGGGGTGGGCAGGCGTTCGGGTTCGTGTCCGTGCCGACGATCTCGACCTGGCGGGACCGGTTCGCGGACCTGCGGCGGGTGCGGGACTGGGTCGACCCGGTCGCGCAAGCGGTGGTGCTGCCGAGCAAGTCGTCCGCGGCGAGAGCGCTGGTGCTCGCCGAGTCCGGGACGGGCAAGACCGTGCTGCTGAACGGGATCATCGGCTGCGCGCTGGCATCAGGATGGCCGGTGTTCGTGATCGATGCGAAGGGCGACCCCGCTGACGCGGACGAGCTCATCCAAGCCGCCCGCGCGCTGACGACACTCTGAGCGGCAGGAAATGCCTGACTGGTGGCTTCTTTCATGGATGTCATTCGTCCCGCCGCCGATACGGTCGCCATACCCGCATCCCTGAGGACACCCATGTCTGTGCTCGCGACGGCTCACCCGGCCGCCGGACTCCCCACCGCGCTCCGTCCACCGATCGAGGTTGCCCTCGCCCGCGCCGCCGACGCGATCCCCCGCGCGAGGGCGCTGCCGGGTGGGAGCCAGTACGAACCGAAGTGGGACGGGTTCCGCCTGCTCGTCGTCCGCGACGGCGACCGCACCTCGCTCTGGTCCCGACACGGGAAGGACCTCACCGCAGGCTTCCCCGACCTCGCGGCCGCCGCGGGCGCGCAGATCCCGGACGGGACCGTCGTCGACGGCGAGGCCGTCATTTGGGCCGACGGCCGCTCGGACTTCGACCGCCTTCAACAGCGCCTCACTGCCCGTGGTCCAGCGCTCGCCCGGATCGCCCGCCGCAGTCCGGCCGTCTTCGTCGGATTCGACCTGCTCGCCGTCGCTGGCCATGACATCCGCCGCCATCCGCTCCGTACCCGCCGGGCGCTGCTGGAGGAGCTCGCCTCTGAGTGGACCGGAGCACTGCAGCTCTCACCCGCATCTACCGACCCCGCGCAGGCACGAACGTGGTTCGCCGAGCTACCCGCGACCGGCATCGAGGGCCTGGTCGTCAAAGGCCTCGATCAGCCCTACCGCGGCGGACGACGTGACTGGGTCAAGGTCAAACACCGCGACACCCTCGAGGTCGTCTGCGCCGCCATCACCGGCACCCTCCGGCATCCGCAGGAGCTGATCGTCGGACTCCCCATCGACGGGACCCTCCGCATCGTCGGCCGCTCCACACCACTACATGCCGCCGCGGCCTCGCGACTCGGCGAGCAACTCCGCGCGCCGAGCGGCGCGCATCCCTGGCCGGCCGTGCTGCCCAGCTCGGCGCTCAACCGCTTCGGCACCCGTCGCGACCCCGAAGCCACCATGCGAATCGAACCGATCGTGGTCGAGGTCACCGCCGACATCGCACTCTCCGGGACCTCGTTCCGGCACCCGGTCCGCTACGTCCGTACCCGCCCCGAACTCACCCCGGCCGATCTCGGCGTGCTTGCGAGGGCCAGTTGATCCGGATCCTGCTCACCTCCGCCGACGAGCGGCGCGAACTGCCCGAGGGCGTCGTCCTCACCAGCGAACACACCGGGCATCGGATGGTGTGGCTGCGCACCTACGCCCGACCACACCCTGATCCCGTCAGCGGATTGTGGACGCTGCCCCACAACCTGTTCGCGGAATGGCAGGTCGCCGAGATCGAAGCCAAGCTCCCGACCTCGACGTCAGCGTCCTGCTGTCGGGGCACGAACCGTGGCTGAGCACCCTCGACGATCCCCACGACGCAACCCCGCAGCACTGACCTCATGACTACGACGGCGCGCGGAACGCGCGCCGGTCAATCGTCCCCATCGGTCGGATGCGCAGCGATGGCCGGTCCGCGAATGAACCGGCCACCGCTGCCCTGCTTGGCGCCGACTACTGGTGCGGACGTGACCAGCGCGGCCGCGACCCGATGAGCCAGCCCTGCACAGCGCCCGGGCTGTACCAGACCTGCCCGTCGGGTCCGACCCGGTACGCCGGGCCGATCCCCGCCGAACGCATCCGCTGCAGCGCCGCGACATCGGTCCGCAAAGCCGCCGCGACCTGCTTCTCGCTCAGCAGCTCCCGCCGCCGCAGCACCATCACCGACCCTCCCATTCGGACGAGCCGGCCGGTGGGCACGGCGGTTCCACCCCGGAGTAGGTGCCGCGCATCGACACCAGCAGGGCGAGCGTGCCCGGCAGGTGCCCACCCCAGACCGCGTCCCCGACCGTGACCACCGGCAGCAGCCCCATCCGGATCTGCCGCAACGGTGGGACGGGCACCTGCGGGTGCGCCAGGTCCACGATCGCGAACCCGACCCCTCCCGCCCGGAGCGTCTTAACCGTGGCCAGGCACGCGGGATCTCCCGCCCGCACGTACACGGTGACCTGCGTCTTCTTCTGAACCATTCCGATTCCTCCTCGCACTGAATTGCCTTTCGGCGAGGAGCCGAAGAGGCGGCGAGCGGAACGAAGGCAAGGGCGACGACCGCCAGGGAGGAGTCACATGTGACGCCGCAGGCGCCCTTGCCGCAGCGAGCACGCCGCGTACCCTCACCAGGCCGGAAGGCAACGCAGTTGCCCACCCACACAGCCCCGGAACGGGACCCAACCCTCCGCGCAGCGGAGCGCACTCAGGCACCCGCGGCGACCGGAGGTCGTCGTCAACAGCGCCAATGCGCGGCAGGACTGGGGCCGGTCAGCGGCGGGAGAGCGTGATGTTCCGCTCGCTCGCGTACAGCCAGGAGTCCAGATCGCTGCGGCGATACAAAATCCGGCGCGGCGTGGGGTTCAGATACACCGGACCCTGCCCGCGATAGCGCAACTGCGCCAGCTGCCCCACGGTCAATCGGGCGTAGGCCGCAGCCTCACCCGGAGTCAGTAGCGGGTCCACACGCTGCACCCGAACATCACCCTCAGAAGTACTCATCCCGTCATTCCAGCCTCGACAGCCTCGCCGGGAAAGCGCACTGTGATCCAGTGTCACAACCAATCACCGAAGGGATCGGGCAGCGCATCGCCCGCTACCGAAAGATGAACCACTGGAGCGCCCGCCAACTCGCTGAGGCCACCGACGGTGCCCTCACCCGCGACACCATCGCGAACATCGAGAGCGGCCGACGCACCGACATCACCGTCCGTCAATTCCTCGCCATCGCGTTGGCACTACGAATTCCGCCAACGGCTCTGCTCGTCGATCTCGAGCACCCACTCACTCCGTCCGGCATCCAGTTCCCCGGCAGCGCCCCCGCGCCCCTTGAACGCACCGCACCGCACATCACCCTCGCCGGGTGGCTGAACGGCCAGACCCCCAACGACACCTCGAGTGCTGGGCGATGGGTCACCCACGTCACCACACTCCTGACGGAATACCTCGCCGCCGCCGACAACGCCGAAGCCCAGGACGCGCTCGACCGGATCGCCACCGCCCGGTCCCGCGACGACCGCGAACAGCTGACGGAACGACTGCAGGACGCCCGGGCCGCACTCCTCGCCGCCGGGGTGTACCTCCCTCTCGAAGGCACCTGAACGGGCGTGAACGAGGGCCCAGTTGCCTGGGGCTTCGCGATCCAGCGATGCATATGGAGCAACTTCGCGGTTTGCCCATCCGAACCGGCAATATCAGGAACCGAATGCTTTAATAGGTCAAAGTCTGCTTCGACAGAAAGCGTGAAGATGGCC
>JALYIS010000005.1 GCA_030775705.1 Actinomycetota bacterium
CACGACCCGGCGGTCTGGATGCTCTGCCACAGTTTGCTGTTCCAGGTGCCGCCCGCATTGGCGCCTGGGGTGACGGCGGTCTTCTCGATGTCGGACTTCTGTCCCGGCGTGACGACGATGTACACCGTGTCGCCGGGCATCGCGAACATCAACCGGAGCCGAGCCTGCTGCTGGATGTAGCCGGGGTCGGACCAGAGCTGCTGCTGATGCTGCAGCACACCCAGCTGCTTGCGGTCCGAGGTCAGCTGCTGCGCCGCGCGCGACACATCCCCACGGCTCGCGAAGTACCGGTGCAGCGGGGACGCGAGCAGCACCAGCAGCAGCACGACGAGGGTGCCGAGCACCAATGCACGACCGGTGATCGCGCGCCGCGGCCGCCGGGGCTCCGACATCGGGTTAGGCCTGTGCCGCGGGTGTGAACGGGGTGGGCACATAGCGTGGGAACGCCGCGGCACCCGCGTAGCGCGCCGCGGCGTCGAGCTCTTCCTCGATTCGCAGCAGCTGGTTGTACTTGGCCACCCGCTCGCTGCGCGCCGGTGCGCCGGTCTTGATCTGGCCGCAGTTGGTCGCCACGGCGAGGTCGGCGATGGTGGTGTCCTCGGTCTCGCCGGAGCGGTGGCTCATCATGCAGCGGTACCCGTGCCGGTGGGCCAGTTCGACCGCGTCCAGGGTCTCGGTGAGCGTGCCGATCTGGTTGACCTTGACGAGCAGCGCGTTGGCCGCGCCGGCCTCGATGCCGCGGGCCAGGCGCGCGGGATTCGTCACGAAGAGGTCGTCGCCGACCAGCTGGACGCGCTCGTCGAGTTCGCCGGTCATGGCCACCCAGCCTGCCCAGTCGTCCTCGAACAGCGGGTCCTCGATCGAGACGATCGGGTAGTCGGCGACCAGCTCGGTGTAGTAGGCGATCATCTGTTCGGCCGACTTCGGCTTGCCTTCGAACTGGTACGCCCCGTCGGCATAGAACTCGCTCGCCGCGACATCGAGGGCGAGGGCGATGTCGACGCCGGCAACCAGGCCGGTCGTGCCGATCGCCTCGGCGATCAGGTCGAGGGCTGCGCGATTGGAGTCAAGGTTGGGCGCGAAGCCGCCCTCGTCGCCCAGTCCCGTGGACAGCCCCTTCTTCTTCAGCACCGACTTCAGCGCGTGGTACACCTCGGCGCCGGTACGCAGCGCTTCGGCGAAGGTGGCGGCGCCGATAGGCGCGATCATGAATTCCTGCACGTCGACGTTCGAGTCGGCGTGCGCGCCTCCGTTGAGGATGTTCATCATGGGGACCGGCAGCAGGTACGCATTCGGTCCGCCGACATAGCGGAACAGGGGCAGGTCCGCCGAGTCGGCGGCTGCCTTCGCGACGGCGAGCGACACCCCGAGGATCGCGTTGGCGCCGAGGCGGCTCTTGTCCGGGGTGGCGTCGAGATCGATGAGCGCGGCATCGACCTGGCGCTGCTCGCTGGCCTCGAAGCCCACCAGCGCCGGCCCGATCGTGTCCAGGACTGCGGCCACCGCCTGCTGCACGCCCTTGCCGCCGTATCGGTCCTCGCCGTCTCGCAGTTCGACGGCCTCGAAGGCGCCGGTCGACGCACCGCTGGGCACCGCGGCGCGGCTGAGGGTGCCGTCGTCGAGAGCGATCTCGACCTCGACGGTGGGGTTGCCCCGAGAGTCAAGAATCTCGCGAGCGCCGACGGCCTCAATGCTGGCCACGATGGTCCTTTCGACGGGTCTGCGCAGTCGTGGCAACACTAGCTGCCGCGTCGGCGTGCCTCGGGGTGCCCCGCCGTGTGATCGGGGCGTCCCGCCGTGTGATCGGGGTGCCCCGCCGCATGATCAGTACCCGGTCACACCGTCGATGCGTTCGCGCAGGAAGTCGGCATGCCCGCAGTGGCGCGCATACTCCTCGATCATGTGCACGATGATCCAGCGCAGCGAGATCGTCGTCTGGTGACGCGGATGCAGGTAGGTGGCGGCCAGGTCCGCGCCGGCCACGACCTCCCGCGCATGGGCGATCTCGGCCTGCCAGTACGCCATTGCCTCGCTCACCGCGTCGTCGTCGCCGACCGCGTCCAGGAAGTCGCCGTCGGGGTTCTCGCCGCTGAAGTACCGCGGCGTGCTGCGCTCGCCGGCGAAGCCGCGGAACCAACCGCGCTCCACCTCGCCCATGTGCCGGACGAGCCCCAGCAGTGAGAGCGACGACGGCGGCACCGCCCGCTCGGCCAGCTGGGCGGCGTCGAGGCCGGCACAGCGGTGCGCGAGCGTGCCCCGGTAGTGATCGAGGAAGCCGGTGAGCGTCTCGCGCTCATCGGCGCTCGTGTGCGGTTGCGGTTCGACGGCGGCGGTCACGGATCCATCTTGGCTGAGCCGGCCGCCTCAAGCGACAGAATTGCCGCGCGGTAGGCGCGGGCTGTGCCGCGCAGAGCGGACTCGGGGTCGACGCCGCTGTCCACCGCGTCGCGCACGAGCGCAAACAGCCGATCGCCGATGTCGGTCGTGGCCGCCGGTGCGGGGTCTAGCCCGGCGCGGGCGGCGCGGGCGATCAGCTTGGCGCTCAGCGCGAGCGCCGGTTGGGCCACCGGGACGCCGTCCGTCGCTGAGCTGCGGCCCTTCTCGGCGATCTTCTGCCGCTCCCACAGCTCGTTCAGTTGGTCCGGCGTCCGTCCAGGATCGGCGTCCGGCTCGAAGACGTGGGGGTGGCGGCGCACGAGCTTGTCGACCAGGTCGGCGGCCACCTCGTCAATGCCGAAGGCTTCGCCATCGGGCAGTTCCTGGCTCAGCCGGGCGTGGAACAGGACCTGCAGCAGCAGGTCGCCGAGCTCCTCGCGCAGCAACCCGATTTCGCCGGTCTCGATCGCCTCGAGGAGCTCGTAGGTCTCCTCGACGAGGTACTTCGCGAGGGAGGCGTGGGTCTGCTCGGCGTCCCAGGGACAACCGCCGGGCGAACGCAGCCGGTCCATCACCTCGACGGCGCGATCGAGCTGCGACATCGGGCCGGTCAGCCGCCTGCCGGGGTCGAAGGGGCGGTTGCTGCCGGGCTCGGGGCCACCGCCTGGCCGGTCCGTGCCGCGAGCGTGAGGAAGTTCGGCAGGGTCGATCCCTTGGAGTTCGGTCCGACGACGCTGAAGCTGGCCGCGACCCAGGCGCCGTAGGCCGGATTCACGCTCACCGCCACGCCGGCGGCCGCGGCGGCCTTTGCGAGATCGGCGACGCTCTTGGCGCTGACCCGGTCGATGACTGCCTGCTCGAGTTCGAGATTGCGCAGATACGCCGCGAGGAACCTCACCCGCAGACCGTCGTCGGCGAAGCTCTTGCTGATATCGGTGTCCAGCTGCGCACCGGTCTCGGTGGCTCCCAGCAGCGTGGATGCGGCCTTGTCGTGCAGACCGGCCAGCGTCGCATCAGATGGCACGCCGCCAGTGGTGGTGTCGAGTATGCGGGTGAGGGCTTGCGACTCGACGAGGACGTTCAGCACGATGTTCTTGGGCGGCACGGGGTTACCGGCCTGGTCGACGAGGCTTGCCACGCCCTTGGCCGTCGGACCGGCATCGACCAGGTAGCCGTGCACCGTGGACTCGCTGATGCCGTGGCCGTCGACCCTGCCCGCGACCCCCACGTTCGTTCGGCAGGCGCTCAAGCCGGTCGCTGCAATCGCCATCGCCGCGGCGAAGCTCAGCATGCGTGGATTCACGCGAATGAGAATCTCATGACCGCGGCGGCGCCCCGCCAGCGGTCCCGCCGGTCACCGAGCTCATCACTTCGGCGCACCAGCTCAGCAACGCGACGTCGCGCAACGGTTGTCCGCCGAAGGAAGCAACGGCGAAGGAGCCGTCGGGCTTCACCACCCCTCTGGGCCGCGGCACGACGACCGTTTGCACGGCCTGCTTGTACTGCGCCTTCTCATACAGGCGGGTCAGGCGCAGCTGCCCGGACTCCGGCAGGTCGATCGGGGTGAAGCGCACGGCGTTGCCTTGCAAAGAGACCTCGGTGACCCCGAAGCGCCGGCACAGGACCTTGAACCGGGCCACCGCCAGCAGGTTTTCCACCGGTTCGGGCAGCGGGCCGAAGCGGTCCAGGAGCTCTGCGCGCACCCCGTCGACCGCGTCGTCGGTGGTTGCCGACGCCAGCGCCCGGTAGGCCTCGAGGCGAAGCCGCTCCCCCGGCAGGTACTCCACGGGCAGGTTGGCGTCGACGGGGAGGTCGACCTTGACATCGGCGTACTCGGGTCCGCCCTCGGCACCGTCGGGGTTGCGGAAGTCCGCCACCGCCTCGCCCACCAGGCGGACGTACAGATCGAAGCCCACCCCGGCGACATGCCCGGACTGCTCGCCCCCCAATAGGTTGCCCGCGCCCCGGATCTCGAGATCCTTCATGGCGACCGCCATCCCGGCACCCATCTCGGTGTGCTGGGCAATCGTGGCCAGGCGGTCGTAGGCAAGCTCGGTGAGCGGACGTTCGGGCGGGTAGGTGAAGTACGCGTAGCCACGTTCGCGGCCACGCCCCACCCGACCGCGCAGCTGGTGCAGCTGGGAGAGCCCGAACATGTCGGCGCGATCCACGATCAACGTGTTCGCATTCGGGATGTCGAGCCCGGACTCGACGATGGTCGTGGCCACCAGTACGTCGTAGGACTTCTCCCAGAAGCCCACCATGATCTGCTCCAGGGCGCCCTCACCCATCTGCCCGTGCGCCACCGCGATGCGCGCCTCCGGCACGATCTCGGCGAGCTTCGCGGCTGTGCGGTTGATCGACTCCACCCGGTTGTGGATGTAGAAGACCTGCCCGTCGCGAAGCAACTCTCGATGGATGGCCGCAGCGATCTGGCGTTGATCGTAGGCGCCGACGAAGGTCAGGATGGGGTGCCGCTCCTCCGGCGGAGTGAGGATCGTGGTCATCTCGCGAATGCCGGTGAGCGACATCTCCAGGGTCCGCGGGATCGGCGTCGCGGACATCGTCAGCACGTCGACGGCCGTGCGAAGCGACTTCAGGTACTCCTTATGCTCGACGCCGAATCGCTGCTCCTCGTCGATGATCACGAGTCCGAGATCCTTGAACCGGACGGTCTGTTGCAGCAGCCGGTGGGTGCCGATCACGATGTCGACGCTGCCGTCCACGATGCCCGCCACCACCTGCTCGACCTCGGCCGCGGGCGTGAATCGCGACAGCTCCTTGATCACCACCGGGAACTGCGCCATCCGGTCCCCGAACGTCTGGATGTGCTGGTGCCCAAGCAGGGTCGTCGGGACCAGCACCGCCACCTGCTTACCGTCCTGGACGGCCTTGAACGCGGCCCGGATCGCGACCTCGGTCTTGCCATAGCCGACATCACCGCAGATCACCCGATCCATCGGTAGCGGCTTCTCCATGTCCGCCTTCACCTCGTCGATGGCGCCCAGCTGGTCAGGTGTCTCGACGTAGGCGAAGGCATCCTCGAGCTCGCGTTGCCACGGCGTGTCCGGCGCGAACGCGTGCCCCTTGGTCGCCATCCGCGCGCTGTAGAGGCGGATCAGCTGGGCGGCGATCTCCTTCACCGCCTTGCGCGCGCGGCCCTTGGTCTTGGCCCAGTCCGAGCCGCCCAGCCGATTGAGCGAGGGGGCCTCCCCGCCGACGTACTTGGTGACCTGGTCCAGCGCGTCGGTCGGCACGAACAGGCGGTCGCCGGGCTGGCCGCGCTTGGCCGGCGCGTACTCGATGATCAGGTACTCACGCTCACCGCCGTTGATGGTCCGGCGCACCATCTCGACGTACTTGCCGACGCCGTGCTGCTCATGCACGACGTAGTCACCTGACTTGAGCTGGATCGGGTCGATGGCGTTGCGGCGGCGGACCGCCAGCCGGGAGTCCTTCGTCAGCGTCCCCCGTTGGCCGGTGAGATCGGCCTCGGTGAGCATGGCCAGCCCCAGTGACGGCGCGACCAGGCCCCCCTCCAGGCGCCCCGTGGTCACGTCCACCACACCGGGTGCCAGATCGGCCACCTCGACGAGCCGGGCCGGGACCTCGGCACTGCCCAGCCGTTCGACCGCGCGCTGCGCGGAGCCGTGGCCGTCGAAGACCAGGGCCACCCGCCAGCCCTGCTTGAGCCAGCCCCGCATGTCGGCCATCGCCGCGTCGGTGTCGCCGCGGTAGGAGGGCGCCGGCTCGAACGCGCTGGTCAGGCTGGCACCGGCGACGGTGCCGTCCAGAACCTCGTCGAGGGTGTCGTCCGTGCGCAGCTGGGTGATGCCCCACCACGGCAACCCCATCGCCGTCGCCTCCGCGCGCACGACCTCGAGGTGGCGCAGCGAGGCTGCGGCGAGATCGACGGGCGCCTTGCCGCCGCCCGCGGCGACTGCCCACGAGGCGTCCAGGAACTCCTGCGAGGTGCGCACGAGCTCGGCGGCGCGGGTGCCGACCCGTTCCGGATCGCAGAGCACCACGTGCGCCCCGGCGGGCAGCTCGTGCAGTACCAGCTCGAGGGAGTCGACGAGTACCGGCGCAAGCGCCTCCATGCCCTCAACGGCCTCGCCGCGGCTGATCGGGTCGAGCAGCTCGCGCAGTTCAGGATGGTCGGCGAGCAACTGCCCGGCACGGTGCTGCACATCCTCGGTGAGCAGCAACTCTCGGCACGGCGGCGCCCAGAGCCCCTGCGGTGCGACTTCGAGCGATCGCTGGTCGACGACCTTGAAATAGCGGATCTCCTCGACCTCGTCTCCCCAGAACTCGACGCGCAGCGGGTGCTCCTCGGTCGGCGGGAAGACATCGAGGATGCCGCCGCGCACGGCGAAGTCGCCGCGCCGCTCGACCAGGTCCGACCGGGTATAGCCGGCGGCCACCAGGTCGGTGACGATGTCGATGAGCTCCAGGCCGGCGTCGCCGGCGCGCAAGGTAACCGGCTCGAGGTCGCCGAGGCCCGGAACCTGGGGCTGCAGCAGCGCCCGTACCGGCGCGACGACCACGTTGAGCGGCCCGCTGGCCGCGTCGTCGAGTACCGGATGGGTGAGCCGCCTCAAGACCGCCAGTCGCTGGCCGACCGTGTCCGCGCGTGGCGACAGTCGCTCATGGGGCAGCGTCTCCCATCCCGGGTACAGCGCGACCGAGTCCGGCGGGAGCAGGCAGCGCAGCGCCGAGACGAGGTCCTCCGCCTCCCGCCCGGTGCTCGTCACCGCCAGGACGAGCCGTTCGGCGCGCCCGGCGAGCCCTGCGATGACCAGGGGCTGCAGGGCCGACGGCCCGCTGAGGGTCAGCCGGGGGGATCCGACCGAGTCCAGCGCGGTGGCGAGCGCCGGATCGGCGAGCGCAGCGTCGAGCAGACCGGAGAGACGGGCCATAGCGGTGGTTTTCCCTTTCGGAAGCAGCACAAACGTCCCCAGCCCGAGAGGGCTGGGGATCGGCTTCCAGCCTACCCGCGGG
>JALYIS010000006.1 GCA_030775705.1 Actinomycetota bacterium
CAGGAGGCTCGGCGTCCGCGGCGGGCTCGACGCCCGGGGGAGGCGACGCGACAATTGGCAGCGGCGCGGTCGGCTGGCTAGGGGGGATGGTCGGTGGCTCGCTCATGGCTTGATCCTGCGCCCGCGATATGGCTGTCCTGCAAAGGGAACATCAGGATCGTGTTCGGGCCATCGAACCACCGGGAACCGGGGAGAGGACGGATCAAAGTGACCGAACGAACAGGGGAGGGCCTCGCCATCAGTCAGGGACAACCGCCTCACCCCGGGGAGATGCACTCGGCTGCGTCGATGGGCAAGCTGAACTGGCTACGGGCAGGTGTGTTGGGTGCGAACGACGGGATCGTGTCGGTGGCGGGGATCGTGCTTGGCGTCGCTGGGGCCACCACGAGCCGGGGCCCGATCTTCACCGCGGGACTCGCGGGCCTGGTCGCCGGAGCGGTCTCGATGGCTCTCGGAGAATACGTCTCGGTCAGTAGCCAGCGTGACAGCGAGACGGCTCAGCTGGAGCAGGAGCGCCGCGAGCTAGCCGCCGATCCGGCGACCGAGCTCCTCGAGTTGACCGCGATATATGAGGCCAAGGGACTGTCGCCGGCGACCGCTGCCCAGGTCGCGCGCGAGCTCAGCAGCCAGGATGTCCTCGCGGCACACCTGGACGCCGAACTCCACCTAGACCCCAACGACCTTGCCAATCCGGTCCAAGCAGCCTCCGCATCGGCGCTGTCGTTCACGCTCGGGGCGGTGCTCCCGATGCTGGCGATCCTGCTACCGCCGGCCGCCTGGCGGGTGCCGGTCACCTTCGTCGGCGTCCTGCTCGCCCTCGGCATCGCCGGCGCCGTCAGCGCTCGCATCGGAGGCAGTAGTCCGCGCCGTGCCGTGTTGCGAGTGCTCCTTGGCGGCGCTGCGGGCTTGGCGCTGACCTACGGGATCGGCCACCTGTTCGGCACGGCCATCGGCTGAGGGCGCGGGATGTAGCCCACGCCTGCCGCCAGGTCAGGGCCGTGCCTAGGCTGTGTCACCAGAGTGCTGCCGCTATGGTCGCGCCCGGGGCAAAGGAGTGTGGGATGGCGAAGGCGTCCAAGCAGCGCACCGTCGTGTGGACAGCCGAGCCGGCTGCGCATGACTACCCGGCCGCGGAGTCGTACCTGCGCCTCGTCGCCGGCCCGGACCTGGCTCGGGTGTGCTCGGCGCTGCTGTCGCAGGCACCCACGGTGCAGCAGCACGCCAAGGACATCCTTCGGGCGGCGCGGCTTCCCCTCCTTCCGGCCGACGACGCGGAGGTGGTCGAAGACCTGAAGAAGGTCGCCAAGGGCATCGCCTTGTCACCGGTCCTGGTCGTCCGAGGTGACGTGACGACGGGCCGACCCGCCCAGATCGCTGACGGCTATCACCGGGTGTGTGCCAGTTATCACCTCGACGAGACCACCGACGTCCCGTGCCGGTTGATCTCGCTGCCGGCGATCTCGGTCTGAGCAGGGACGCCGATCCCATGACCGCCTCCGACAGTGAGAGGGGCCGCCACGGCCCTCGCGACCAGAGCCGGCGCGCGGCCGAACTCGAACGCGAACCGGCATGGGCGCGTGATTTCACCGACCTGACACATGAGTGGCGCAGACTGTTCAGCGAGATGTTCGGCACGTTCCTGCTCGTGCTGGTCGGCGCCGGGGCCGGGGTGGTGAATGCTCGCTCTGGTCATGAGATCGGGCGCGTCGCGGAGGTCGTCGCGCCGGGGCTCACCGTGCTGGCAATCATCTTGTTCATGGGCGCTGTGTCCGGGGCACACCTGAACCCGGTGGTCAGTCTCGCCTTCGCCCTGCGGGGTGACTTTCAATGGCGCCGGGTACCCGGCTACCTCGTTGCCCAACTCGCCGGAGCGGTCCTGGCCGCACTCGTGCTGCGAGCGAGTTTCGGCAACGTCGCCCACGTTGGCGCCACGCTTCCCGAGGCGGGATTCAGCGCCGGCCAGGCGTTCACCGTCGAGGTTCTGCTGACGTTGGGCCTGGTGAGCACCATCCTCGGCACCGCGTCCACCGCGCAGAACCTCGGGCCGCTCTCCGCCGTCGGCGTCGGCGCCTACATCGCCCTTGCCGGGCTGTGGGCGAGTCCGGTCAGTGGCGCCTCGATGAATCCGGCCCGGTCCTTCGGCCCGGCAGCGGTGGCCGCACAGCTACACGATCTATGGATCTATCTCCTCGCGCCGCCGGTGGGCATGCTGCTCGCGGTTGGCGCCGCCTACATCCTGCGCGGGCCAGGGGGCGATCCCGCAGCGACCCGGGCAGCGCAGGGGTCATCGGGCACCGACTGATCGCGCGTGCCGGGCCTGTGGCGATCGCGGGTGCCGTGCGCAGCGGTGACCGGCGTGGCACTCTGTCCGCCATGGATTCCCTGTTCGACTATCAGCCGCACCCGCACGCCGAGCAACGGCAGGCGGACGGCCCACCCAAGGTCGCC
>JALYIS010000007.1 GCA_030775705.1 Actinomycetota bacterium
CCGACGTGTCGACGAACTGGTCCAGGCTATGGGGCTCAGTGGCATTTCCAAGAGCACGGTCAGCAAGCTGTGCAAGGACATCGATGACCGGGTGAACGCCTTTCTCGGCCGACCCCTGGCAGGCGACTGGCCGTATCTGTGGCTCGACGCCACCTACCTGCGCCAGCGTGAGGGTGGTCGCATCGTCTCGGTCGCGGCCATAATTGCGGTCGCGGTCGATGGTGAAGGCCGGCGCGAGATCGTCGGCCTGCACATCGGGCCGTCCGAGGCCGAGACGTTCTGGAGCACGTTCCTCAAGGGCCTGGTCAAGCGCGGTCTGCAGGGGGTCAAGCTGGTGATCTCGGACGCCCATGAGGGTTTGAAGGGCGCGATCCGCCGCGTGATGGGTCCCCACGCCTCATGGCAACGGTGTTCGGTTCATTGGCTCAGGAACGCGCTGGCCTACGTTCCCAAAGGTCAGCAGACCATGGTGGCGGCCGCGCTGCGCCAGGCGTTCCTGCAGCCGGACCAGGAAGGCGCGCACCGGGTTTGGCGCTCGACTGCCGATCAGTTCCGAGCCCGTTGGCAGAAGCTCGGCGCCTTCATGGACGATAGCGAGCACGACGTGCTGGCCTTCATGGCTTTCCCCGTCCAGCACCGCGCCAAGTTACGCAGCACGGATGTGATGGACAAGACCCTTGGCGCGAGTCGTGCTATTTTCCGTAGCGCGCGGGCGACCTCGTGGCGAAGCGCGGAGCGTCGGCTGCAAGCTCTGCCGGGCCGCCTTATCCGAGCCCTGCCGACTTGAGGCGTCCGCGCACCTCCCTTGGCGGTTTCGGTTTCCAATGGGCCACGGCCTGTTCGTAGGCCGCCTCGGCCCGGCGGGCGACCTCCATCTCCTGGTCGCGCAGTTCCTTCACGTTGTAGGCGTAGGTGGGGCCGCGGCGGTTCCCCTTGTTCCGCGGCTGCCCGGCCTGGAGCTCGAGACTACGGATTTTGTTGGCCACCAGGGCCGGGCGGGCCCACCGGTAGTCAGCTTCCTTGGTCAGCAGGTGCCAGCACAGCACGGCCAGCTTGCGAGCCGTCGCCACGGCCGCGATCTGGTGGCCGCGCCGGGCGCGCACGCGAACAAAGAACGCGTGCAGCGGCCCCGGCGCCTTCGCGGCGGCCCAGGCGGCTTCGACCAGCATGGCGCGGGCATGACTACGCCCCGCCTTGCTGATCCGGCCGTGTTGGGCGAGCCCAAGCCCCGACTGACGCACGCGCGGGTTCAGCCCGAAGTAGCTCACGAGCTTCTGCGGGGAGGAGAAACGGCGGACGTCGCCGATTGCTGCCGCGAGGCCAGCTGCCACCGTGATGTTGATGCCGGTCACGGTCAGCAGCCGGCGCACCGCCGCGCTGTCAATGGTCGCCTCGCCAATCGTGCGATCAAGGACGGCCAGGTCCTCGCCCAAGCGGTCGAACTCCCGCACGTGGCGGCCGATGGCGAGATGCTCATCGTCCGGTAGCACCTGCCGCTCTAGCCACGCCCGCCCGACTCGGCTGAAGAGGTCGGCGTGAGGGCACTGCGGCACGAGGTGGGCGTGCAGGATGCTGTGCGTCTCGTTCTTCAGGCGCGTGCGGTGACGGACAACCTGATTGCGTCTGGCGACCAGCCGACGCAAGCGCTCCGTCGCTTCATCGGGCGTCCAGACTTCCGGCAGATAGCCGGCAGCGTAAAGGTTGGCCAATACGCCGGCGTCGATCTTGTCGGTTTTCACATGCGCGTGGGCGATCGCCTTGACCTGTATCGGGTTGGCGATCACCACGCGGGCCACGTGCGGTGTCAGCATGTGCGACACCACCATGGCGTTGCCGGTGGCCTCGATGACCACCTCATCGCTCTTCTGCAGCGAGCGCGCGAAGCCCTCGATCCCGCTGCGGGTCATGTCGACCCGGCCGGCATGCCTGAGCCGGCCATCCTCCCACACCACCACCTCGGCGAAGGTGCGGTGCAGATCCATTCCAATTACGCGTCTCATCGGCGCTCTCCATCGTCAGACCATGACGGGAGCTGCGGGCGACACGACACCTACGGATCCGCGCTCAAAGCGCAACCGGGCGAGTCGCAGAGGCGGCCAGCTACTAACGCGAGCTCTCAGCTCATCCTGCACATCGGCCTGCCCGCACTTTCGTGCTCCCGGTGCCTCTGTCCCGGATGGTCGCACCATACGCCCAGACCGCGAAGGTCCAAGCCGGACATCGGCACCGATCATCCTCATACCGGTTACGAACCCTCTCGAACGTTTGAACAAGGAGGTGAAGAGGCGGGCCGATGTGGTCGGCATCTTCCCCGCCGAGGCCAGCATCGTCAGGCTGATCGGCGCGGTGCTGCTCGAGGCCAACGACGAGTGGG
>JALYIS010000008.1 GCA_030775705.1 Actinomycetota bacterium
CCCGCGTCCTCCGAGCCGACCTCGCGCGATAGCGCCACGGCGAGCGCGACGATGACGACGAGCGCCGCCAGCGTCCATCGGGTCGATGCGCGCACGGTGCCTGGCGCGCTCAGAGTCCGGCCAGCGCCAGCAGATGCTCCGTCTCGGGCCCCTTCACCAACGCGGCGGCGGTCGGCGGGTCGGTGGGACCCAACCCGTAGGAGGGACAATCCTTGGCCAGTACGCACACTCCGCAGGCCGGCTTCTTGGCGTGACACACCCGCCTGCCGTGGAAGATGACGCGATGGCTGAGCAGGGTCCACTCCTTGCGGGGGATCAACTCGCCGATCGCGAACTCCACCTTCACCGGATCCTCGAGTTCGGTCCAGCGCCAGCGGCGCACCAGCCTGCCGAAGTGGGTGTCGACCGTGATGCCCGGAATGTCGAAGGCATTGCCGAGGATGACGTTGGCCGTCTTGCGGCCGACGCCGGGCAGTGTCACCAACTCCTCGAGCGTGCCCGGAACCTCTCCATCGAAGCGGGCGACGAGTTCCTCGCCCAGCCGCATCAGAGAATTCGCCTTGTTCCGGTAGAAGCCGGTGGGCCGGACCATGGCCTCCAGTTCGGCACGGTCGGCTCCCGCGTAGTCCGCCGCGGTGCGGTACTTCGCGAACAGCGCGGGCGTGGTCAGGTTGACGCCCTTGTCAGTGCTCTGTGCCGACAGGATGGTCGCAACCGTGAGCTCTAGCGGATTGGTGAAGTCCAGCTCGCAATAGACGTGCGGAAAGGCTTGCGCCAGCGTGCGATTCATTCGCCTGGCCCGCCGGACCAGGCCGACGTGAGTTTCGTTGTCGTATTTGGTGGATTTGGATGCCACCACTGCGCGCGCTGCCACCAGGTCAGCCTACTGAGGGCACCGACAAGAACCTACTGAGCGAACCGGCAAGTGTAAGCGCGGACCGGTGGCATTTCGTGATCCCCCTGAGACCTTCGGCGTGTTTACTTCGCGATGTGTCCTGGTTGCTCGTTGCCTTCGTCCCGGGGTTGCTGATGTTGGCAACCTTCGGTCTCGACCGGTTGGAAGCCGGTCTCGACGACGACACCGTCTCACCCGCCGACGTGAACGCGGTTCTCGAACAAGCCAAGGCGGACTGCGCCAAACCAGCGCTGCGACCAGACGACGCCGCCACCTACGAACTGCTCGACGACGGCCCCCTCGCTTGGTACTCGGGGCGCAGTGGCGCCGATTCGCCACCGGCTTTGCCGACACGCGTATTCGTCTACCACGAAGCGAATCCCGAATTTCGCCCGACTCGACAGGCCTATCCTGTGTAGCGTTGGCACGTCGCGAAGCCTCTTGCGCTTAGACTGATTTCGCCATCCGGCACAGGACGGCCTTCGCGTGTCATATTTTTCCGACGGCTTAAGGGGCAACGTGGACGAGATCCTGGCGAGGGCCGGAATCTTCCAGGGAGTCGAACCGACTGCAGTCTCCGCGCTGACCAAGCAACTGCAGCCAGTCGACTTTCCGCGTGGGCACACAGTGTTCGCCGAAGGCGAGCCCGGTGATCGGCTCTACATCATCATCTCCGGCAAGGTGAAGATCGGCCGGCGCTCACCCGACGGCCGCGAGAATCTGCTCACCATCATGGGTCCGTCGGACATGTTCGGTGAGCTGTCGATCTTCGACCCCGGCCCACGCACGTCGAGTGCCACCACCATCACCGAGGTCCGCGCCGTGTCGATGGACCGTGATGCGTTGCGCGCCTGGATCGCCGACCGCCCCGAGATCGCCGAGCAACTGCTGCGCGTACTTGCCCGCCGCTTGCGCCGCACCAACAACAACCTGGCCGACCTGATCTTCACCGACGTACCCGGTCGCGTCGCCAAGCAGCTGCTGCAGCTGGCTCAGCGCTTCGGCACGCAGGAGGGCGGTGCGCTGCGCGTGACGCACGACCTGACCCAGGAGGAGATCGCCCAGTTGGTCGGCGCATCGCGCGAAACGGTCAACAAGGCCCTCGCCGACTTCGCCCACCGCGGGTGGATTCGCCTCGAGGGCAAGAGCGTGCTGATCAGCGACTCCGAACGCTTGGCGCGCCGAGCCCGCTAGGCCGGCCTTTGCGGGGCTACCCGCACCGTCTCTTTCGCACTACTCGTCTCTTCGACGTCTGACTCAGCGAACAGGTCGAGTAGTCAACTACGCTATCGACCCCCTACCTGCTCAATCGACGATCAACCTCGACCCCTTCAGATCGAATGCGGAACGAGGAACCACGATGAGCAACGTCGACCCACTGGGCAGCACCGCCACGAAGACCCGGCGCCACCGCAGGCAGGCCGCCCGTCGACTGGCCGGCCCGACCGTCACCGCCGCCATGGTCGCCGGGGCACTGATCGCCGGCGGCGTCGGCCAGGCCGACCAGGTGGCGCTGCTCTCAGCCGTCGGCCAGTCCAGGCCAACCGTTTCGACGGCTGCATCCGTCCAATCCGACGAAATGCCAAGCCTAGCAACGCATTTCACGGCGCTACACGTGCTCGGGCTCATCCCGTCGCAGCCGGCGCCCGGGCTGTCGTCGGCGAGGACGGCTACCCCGGCCGCTACGCCGTCTTCGCTCGCAAGCAGCCAGGCGCTGACCGCTCGGAGTGCGCAGAGCACCGGGCTCGCGGCCCTGCTGTATCTGCTGGAGCACGACCCCAAGCCCACCCATCACGGGGCTGCGACGACCGCCGCACTGTCGCGTGTCGTCAACCCCTCCCTCGGAGCAGCGGCAGTACCGCCAAGCTATCCCATCTCGGATCTCATCAGCGGACTGATCTCGGTGTTCATCAGCAACGGCGCCGACGCCGCGGCCGACTGCACCGGCGACGCCTGCAACGGCGGCAACGCGGGGTTGCTGTTCGGTAGCGGTGGTGCCGGCGCCAACGGTGGCACCGGCGGCAATGCCGGACTGTGGGGCAA
>JALYIS010000009.1 GCA_030775705.1 Actinomycetota bacterium
GGGTTAGCTGGCCCGTCGAAGCGTCAGCGGTCACCGAGGCCGAAGACTGGATCCCCGATAGCGAGACCAGATTCAGCAGGTTCAGCCCGAGTGTCGTGGACGACTGAGCAAGCACGCTCGAGTCCGACTGAACCGAAACCTCGGAGGTTGTCGTAAAGCCGTTGCCCAGCGTGCCGACCACTGCCTGACCCTGAGCGGAGCTGGTTTGGCTCTGTGCACTGAGGCTGATGCCGGGCGCCCCAGAGGTGACGTGCCGCGTGCTGCTGTTGCTCGCTACTACCAGCGGATACGCGGGGAAGGGCAGACCACCAAAGAGGGCACCGGCCAGTCCAGGTACGCCGGCGACTGTCGCGCCGGGGTATGGAAAGGCCGCGAGTGCATCCGAGTCACCTAGGGAGGTGAGCGAAGCCTGGGTGGTCGGACCCGCGAGCTCCGGGTTGATACCCAACGGCAGCGAGTCGTTGCTAATGATCGCGTCGAAGCCGTCCGACGTCGCGGTGCCGCTGAATGTAGGACCACCGTCGGCAAATGATGGCGCAATCAACGTTGGCGCCAACAAGAGCACCACCGTGGGCACAGCTGCGATCAGCATCGCGGTGCGCTTGTTCATTCTCATCCGTTCTCCTGGTCCCCTGTGCGGCGGGAGTGTGTGGTCGGTGCGAGGCGGCTGATCACGACGTGCGGACACCGATCGGCTCTGTCGGGTGGTCCCGCGACCCGCTGGCGGGGCGGTCGAGCCGGTTGGCCGGTGGCGATGGCGGCGCCGCCCGGCCTGGGAGGAGCGAATCCCGGAGGCCGGTGGCTGGGACCAGGCGCAGCACCAAGGCACACACCGCGACGGCGAGCACCGAAGAGACCGCTCCGCCGACGTACAACAACACAGTCGAGGGATGGTTGGCATGCAGCACGCTTACCAACGGGAACGTCGTGCCGAGCAGGAAAGAACTGACCAGGGACGGACCGAGCAGAACCGCAAGCCACTGCACCCAACCGTGCAAGGATCGGCTCAGCAGCGCAGCACCGACAGCTACCGACGCGCAGATCCCTGCGTTCGCAGCCGAGATCCAGATCGGGAACCTGGCAATCTCGTACGGCTGCGGACCGTAATACTGGTAGACGTGGACGCCGACTAGCGAAATTTCAGTAACGACGGCGAAGAGCCACACCGCGCCAGCGAAGACGGCCATGCGGCGACGGGTCGCCCCGCGCTCGAGGAGCAGCCACCCGATCATGCCAAGCCCACCGTAGAACGGCACGTAGGACCCGAGGGCCCAAATGGGCAAGCTGCGATCCCAGGTGCTGAACAGCGAGTTCTGGTGAGGTTGGTAGTACCAGAAGTTGGCTGCGGTGTTGAACACGACCTCGACACCGCTGGCCAATAGCGTCCCAAGGACCACGACGAACCCCATGGAGGTGCCCCAGCGTCGCTGTATCCGGGCCGCCGCGATAAGCACGACGATGATCGCCGCGGCAACCGCGACCTCCAGGAAAATCTGTCCTGCCGAGCTGACCGGATGCGTGACGACTGACGGATCGGGCAGCGTCGAGGGCACCGGAACTCCTTTCGGCGGTACGTACTTCGGTCCACGCTCGGGCGAGCGCATCGGTGATCACGGCCATGGGGGGTGGATGCCGCCAACCTCACTCGAAGTCACGGCGTCCCGACCGCTGGTATTGGACCGCGTGAGTGACCCGCAACACACGAGTAGTCACTACCTCGGTTGGCGGGCAACGACCGAAAGGCAACCACCTCAGTACCCATCTTCAACGCGCGCGTTGCCACGCACGGCGTTAAACTCGCCTCGGGCACGACGCCTGGGTACCTGGAGAAGGGGTCCGCGTGAGCTCGGTACAGACGCCGATCAGCACCGAATGGCCTTTTGTAGGGCGCGGTCGCGAACTCGACCACCTGGTGCGGTTGGTGCTAGACCCGCAGCGCTGCGGGGTGGTGATCGCGGGATCTGCCGGCGTAGGCAAGACACGCATCGCGCAGGAGTGCCTACTCGCCGCCGAGGTTGCCGGGTATCAGGTCGCGCGCGCGACGGCCACGACCGGTCAACGCGATGTGCCTCTGGCGGCACTGACCCACCTGATCCCCATGCTGGCCGTGGGTGTGGCCCAGGACTACGCGGATCTCCTTCGCCGGGCTCGTGTGGCGCTGCTCGAGCAGGTTGGCGGCGAGCGGTTCGTGCTCCTCGTTGACGACGCCCACCTGCTAGACGACACAAGCGCGACGCTCGTCTACCAGCTGATGGTCGCCAACAACGCCTTCGTCATCCTCACGATGCGGGCCGAGGAGCCCGCGTCGGAGGTGCTCGTAACCGCCTGGAAGGACGACCTCGTCGAGCGCATGGAGCTGACCGGGCTCGATGACGCTGATGTGGCGGAGCTGCTCGGCGCCGTCCTCGGGCACGTCGATCCGGACGCCGTTTCGGTGCTCGCCGACCAATCCGAGCAGAACATCCTGGTGCTGCGAGAGCTCGTCATAGGTGCTGTCCGTGATGGCACTCTGGCGGCCACGGACGGCCTGTGGCGGCTCTGCCGGCCGCTCACGCCATCGGCGCGCCTTATCGAACTGATCGAGTCCCGCCTGAAGACACTCGACGAGGACGACCGAGCGCTCGCCGAGATCGTGGCGGTCGGGGAGCCGCTCACGCTAGGCGAACTGGCCCGAGTGGCCGACCCCGAGCACGCCGAGCGTCTTGAGCGCCAGGGCCTGCTTGCGTGCGAGGTCGGGGGTACCACGGCGGGACGACAGGTCGCGGTGAGACTCGCGCACTCGATCTACGGCGAGGTACTTCGGGCCCGCCTCCCTGGCCTACGG
>JALYIS010000010.1 GCA_030775705.1 Actinomycetota bacterium
GGCTCGGACGGGGGAACGAAGAGAACCGACGGTGCCGCCATCGTCGGCGCCTGGCCGGCGGCCGTCGCCGCAGGCGGTGTCGCGATAGTGGTCTGCGGCGCGACGGCGGTGCCACTCGCGGTGGCCATCTCCGGTTGGTCGGCTCGCCTGGAGCCGCGGGTACGGGCGCCGGATTTGGCGGTCTTGCGCGCCGCCGGCGCATCAGGGGAGCCGGCGGATTCTGACCGGTCGGGCCCGCGAGCCTCGCCGGTGTCGCTACCGGGGTCGCTACCTGCAGCCGTGGCCTTGCCCGCTCGCTTGCCCGGGGTCTTGGACGCGGACTTCGCCGCGGTCTTAGCCGGTGACTTCGCGGGCGACTTGGCCGCCTTCTTGGTCGGCCGTTTGGTGGGCGCGCTGGCGGTCTCGGCCGCCTCGGTCGCGTCTACTGGGGCTGGGGCGGCCTTCTTCGCCGCACGTTTGCGGGGCGTCTTGGCGGGCGCGTCGGTAGCCGCGGCGCTGCTGGCTTCGGCGGCGCTCGTACCGGTGGAGGAGGTATCTGACGTGCTGTTCGGGTTGTCTGGTTCGAGCATGTGCTCGGGTCACTCCGTTTCTGGGCCTCCGGGCGCGGGCCGCCGGGCTGGCGAAACCGCGACCGCACGAAGGCGGTTTGTGGCGAACCGTCCTGGCTAGAACGTCCGCAAAGTCCGAAAGCTACGGCGCGATCTCGAGCGGCCTGCGGTCGGCATCCAACGGATCACCGACCGCGCCCGCATCGTCGAGCGGTCCCTGCGCCAGTCGCACCGCAACGAGCGGTGCATCAAGGGCGAGACCGGCGACGCCGCGAAGTGCGGCAAGAACGTCGTCGGGTCGTACGGAAGGGGTTACCTGCCGGACAACTAGATCCAGTATCGCACGTTCTGCGCCGGTGGGTCCGATCGCGGTCCCCGACACGACCGCGGAAACGACCGCGGTGCGCGCGTCGATGGTGCGCCGGCCGTCCTTGGTGACCCGCTCCACCTCGTACTGAGCGCAGGCCAGCAACGCCTCCAGCGCGTGGGCCGCCGTCTGTTCGGACACGCCGGGCAGTTCGAGGCGCCAGGCCGAGGCCTGCATGCGCTCGGCGAACGATCCGGGGCCCGCGAGCACCGCCTCGATGATGTCGAGGCCTGCGGGGAGCGCCGAATCGATCCCCTGGCGGAGCCTCTCGACGTCTACTTCGCGCGCAAGTCCGATCTCGAGATACTCCGCTTCACTCGCGACGCCCGTGGGGGCCGCGCCGAGGTAGGAGATCTTCGGGTGTGGGCTGAACCCAGCCGAATACCCCATCGGCACGTCGGCTCGTCGCAGGGCTCGTTCAAAGGCCCGAGCGAAGTCCCGGTGTGAGGTGAAGCGCAGGCGCCCGCGCTTGGCGTAGCGCATCCGCACTCGCTGCACGACCGGTGGCGGGGGTGGTCCGTCCGGGACTCGACGGGCCATCAGCTCTGTGTGCCTCCGTCGATGAGCAGGCTGGTGCCGGTGATGTTGCGCGCCGCGTCCGAGGCCAGGTAGGCGATCGACTCGGCGATCTCTTGCGGCGTCACCCACCCAGGCAGCACCGAGCCCAGGCGGCCGATCAGGCTCGGGTCCAGGTCGCGGGGCATCGTCTCGGCGACACCCTGGACCAGCGGCGTCATCACGCTGCTCGGGCAGACGCAGTTGACGCGAACGCCCCTTGCCGCCAATTCGAGCGCCATCGATTTGGTGAGCAGCACAAGCCCACCCTTGGAGGCGCAGTACGCGCCGGTGTAGGCCTGCCCCTTGAGTCCCGCGATCGAGGCGACGTTGACGATGTTGCCCTTACGTTCGATCAAGCTCGGCAGGGCGGCCTGGCTGACCATGAACGGCCCGGTCAGGTTCACCGCCAGGTGCTGCTGCCAGTCGGCCAGACTCGTCTGCCCGACGTGGGAGAACCGCACGATGCCGGCCACATTGGCAACCACGTCGATCCCGCCGTGGCGCTTGAGAACCTCCCCGACGAAAGCCTCTACCGATGCGGGGTCGCTGACGTCGCCGCGCAGCACGTCGCCGCGCAGCACGTCGCCGCTGACGTCGCGGCTGCTGATGTCGCTGCTGCTGATGTCGACACCCACGACGTGGGCCCCCTCGGCGGCGAACAGTTCCGCGGTCGCCGCGCCGATACCTGACGCAGCGCCGGTCACCAGAACTACCTTGCCCTCGAACCGGGTCACAACATGATCATTTCTGGGGTACCTCGTAGGTCAGGTGATGAGACAGGTCCCCGACCATATCGATGAAGAACTGGCGCCGGGCGAATTGCCAGCGGAGTCCGTCACGCAGGAAGTCGTCGCAGTAGCGGCCTGTGATGATGGGAGCGAGCGCGAAGGTACCGACCCCCTGGAACACGACATACGCGGAGCGGGCCGTTGCGGTGTCCCCATCGACCTCGATCACCGTGTTGCTGGTCAGGTGACGGGTCCGGGGCGACCCGTCATACAGCTTGGTGCCGCGTTCGTAGCGGGCCGTGACGGCCGCGGCGCCTGCGGCGAACACCGCCCCGGACTCGGTGAGTAGCTGCGCCTGGGCGAACAGCTCGCCGACCCCGGCCCAATCGGCGGCATCCATCAACTCGCAGTAGGTGCCGAGCAGATTCCGGATCGCCTCGTGCGCGCTGACTGCGCTGAGGGCGCTGCGCGGCGCGGCGGGACCCATCAGGTCTTGGTCACCATGGGCAGCAGTGCGCGGCCGGGCAGCGGCGCCAGCGTCTCTCCCGTCGGCCCTACCTGGATGTCGGTGCCCAGATTGGAGCACACACCACAGTCGAAGCACGGTGTCCACCGGCAATCGTCTTGCTCGAACTCGGCCAGCGCGTCCTTCCAGTCATCCCACAGCCACTGCTTGTCGAGTCCGGAGTCTAGGTGGTCCCACGGCAGGACCTCGTCGCCATCGCGCTCTCGCGTGGTGTACCAGGCCAGGTCGACGCCGTGCAGTTCGGAGCGCGCCGCGGCTTCCCAGCGGGCGAAACAGAAGTACTCGGTCCAGCCGTCGAATCGACCGCCCTCACGCCAGACGCGTTCGATTACCGCGCCCACCCGACGATCCCCCCGAGAAAGTAGGCCTTCGACGAGGGAGGGTTCCCCGTCGTGGTAGCGCATGCCGATCTGGCGCCCGATCGAACGGTTGGCGTTGATCGCCTCCCGCAGCTTTCGCAGCCGGGTATCGACGGTCTCCGGATCGGCCTGCGCGGCCCACTGGAACGGCGTGTGCGGCTTGGGCACGAACCCACCGATCGATACCGTGCAGCGCACATCCTTGCCGCCGGTCGCCGAGCGGCCGGCGCGGATCACGTCGTAGGCCATCTCGGCTATTTCCAACACGTCCTCATCGGTCTCGGTCGGCAACCCGCACATGAAATACAACTTCACCTGCCGCCACCCCTGCGCGTAGGCGGTCGACACGGTGTCGATCAGGTCCTGCTTGCTCACCATCTTGTTGATGACTCTGCGCAGGCGCTCCGAGCCCCCTTCGGGGGCGAAGGTGAGGCCGGACCGGCGCCCGTTTCGGCTGAGCTCGTTCGCCAGGTCGATGTTGAAGGCGTCCACCCGGGTCGAGGGCAGCGAAAGGCTCACCTTGTCCTCTTCATAGCGATCGGCCAGGCCCTTGGCGATGGCACCGATCTCGGAATGGTCGGCGGAGGAGAGCGACAGCAGTCCGACCTCCTCGAATCCGGTGGCCGCGAGTCCGGCCGCAACCATCTCGCCGATGCCGGTGATGCTGCGTTCGCGCACCGGTCGGGTGATCATCCCGGCCTGGCAGAAGCGGCAGCCTCGGGTGCATCCGCGGAAGATCTCCACCGACATCCGTTCGTGCACCGTGTCCGCGAGTGGCACCAGCGGTGTCTTCGGGTACGGCCACGCGTCGAGGTCCATGACGGTGTGCTTCACCACCCGGGCAGGGATTCGCGGACGGTTGGGCACCACGGCCTCAAGGCGCCCGTCGGGCAGGTAGGAGGCGTCGTAGAACCGTGGGATGTACACGCCGCCGGTCTCGGCGAGGCGTGTCAACAGCTCGTCGCGCCCGCCCGGACGCCCGGCCGTCTTCCACTCACGAACGACATCGGTGATTGCGCCGACGATCTGCTCCCCGTCGCCGAGTACGGCGGCATCAATGAAGTCGGCGATCGGCTCCGGGTTGAAGGCCGCGTGCCCACCGGCAAGCACGACGGGATGCGAGTCGTCGCGCTCGGCGGCGTGCAGCGGGATTCCCGCCAGGTCCAGGGCCGCCAAAAGGTTCGTGTAGCCGAGCTCGGTCGAGAATGAGACTCCCAGGACGTCGAACGCCGCCACCGGTCGGTGCGAATCGACGGTGAACTGTCCGATGCCGTGCTCACGCATCAGGGCCTCGAGGTCCGGCCACACCGAGTACGTCCGCTCGGCCAGCGCATCCGGACGTTCGTTGATCACCTCGTACAGGATCTGCACGCCCTGGTTCGGCAACCCGACCTCGTACGCATCCGGGTACATCAGGGCCCAGTGGACGTCGACGTCGCCCCACGGCTTGGTACGCGCGTTCAGCTCGCCGCCGACATATTGGATGGGCTTGCTGACCCGGGGCAGCAGCGGCTCCAGGCGAGCGAACAGCGATTCGACCTCGACGGTGGGCACGAGAGTCGATGGTACGGCTCTGACAGGATCAGTCGTGTGCGTACGCCACCCCCGCAGCTGCTCCTGCTGGGCAGCATCGCGTCGGTGCAGTTCGGCTCCGCCTTCGCCGACCGGCTTTTCCCCCAGGCAGGCCCCGGCGGCGTCGTGCTCCTGCGCCTGCTCCTGTCGGCCACCATTCTGCTCGCCGTCAGCCGTCCGCGGCTTCGCGGCCGTACCCGTGCCGACCTGCGGGCGGCGGTGGCGTTCGGGCTGATCCTGGGCGGCATGAACTGGAGCTTCTACGAAGCCCTGGACCGGCTGCCCCTGGGCGTTGCGGTGACCGTCGAGTTCTTGGGGCCGCTGACGCTGGCGTTCCTAGGGTCACGACGGTTGCTCGACGTCGTCTGGGTGACCCTCGCCGCGGCGGGCGTCGCGCTCCTGGCGCTGCGTGGGAGCCATCAGGGGGTGCACGCGATGGGCCTCGCCCTTGCCTTGGTGGCCGGCGCATGCTGGGCCTTCTACATCCTGCTCTCCAAGCGGGTCGGCGCCGCGTTCGAATCGTTGGACGGGCTGGCCGTAGCGCTCGCGGTGGGCAGCCTGCTCGTGCTGCCCGCCGGCATCGCCGAAGGGGGCACCGCCCTCGGCCGACCCTCTGTGCTTGCCGGCGGCCTGGCGGTCGCGCTGCTGTCCTCGCTCATTCCCTACTCGCTCGAGATCGTTGCGCTGCGCCGGCTGTCCGCAGCCACCTTCGGGCTGCTGATGAGCCTGGAGCCGGCGGTGGCCGCACTGGCGGGCGTGATCGTGCTCAGCCAGTCCCTCAACGCCGCACTGATCATTGCCCTGGTCATGGTCGTGGTGGCGAGCGTGGGTACCACGATCACCGCGAGGCCGGCGGCACCAGCGCCGGTCGCGGCCCATCCGGAATCGGCCGCGATCCATCCCGAGCCACCGCAGAGCGGCGAGCTTCGCTCACGATGAGGACCGGCGGCGCACCGCCTGCAGGAGCCCGATCGCCAGTCCTTGCGCGAACATCGACGACCCGCCATAGGAGACGAAGGGCAGCGGCAATCCGGTCACCGGTGTGAGGCCCAGGTTCATCCCGATGTTCTGAAAGGCTTGGAAGCCGAACCAGCAGACGATGCCGACGCTCACGATCCGGCCGGCCGGATCCGCGGCGCGGGCGATCCGCAGGCCGCGCCAGCACAGCACGGCGAACAGGGCGATGATCACCGTCCCGCCGAGCAGGCCGAACTCCTCCCCGGCGACGGAGAAGACGAAGTCCGTCTGCTGCTCGGGGACGAAGCCGCCGTTGGTCTGGGGGCCATGGAACAAGCCGGTGCCGAAGACGCCGCCGTTGGCGATGGCGATGTGGGCCTGAGTGACGTTGTACGCCGCCCCCTGGACATCGTGATTCGGGTGCGTGAACGAGGCGAAGCGCTGCAACTGGTACTGGGCGAGCAGTCCGCCCTTCACCGCCAGCACGGCTACCACGACGGCCAGCAGCAGCAGCCCGACCGTCCAGCGCGCACGCACGCCGGCGCCGATGAGCACGCCCAAGGCGGACGCCCCGAGCACCATGGCCGACCCGAGATCGGGCTGCAGCATCACCAGGGCAAGCGGAACGGCGACCAAGCCGATCGCCAGCAGGACGTCGGGCGTGGTGGGCGGCAGGTCGTGCTCGCCGTTACGGTCGCGCTCCGTGGCGCGCTGGGTGAACAGTACCGCCATCCCGACGATCATGCCGAGTTTCATGAACTCGGAGGGCTGCAGCTCGAACCCGCTCCCCAGCCGAATCCAGGCATGCGCGCCGTTCACCGTTGAACCTATGGCGAAGACGGCGAGCAGACCGGCCAAGCTCGCCACATACATCAACGGCCCGAACAGACGCAGCAGGCGCGCGTCGAACCGTGCGGCGCCGACCATGAGCATGGCCGCGATGGCGATGTTCACCACGTGCCGGTAGAGGAATGCCTGCGGATGGCCGCGGTTGATCGCCACCACGTCGCGGGTGGCTGCCCAGACGAGAACGGCACCGATCACCGATAGCGCGAGCGCGGCGCCGGCCAGCGGCCAGTCGAACCCGCGTGCGCGGGGTTCGCGCCCCGGCGGGCTCGGCATTGCGA
>JALYIS010000011.1 GCA_030775705.1 Actinomycetota bacterium
AGTACCAGGTGATCAAGGTGTTGCCCTACGCAAGCGAAGAGGAGTTCGTCGTCTGGCGGCTGAGCAATCCGATCCGCACGTCGGGCGAGTGGGCCCGCGCCCTGGCCGATATCGACGCCGGCCGCACGCCCGCCCCCACGAGCCTTGCCTATCCGGCGCAACTGGGCGCGCCGGACCTGGACAACTGGTTCGTTCAGCAGCTTGCCTACGGCCCGGATCGCAAGGCCCTGCTCGCCTCGTGGCGGGCAGCGACCGACCAGCAGAAGTGGGAGCTCTACCTGAGCGAGCAGGGCCAGGCCATCCGTGAAGCACGCGTCGGGCTGTTCGCAGCACGAAACCCCTTCCTCTCCCAAGATGAGTTCCACGCCACGGCCGCCCATATCCTCGACGGAACGGACACGACGAGCGCTGAGTTGGCCGCGGTGTCCGGCACAGACGTCGGGGACGCGTTGGTGACGCGGTCGGTGCAAGGTTCGCTGCTGCTGGCCGATGAGTCGATGAGCGCCGCGTTGACCCCCGAAGCGTCGTTCGCGCAGGTGGCGATGTCCGAATCTGGTGATCAGGTGTTCGCATCGGCCTTCGAAGCGTTCGCTACGCGCGCAGGCGCAGGTTCTCCCGCCATCTCACACATCGCGAGTGAGATCGCGTCCGGCTATGAGGCGGCGGTGGCGCGCGGGGCGTCGGGATCGGATGCGGTCGCCGCGGCGCTGGCGTCGGTACCGGCGGCGCAGGAGTCCATGCTGACGGGGAGTGTGGCAGCCGCCGAGTCGGCCTCAGGTATTGGGGCGGAGGCGGCACTCTCGGCGGTCCGCGCGACTTCCGTGGGCCTCGGGGTGTTGGGCGTAATGGTGACCGTAGCGGCCGTTGTCGATGCTGCGACCCTCGTGATGCTGCCGTTACAGGCGATGGACGCCCAGTTGGCGTCGTTAGCTGTGGACGCGAATGCCCCCGAACAGATCGATCGTTTCGTGTCGCGATACGCCTCGTGGGTACCGGACCTGCATGCTGACCTGGGTCGGGTCACCGATGCCACACCTACCCCGATGGCCACCGTGTGTGCGCCGGAGTGGGTGGTCTGCTCACCGGTGGTTAACCCGGCTGAGGCGACATTGCCTCTGGCCTCGAGCATGCGGTCCATGTTCTACGCGGTGGTCGGAGCGTCGCTGCCCGGGGTGGACTACAACTGCGCGCAGGCGTCGTTGCCGCCGAGCCAGACGGTGCAGGTGGTGTCGGCGCAGACAGCGCTGCAACGGTTGCTGCCGGCGTGCGTCCCGCCCCCTGCGGCGGCCCTGCGGTCGGCACCGTCCGCGACCGACCCGGTGATGGTGGCGCAAGCGCAGGGGTCGGCGGTAGTGCACCGGTTGAATGCCGTGCCGGTGATGGACTGGACCGGCGCGGTGGTGAACGTCGCAGTTGCCGGTCACTGGTTCGTGCAGGCATCCGCTGGGCACGGCGGCCAGACGCTGCGCCTGCCCTATGTGGATTGGTCCGGTGGGCAACGCCTCGCGACGCTGGTCTTCAACCCCATGGTGGGTCACACCCAATTCCTGTCCACGGCGGTGGATTCCGCCAGCGCCGCAGTCACACCGAATGGCTGCGCGGCCAGCCACGCCTGCGCAGTGACGGACGTGCTGGAGGTATTCGGCCCCCAAGGGGTGCGTTACACCGTGGGCCTCGCGCCGCCACGCCCACCGGTGCTCACCGGCATCACGGTGAGTGCGAACCCGGTGGAAGGCGCAGCGACCACGTTCACGGCGGACGGCGCGAGCGACAACATCGGGCCGATGTCCTACACATGGACGTTCCCCGGCGACGGCGGCCCGACGACCGACTCGTTCTTCGGTGACTCGGTGAGTGAGGCGGTGGCCAGTGCCCACGATTCTGTACGGCATGCGTTCACCCGCGCCGGAGCACAGACCGCGACGGTTCGGGTGACTGACGCCCGGGGAGCGAGCACCGTCGTGACGGTGCCGGTGCAGGTCGCCAATCGGCCACCGGTGGTGTCGATCACCGGGATCGGCACGTGGACCACCACGATCGCGGGCACCGCGCCCGGAGTCGGTCGGGTCGCCGCCGGCGTCACGCTGCTGCGGCTGGGCGCCACGATCACCGACCCGGGGATCAACGACGCCACGGGGGTCACCGTGACCTGGTGCGATGGCTCCCAGACCATCCTCAATCCGGGTACCGCGATCTATGACCCGACCGACCCCGGCTTCGCGATGCTCACCCGCAACGCGGACGGAAGCCGGACGCTGACCGTCAACCACGCCGCGATGAACACGACGGGATGCCGGATCACGGTGCAGGCCACCGACGGGATCGGTGGCGGAGGCACCAGCAGCGTCGCAGTTCCGGGCGCCCCGGCTCCGGTCACCCTCGACAACGGCAACGCGTTCGTCCGGGTGCACTTCACTCCGGGTCCGCTCGACCCGACTGCCACTGCCTCGGTGTATGTGATCACCAGCCAGGACGTCACCACCGGCGCTCAAGGACCGACAACGGCGGTCCTCGCTCCCACTACTGACGGCGGGGTGCTCGGCTCCACGTTCGTGCCTGCCGCGGCCCTCACCGGCTTGGTCAACGGCCACACGTACGTGGTGACCGTGACCGCGCGTGACGGGCTGGGCGCATCAGAACCCGCCACCAGCGCCCCGATCACTGTCGGTGCGCCATCGGCACCGACGGGGATGGCTGCTAGCTCGGGCTGCATCACGACGCCGGGGGTGCTGGGTGGCGCTTCGACCCGCGACTGTCTGGCGACCCTCGGGTTCACCGCCGCGACGGGGAACGGGGCGCCGGTCACCGGCTACACCTTGACGGTGACCCGCCTCATCCACACCGCGGGCGTCGTCATCAATACCGGCGTGGGCAGCGCGGTGCTCCCTGCCGGCGTACAGACGCAGATCGTGGCGACCCGTGCGCTCACTGCCACCGAGGTTGCGGGGCATACCGCTACGGTCGCTGGCCTCACCTCTGGTCAGCAGTATGAATTCACGCTGACGGCGACGAACGTGCTTGGCGTCAGCCCGGGTGCGGTCTGTCCGTTCGTTGTCTCCGCCTAGCGCGGTGGCACCTCGGGCGACGTTTCGCTGGTCGAGCCTGCGTGCAGAGTCGTCGGTGACCTTGCGCCCGGGACTTGGGGTCGCCGCACATCTTGCGGATGACCTCATCCGCTAACGTCGGGGGGATGAACGAGCACACTGCGCGCCATGTGGTCGACGGGTTGCGCGAGGTGGGGATTGCGGCGCACCTGGTCGAGGCCACGGTGTATCAGTTCGGTGTGCGGGTGGAGCTCGGCGACGGGCGTGAGGCGATCTGGGGTGCGGAGGGCATCGCGGGCCTAGCGGCGCAGGTCCTCATGGACGGAGACCTCGTCGGGTTCGTTCCTGAGCTACCGGGTTCGGTCGACTTCGATGATGCGCAGGTGGTTGACGCCATCAGCCGATGCGATTACAGCACGCCGGTGGCGACCGAGCGGCCAGCGCCCTTGCCGCCCGGACCGGCGCTGCCGATCGAAGGTGGCGTGTTCCGACGGTTCATCGACGGCTTTCGGTACCGGGAGTAGACACCGAACGCACTGACGGGCCACCCGATGACGCCGGGCACCCGGCGGGGCTGTCAGTGGTGGTTGCCGGTGATGGTTTGGGTGGTGTTGGCGACGGTGGTGACGGAGCCGGTGATGGTGTTGTCGGTGAGGGTGACGCCGCCGTGGTTGCGGGTGAGGATGACGGCACCGTGGATGGTGTTGGGGGCGCAGCCGTGGCTGGGGTCCCCGATCTGTACTGCGCCGCTGGCGCCGGCGACGGCGATCGTGGAGGTGGTGCTGGCGCAGAGCTGTACCCGGGCGGGGTTATTGGCTGACACTGAGCCGGCCAGGGTGGAGCCGAGCAGGAACAGTGACGCGCCCCGGCCTATCGAGATGCCGCCCGACACGTGGGCGGATACGACACACAGCACGCCCCCAGCGGTGACGATAAGCCCGCCGGCGTGGGTGCCGGTGATGGTTTGGGTGCAGCCGGTGAGGACGGGGATCGCGGTGGTGGAGGTGCTGGGCAGGTAGTTGGTGTCACCGCTATAGACCGCGGTGACGGTGTGCGGGCCCGAGGCCAGCGTCGAGAACCCGCTCGAGAATGTCGCTGCGCCGTTGTTCAGGGTCGCGGACCCGGCAGGGACCCCGTCGACCAGGAACAGGACGGACCCGGTCGGGGCGACCAGCCCGGCGGTGGCCGGAGGTAGCGGGGTGACCGTGGCGGTGACGGTGAGCGCCTGACCCGGACCCGAGGTGAGCGTGGTCGAGGACAGTGTGGTCGTGGTGGATCCCCGGGTCACGGTCAGTGCCGCGCTCGCGCGCACCCCACCCGTCTCGGTGGCGCTCACCGTATGCGGGCCTGCCGAGCTCGGAGTGCAGACAGTGCCGGCGCAGGTGCCGCCGCTGATCGTGAACGTCACCGCCCCGATCGGGACCAGGTGACCAGCCGCGTCGACCGCGCTACTGATCGTGTACTGCTGGGACTGACCCAACCCCACCATCGCCGAGACCGGCGACAGGGTGAAACCCGCCAGCGGCCCCAGCCAACTGAACACCACCCGACCATCACCGGCAGGCGCGGTCCCTACCGAACCCGACACCCCCGACACCAACCCGGCATCCCGAGACGCATAACCGCTACCACCGCCACCGCCACCATCACCCAAACCGCCGCTCGCACCGCCGTAATAGCCACCCCCACCGCCGAAGGAGACAATTCCTCCGCCTCCTCCCACGCCGAACAGGTTCAGACCCGCCGGACCAGTGCCAGACACCTGCTCCGCAGAGGCAGCCGGTCCAGGACCGGCCGACGTCGCACCGGCACCGCCCTGCGGGGCGGGCAACCCCGATCCAGCGGGCAGCCCGGCGCCGCTGCCACCGCCTCCATACCTCAGGGCAGCACTACCGCCGCCACCGCCGGCGGCGAGCAGCAGCTGACCACCGTCATCGACAAAGCTCCCCCCACCACCCCCACCAAAGTTCGCGTCCCCGCCACCGCCATAGGCACTCCTGCCCCCGTCAGCCCCGCGCTGTCCCACCCGGACGGTGAGCACCTCACCCGGTCGCACATGAAGCAACGCTGTGGTCACCCCACCTAAACCTCCTGCGGGAGCACCGCTGGCACCGTCGACGGTCACCCCCACCGTGGTGACCCCAGCGGGGACGACGAACTGCTGCGGGCCACCGGTGTAGCCGCAGACCTCGACATACGACACCGAAGTCGACACCACCGGCCCACAGGCCGGCACCACCACCGGCGCGGCCTGCACCCCGGCAGCGGTGAACACCCCCGCGCTCACCACGACCGCCGCCAACACCGCCGCCACACCGACCCGCACTACAGCCACCACCGTCTCCTCACCGAAAAGTCCCCGCATACCTCAGACGCCACCTACCGGCCCCGGTTACCGAAACCCACCCAATCCCTCGACGGTAGGGACACCGAGCCCACCAAACATCGGGCGAACGCCCCTATCTATTTGGCTGGCCGGCTCCTGCACCGCGCTCCCACGATCGGGATGGGGTGCGCTTGCGCCTTGGGTCAGCCGTCGGGCTTGGCGGGGGTGAGGAGCCCGGACCGATAGGCATGAGCGATCGCCTCGGCGCGGCCACGAACGCCCAGCTTGCGATAGACGCTCGCGCTGTGGTGCATCACCGTCTTGGCACTGATGGACAGCTCCGAGCTGATTTGCTGATTTGTCCCGCCGCGGGCGATGGCGGCCAGCACTTCGACCTCGCGCGCGGATAGTGAGAGCTGCCGGGGACGCCCGCGGCGGCGGGGCTCGGCGCCTCGCGGCGCCTCGGACGCATCCCCCGCCATGTCATCGGCAACCGCTCGTGCTCGCTCACGTAACGCAGGCCAGCCGGAGGGCGCCGAAGCGAGGAGGGCGTCATAGGTCTGAGGGCCGAGAGCGCGGCGCGCGCCGGCGACGGCGTCGAGATAGTCGGCGAACAGCGCTGGTGTGATATTCGCTTTCACAAACGGCAGAAACGGTGCCAGACCGCCGTCCAGCTCGGCGGCATCGCGGACGCGGCCCGAGGCGATCGCCTTCACCACGAGCGCGCACACACTGAAGAATTCTCCGTGCCGGTAGCCGACAGCGGCGGCCATGTCGATGGCCTGCCGCAACCACCGCGCCGCCTCGGGCGGGTCTGAGAACGCCCCGAGCGCGGCCAACGCCGCGACGACTCCGCGACGGTCGCCACTGGCTTCGTAGGCGGCCCGCACCTCCAGCAGGCGCTGCAATGCCACGCGAGGATCCGGCTCTTGCACCGCGAGGATCTGACGGGCGCGGGCCGACAGGCGCCCGCGTCCGGCCACATCGGCCGCGTCGGCAGCCCTTCGCGCCTGCGCAGCCGCTTGCTCGCTCCACCCACGACGTTGGGCGTCCATCGCTTGGCGGACCAGAAAGACACTGAGCCACGCTGGTTGCTGTTCGGCCTCCGACCGCGCAATTGCCTCCGTCGTGAGCGCATCGGCGGCATCGAGATTGCCCTGCATTGTTCGGGCATAGGCAAGGTGCTCGGTGGCCCGCAGCCACTCGTCGGGATCGGCGATCCGGTCGCGCGCCGCCTCGATGTCCTCGACGACGGACAGGTCCCCGGCCTCTACGGCGAGCCGGGCCCGCCACGCCTGCGCGACGGCGAGCTCGCCCTCGGCCAGTGCGGACGTGTCGAGCGAGAGGAAGGTGTCGAACCAGTCGCGACCCTGCCGGATCGGCCCAAGATTGACCCACGCCGACGCGATACCGCCGGCCACCGCTAGCCCCCGACGAACATCACCGTCACGCGACAGCTGGGTGAGGGCGACTCGAATCGTGGGCGCGTCTTCGTCCACCGCGTCGAGCCACGCGCGCTCATCATGTCCCTCCAGACCGACCTTCGCCTGCGCGGCGAACTCAACCACCCAATCGACCGTGCGCTCGGTGAACGTCGCGCGTTCGCCCTCGACCTCCAGCTGCTCGAGTGCGAACTCACGCAGCGCATCGAGCAGTCGAAAGCGAGGGTTGTTCGAGGATGTGAGGACGGGTTCGACAAGATGCAGGTCGACCAGCGCTGCCATCGCGTCCAAGACGTCGCCCGACGTCAAAGGAGTCGCGCCGCAGATCTGCTCGACCGCGTCGAGACCGAAGGCAGCGGGAAAGACACCGAGCCGGCGGAATAGCGTGGCGGCCTGTACATCGAGCAACCCGTAGCTCCACGCAATGGTGGCACGGATGCTGCGGTGTCGTTCCGGGACATCCATCGCCCCACGGCCGAGCATGGCGAGCAGCTGTCCGCTCTCGTGCGTGCGTAGCCGGGCGAGCAGCTGGTGCGGCGCGAGCAACGCCACGCGTGCGGCGGCCAGCTCGATCGACAGAGGGAGCCCGTCGAGAAGTTCACAAAGTTCTACGGCCTCCTCGGTCGTGCAGGTGCCTGCGCCGATCAGCGATAGGCGGTCTTGCAACATCTCGACCGCCGCGTCCTGGGCGAGGCGGCTGACTTCGACGACCTGCTCGGCGTCGAGCCGCAGACGCGATCGGCTGGTGACAACGAATTGGGACCGGGGGGCGAGCTTGATCAGCTCGCCGATGACGGCTGCTTGGCCTAGCAGATGCTCGAAGGTGTCGAGGAGTACGACTCGGTCGTTGGCGGCCGCGGCGATTGCTTCGAGCGGGTCGCGGGTGCTCTCGGCCGCGGGAGCGAGCGCCCTGAGCATCGTGGCCACGAGACCGTCGTCGGCGGTGCCGGCCAGCGATATCAGCGCCGCGTCGGCCGGTGCGGCGGCGAGGGCAACCCTGGTCTTGCCGACGCCACCCGGCCCGATAACGGTGATGAGGCGCACGCCGCCCGCGAGGAGATCACCGACCGAGCCCACCTCGTCAGCGCGCCCGAACAGCGGCGGCCGTCGCAGCGGTGACAGGTCCATTGGACACATAGTGACCCGGCGACCAGGGATTACCAAGCCGAAATTCGCCCGCTGTGGACGGGCCGAAGGTCAGGTTGCGGGTTGGCCCCGATCGGACCGCCGTGTGGGCGCGGACCGCAGCTGCAGGACCGGAAGCCCGGGAGAGTTCGGGGATGCCGCAAGGACACTGATCGCGTCGGCTGCCCACCGCTGCAAGGCGGCAACATCAACCTCGTATGGCGCGAACCGCTGATAGCCAGTGAGCCGTTCGATTCCACGGCGCAGTAGGGCCGCGGCGCCTTTCTCGTTTCCGCGCGCCGCGTGGGTCGCACCGACCGCCAGTTGGGCGAGTCCTTGCCACAGATCGCGTTCATTGGGCGGCGCACATTTCCACATTGCTTCCAACGCTTCGTGCGCGTGGAAGGGACGCCCGGCATCAAGCAGCTCCTGGGCTCGATCGAGGGTCTGCTCCGGCGTCGGAGTGCGCAGCTCCTCGACCGCTGGGGCAGCGGGCGTGCCGTGCGGGAGGGGGCGTCCGAGCGCGTCGCGGGGGCGGGCGTTGCGCGCACGCCCGTCCACATCCCGATCTCTGGGGGCATTCATCGGTGTTCATTGTGGACCGAGTTCTGGCCCGGCGTGACACGCAGGGC
>JALYIS010000012.1 GCA_030775705.1 Actinomycetota bacterium
CCACGGACCTGGGCCGCCGCGACCAGCAGATGCTCCACCGCAGCCAACTGCCGACGATGGGTCTCCACCGCCACCAACGCAGCAACCAGATCCGCGCCACCCAACCGCTCAGCATCCAAAGCCAGCAACGCACCCGCACCCTCGACCAGCTGAGCGACCGCGTCAGCCACCCTCACAGAATCGAACATAGCGGCGACAATATCGGCGCCGACAGCCCACCCTCGCGCAACAACCAGAACCTGTGGACACAACGACACCCTGTGCACAACCCAACGCCCCACCCCGCCCCGCCAAGCCAGAATCAGCCCACCACAACACACGGAAGGAGGCGACCAACCTTGACAGCGCTATTCACGCCGGGTCCCGACCGGGTCAGTGAGAAGTGCTGCGAACGCAAGTTCGGCGGCACCGAGCAACGAGGAGTCGTCGCCCAAACCGGGCGGCAACAATTGGGGCTGACTCCGCAGTGCCTCGAACGTATTGTCGCGCAATGCCTGGGTAATCTCGTCCGCGGCGAGGTCGAGGACGCCCGACAGCGAGCCGCCCAGAAGCACCCGCTCGGGATTGAGCACGTTTGCCAGACTCGCGATCGTGCGGCCGAGAGCCTCGGCCACGGAACGCACCGCTTTGGCTGCCACTTCGTCGCCCGCGCGGGCGTCGGCAAACACTGCGGCGACTGCTTCGGTACTCGCCTCCACGTCGCGCCCCGCCATCTCGAGAAGGGCGTTCTCACCGATGTACGTCTCGACACAGCCGCGCTTGCCGCAGTGGCAGAGCGGCCCCGAAGCGTCCACCACGTTGTGCCCGACCTCGCCGGCGAGGCCAGAATGTCCACGCAGTGGCCGGCCATTGACGATGATCCCGGCACCGACGCCGATGCGTGCCATCAGGTAGACGACATCACTGCAGTCTCGCGCGTTGCCGCGCAGGTGCTCAGCCAGCACAGCCAGGTCAGCATCGTTGCCCAACAGCACCGGCAGGTGCGCAGGAGCCGCCGCGGCGAGCATCGCCCCAAATGCTTCAGTTCGCCAATTGAGGTTCGGTGCGAACTCGACGATCCCTGCCGGGCGACTCACGGCGCCAGGCACGCTTACTCCGATCGCAACCGGCCACGCAGCGGGATCGACTTGAGCGCCAAGGATGGTGATGGCCTCGCCGATTTGGGTGGCGACCAGCTGCGGACGCGGTGGGTTGCGTGCGGTCGCGATGACATGACGAGCCAGCACCGCACCGCCGATGCCCACAGCCGCGACAACGACATGGTTGATATCGATGTCCACGGCTATTACGTATGGCCCGCTCGGGCGGGGACCAACGACATGCGACGGGCGCCCGGCTCGTTCTCCGCCGGTGGGAATTCGCTCATCCACGAGGTCGAGTTCCGTCAGATCGGCAACAAGCGCGCCGATCGTCGAGCGGCTGAGGTGGAGCCGCTGCGTCAGTTGAGCGCGGGTGAGCTCCCCGTTCCGGTGGATCTGTCCAAGCAGCAGACCAAGGTTGTGCCGTCGGATCGAGTCCGGACGCGCGGCGGCCGAATGACTAGTCACGACAGCACACGCCAGCCCGGCTCAGCGCGTCTTCGAACGACGGCGCGAGATGGCGTCCACCGCGGCGGCCAGCAGGAGCACCAGACCCGTGATGACCTCGTTCGCCTGCTCCGGGAAGTTGTGCAGATGGATGCCGTTGGGGATTGTGGCGATCACAAGTGCCCCGATGACGGCGTCGCGCGGCTTGCCTCGGCCACCGAACAGGGACGTGCCGCCGATGACTGCGGCCGCAACCGCGAATAGCAAGGTGTCGCCCTGGCCGAGACCCGTTGTGGCGCCACCGCTGAAGTCGGCGAGGAAGAGGCCACCGATCGCCGCCATGCCGGAACATATGGCGAAGGCGCTGATCTTGACGCGGTCGACTGGGATACCCGCACGCCGGGCCGCCTCGGCGTTACCGCCGATTGCATACAGATGGCGCGCCCACGTCGTCTTGCTCAGCACAATGGTCCAGAACACCATCAGCGTGATCGGAACGCTTGCCGCCCACGGCACACCCTCGATTGGGAAGTTCGGGTTGTTGCCCCGGTTCTGATTCAGGAAGTAGGTGATCCCGGCGCCGGCGACTGCAACGATTCCGCCTCGAGTGAGCACGAGCCCGAGAGTGTCACTGGACAGTCCGTTGCGAGCTCGCAGGATGGATCGTCCGAGGGTGAACGCTACATAGCCGCCCGCGAGAACGGCATAGAACAGCCAGCCTGCCCATGCGGCCATGTTGTCGTGGGTCAGGCCGAACCAGATGTTGTAGTTCGTCGTACCGATGGATTGATTCTTCAGTGCGTAGAGCTCGACGCCCTCCCACGACAAAAACAGGGCCAGAGTGACGATGAACGACGGGATCCCGAGTCGCGCGACGAGGACCCCGCTGTAGATGCCGACCGTCACGCCGACGCTGACTGCGAAGAAGAAGGCCAGCGGCTGGTGGTGCGCCTCCGCGCCGGTGAGGACGAGGATCAGCCCGAGGAGAATGATGGCCGGGGCGGTGCGCATCCCGTTCACCACGCCGAGAATGATGGCGCCGCCCATTCCGATGATGAGCGCGATGAAGACGACGCTGCCGACGCCCTTGTGA
>JALYIS010000013.1 GCA_030775705.1 Actinomycetota bacterium
CAGTTGGGCCCTAGTTACGACGGCAGCGTCATTCTGGACATTGGTGGAGACATCGGTGCGCTCGTTCTCATGACGCCTGAGTCGATGCACCTCGTGGAGATCGAGATCAGTCCGGTCGAGGGCGACGTACCAGTCGAGCTGCCCCAGGATGCTCACGCACACACGCATTCGCACGCCGACGGTGCCGGTCATGAGCATTCGCATGACCATGCGCACGCCAGCGGTCCGGTTCGTACGCACGTCGCGGTCCGGGAACGACGCGGACCGGCCGGTGTTCGGTACGCGGCGATCTATCCAGGGTTGCGCGCAGGCAAATACACCATCTGGGATGTGGACGGCAGCCCGCACAAGGTGGTCACCATCACCGGCGGCGAAGTGTTGCAGATCGACTGGCGGTAGTCGGTTGACTGGCGAGGACTCGGTGCGTCGAGAGGGCCCACCACCTCCCTCGCATCGGCGGCGACGGAAGCAGCCGCCTAGGCGTGACCGGCGGCGGCCGGTGGCGATCACCGACTTGGCCGTGTTCGCAGGTTCGCTCTGGCTCTGGATCGGATCACGACCACGGCGCGACCGCATCGTGATGGGGGCAGGCGGGGCCCTGTTAGTCGTAGGAATCATCCTCGCGGCCCTGACGCTCGTGCCGTCCGCGAACCACACCACTGCGCTGCCACCCACTCCGCCGAGCCCGTCGACCACGTCGGGCGGCGCACCCGCAGGCACGACCACGCCGCCGGGCACGCCTCGTGCGGGCCCCCAACCCAGCTGCAAGCCGGGTGTCCGGGTTACGAGCTTCGCGACGCCGCTGCGGGTGTGCATCCCGTCGATCGGGGTCAATGCCAGCGTGATCCAGTTGGGGCTCAACGCCGACAACACCGTGCAGGTTCCGCCGCTCAGTCAGATAGCCGACGCCGGCTGGTATCGCTACTCACCGGTGCCAGGCGCGCCCGGACCGACAATCATCCTCGGGCACGTCGACTCCGCCCAGTACGGCCGTGGCGTGTTCTTCGACCTGGGCCGGATGCGCGCCGGCGACCGGGTAAGCGTCACCCGGTCGGACGGCGCGGTCGCCACCTACCGGATAACCAGGGTGTCGGAGTTCGCCAAGAGTGCATTCCCCACCCAGCTCGTCTACGGCAATACACCCGGGCCGACCGTGCGGTTGATCACCTGCGGCGGCGCATTTGACGCCTCCGCCGGGAGCTACGTGGACAACATCATCGCCTTCGGCGACCTCGTGTCCCTGAGCTCCGTCTGATCAGCTCGCGTCCTCATCATCGCGACGCCTGCGGGCACGGTTACTGGTGACCGGCAGCCCGTCCTTGGTCAGATCGACGCAGAGCACGCCGTTGTCCAGGTACGCGGGCCAGCGCCTGGTGACTGCGATGTCCAGATCGTAGAACTTTGTGAACGCCATCGCGGACACCACGAAAGGGCCGGACGGCGAGGTGGTCCGCACGTGATACGCGTTGTCCGCGCGGGGATCGGCCACGCGGATCCCAACGATCTCTTTTCCTCGGTCGTAGAGCAATTCGACCGAGACGGGTGAATCGAGCGCCACAAACGCCGACAGGTTCAACGACATCGTCCCGCGCTTCTGGATCGTGACGAAGGGCTCTGACTTCAGCGGCAGCAGCGCCCGCCGGAAGGTCTCGAAATTCGGCATCGTGCTCTCTCGCGCGGAATGGCCAGGGCTGACGCGCGCGACCGTCCGCAGGGGTTGAGCGTGGGCCACGCCGTCATCAACAGTTCGCACTAGACACCTGCCCTGGTTCCGACCGATGAGTCCAAAGTTCGCTTCCATGACTCCACCACCGGCATATGGTGACGCATTCGCGCTCACACTCCGGTCACCGCGGGTGGCGCTCAAGCCCCGACGGGAACGCTATCTGGATCGTCCGGGCCGGGCATCGGTTCAGCAGGAGGCGGGGGAAGCGTCTCCGGTGTGTCCGGCAGCAGCGGCCCCGGATCGTCGGGCACCGGCTCACTCGGATCGATGGGCGGGTAGTTGTCTGGGTCAGGCCCGGGCTGCACCATCCAACCAGTAGACACCCCGAATTCAGTACGCGCGACTCACGCCGCGCGATCCTCGAGCGACTCGAGGTGAGCGATCCGTGAATGACGCGTGAGGGTCGTCGCTGGAGCAACCCTGGATGCGCAGACCCGAGGTTGACTGACCGACATCAGCCACGCGAGGAGGTGTCGGTGACAGTTGTCCACTGCTTGATCGCGTTCGCCCTCATCGCGATCGGGTGGCGTCTGATCGATGCAGTGTTCGCCACCCAGAAGGATGCCACGCGGGCGGACATGGCGGACCGCGCTGTCGAGGACCTTGGCCGGCACGAGCGGGCAGAGCTCGCGTTCCTGCCTGCGTCGCTGGTGACACTCAACCGGATCCACGAGGCGAGCTGGGAACGGGGACCGACCCGTTCGATGATCAATCCACCTCGCAGAACTGGTGAACCCCGCTAAGCTGCCCGCCTCCCAGAAGGGGTGGCGGGCAGCCTGAGTCCAGCGACGGGATCAGTACCAGTGTCGGCGGCCGCCGAGTTCACGCCCGGTTGCGCCGGCAATGGCAAGGACGGCCCCGACGACGAGGACGATGATGCCGAGAGTCCAGACGATCGCGATCTTCGCGACGAATCCGATCAGGAGCAACAACACGCCGAGAACAATCATGAAACACCTCCTGGCTGCGCGGTCACGCCGCGATGAGGCGTAAATACCCAGTGAAGAGAAACTGAAACCTGCCGAGGACCGGTTTTTTTGGCCGCCCGGCTGGTGGCCGACTTCAGCCCGTGACATTGAGATGATCGCTGGGCCAACCTACCGGCCAGGCTGCGAGGCACGCCCAGTTGCCGACCGTTGCCGCACTGTTGCCGGGCGCCACGGGGTTGTCCCTTGTGGTCCGGACCCGCCGACCGCTGGTGGAGCAGTCGAGGCGAATTCCGCCCATTGCGGCAATCGCGAAGTCTGCGTACGGTCCGAATGAGGTGACAGATAAGTGCGCTGGATCACACCTAGGTGTTGTGCGCCGGGCGCTTTGCTAGTTCGAAGGAGGAACGGCGTGGGAAGTGTCGGTCGGCCAGCGCGCAGAGGTAGTCCTCAGCTCCGATCAGTTCGCCGCCGGCCCGTACGGTCCAAGGTCGCCAGTGCGTTGGTGGCCGCGGTCCTGGCGTCCTCGAGCCTGGCTGCCTGTAGCGGCGGCAGTGGCGGCGGCGAGCCGACGCTGCACTTCTACAGCTTTCCCGACAACTCGGGCGCCATCCAGCAAGCGGTCGACACGTGCACTGCGCAAAGCGGTGGCCAGTACAAGATCGAGTACGACAAGCTGCCGAACGGGGCAGACGGCCAGCGCCAGCAGCTGGTGCGCCGCCTTGCCGCCCACGACAAGGCGTTGGACATCCTCGGTCTGGACGTCACCTGGGAGGCCGAGTTCGCCGAGGCGGGCTGGATCGTGCCGTGGACCGGCGCCAATCAGATGGCGGCGACCACCGGGACGTTGAAGGCGCCGCTCGACACAGCAATGTGGAAGGGCCAGCTCTACGCCGTCCCGTACAACAGCAACACCCAGCTGCTCTGGTACCGCTCCGATCTTGTCCCGACCCCGCCCACGACCTGGGCCCAGATGATCGATGATGCGACCGCCTTGGCCAAGCAGGGCAAGCCCCACCTCATCGAGATACAGGGAGCTCAATACGAAGGTGCCGTCGTCTGGTTCAACACGCTGCTCGCGAGTGCGGGGGGTAGCGTGCTCAACTCCGACGCCACAGCGGTGTCGATGGGCGCCCCAGCCGTCCAGGCGCTCAATATCATCCAGCAGCTGGCATCTTCGCCAGCCGCCGACGCGTCGCTCTCGGTCCAGATGGAAGACACCAACCGGCTCGCGATGGAGAGCGGGACAGCGGCCTTCGAGTTGAACTATCCCTTCGTCTACCCATCGATGAAGGCGAACAAGCCGGACCTTTTCAAGAGCTTTAAGTGGGCCCAGTACCCGAGTGTCACGGCCGGTCAGCCGAGCCACGTCACCATCGGCGGAATCGACCTGGCGATCAGCAAGTACTCCCAACACGCCGACCTCGCGTTCAAGGCTGCGTTGTGTCTGCGCGATCGTGACAACCAGAAGATAGCCGCGACCAAGGGCGGTCTCCCGCCGACGATCGCCGACCTATACAACGACCCGTCGCTGCAGGCTGACTACCCGTTCCGCAAGGACATCCTCACCGCGCTGCAGAACGCGAGCGTTCGACCGAAGACGCCGGCCTACCAGAACCTGTCCATCGTCATTTCGCACGCCATTTCACCGGAATCGCAGGTCAACCCGACGAGCACGGAGAAGTCGATGACGAAGCAACTGAAGGATGCGCTGCAGTCTAAGGGGCTGATCCCGTGAGTATCGAGACCCGGGCCCCCGTCCGAGGCGATACTGCCTCGGCGCCGGCCGGCAAGCGTGGCCGCCCAGCCTTGTCGGAGGGTGCGCGCGCTGATCGTCGGCTGGGCTGGATGCTGTGCGCGCCGGCGGTGATCGTCATGATCGCAGTGACCGCATATCCGATCGGCTACGCGATCTACCTGTCCTTGGAGCGCTACGACCTGCGCTTTCCCAACGCTGCGAAGTTCGTCGGTCTGTCCAACTACCAGGCGGTACTGAGCTCTCCGTTCTGGTGGGAGTCCCTCAAGGTCACGCTGATCATCAGCGTCATCTCGGTGGTCATCGAACTGGTTCTCGGCATGCTGCTGGCGCTGCTGATGCATCGCACCCTGTTCGGGCGCGGCACAGTGCGGACCGCGGTGCTGGTGCCATACGGCATCGTTACCGTCGTCGCTGCGTTCAGCTGGCAGTACGCCTGGACTCCGAGCACCGGCTACCTGTCGGCGATGTTGAGCAACGGCGCGCCACTGACTCATACCGCTCAGGCGATCGCCGTCATCATCCTGGCCGAGGTGTGGAAGACAACTCCGTTCATGGCGTTGCTACTCATGGCGGGCCTTGCCCTCGTGCCTGAGGATCTGCAGAAGGCCGCGAAGGTCGACGGGGCGACCACCTGGCAACGATTCACCCGGGTGACGCTGCCCTTGATGAAACCCGCGATTCTGGTCGCCCTGCTGTTCCGGACCCTCGACGCCTTCCGAATCTTCGACAACATCTTCGTGTTGACCTCTGGCAACAACAACACCGGGTCGGTGTCGATACTCGGCTACGACAACCTGTTCACAGCGCTGAACCTCGGTATCGGGTCAGCGATCTCCATCCTCATCTTCATCTGTGTCGCGATCATCGCCTTCTTGTTCATCAAGGGCTTCGGTGCGGCCGCACCCGGATCGGACCGGTGAGCGCGACATGACGACCACGGCTCGACAGAAAGTCGGCTGGAGCTCCGCGAACACCATCGCCGTCGTGCTGGCGATCGTGCCGGTCCTATGGATCGTCTCGCTGTCGTTCAAGGACCCATCGACGGTCACCGATGCCAGCTTCTGGCCGAAGAAGTGGACGCTTGAGAACTACCGAGGAATCTTCAAGACCTCAGAGTTCACCCACGCGCTGGTGAACTCCATCGGCATCGCGATCATCTCGACGGTCATCGCCGTGGTGCTGGCGTCGATGGCCGCCTATGCCGTTGCGCGTCTGGACTTTCCCGGCAAGCGACTGCTCATCGGCATGTCCCTGTTGATCGCCATGTTCCCCGCCATCTCGCTGGTAACTCCGTTGTTCAACATCGAACGCAGCCTGCACCTGTTCGATACATGGCCCGCGTTGATCATCCCGTATGTCGCCTTCGGTTTGCCGCTTGGCATCTACACGCTGTCGGCGTTCTTCCGAGAGATCCCGTGGGAATTGGAGAAGGCCGCGAAGATGGACGGTGCGACACCGTTCCAGGCCTTCACCAAGGTCATTGCCCCGCTCGCCGCCCCTGGCATGTTCACCACCGCGATCCTGGTGTTCATCTTCTGCTGGAATGACTTCCTCTTCGCGATCTCGTTGACCTCGACGACGAACGCGCGGACCGTCCCCGCGGCGATCGGGTTCTTCACCGGCAGTTCGCAGTTCACCGCGCCGACCGGCTCGATCTCGGCGGCGGCAGTCATCATCACGATTCCGATCATCGTCTTCGTGCTGTTCTTCCAGCGCCGCATCGTTGCGGGGCTGACATCCGGCGCCGTGAAGGGATAGGCAAAATGGCCGACATCGTTCTAGACCAGGTCACCAAACGCTACGCGGATGGCGCGTTGGCCGTCGACCACATCAGCCTGGACATCACCGATGGTGAGTTCGTCATCCTCGTCGGCCCGTCTGGCTGCGGTAAGTCCACGACGCTGAACATGATCGCCGGGTTGGAGGACATCAGTGAGGGCGAACTTCGGATCGGAGGCAAGGTGGTTAACAACATTCAGCCGAAGGATCGCGACATCGCCATGGTGTTCCAGAGCTATGCGCTGTATCCGCACATGACAGTGCGGCAGAACATGGCCTTCGCCCTGAAGCTGGCAAAGACGCCGCAGGCCACGATCGACGAGAAGGTCAACGAGGCAGCACGCGTCCTCGACCTAACTCAGCACCTGGAACGCAAGCCGGCGAACCTGTCCGGCGGCCAACGTCAGCGGGTGGCGATGGGTCGCGCCATCGTCCGGGATCCGGCCGCCTTCCTCATGGACGAGCCGCTGTCGAACCTCGACGCCAAGCTGCGGGTACAGACCCGGACCGAGGTCTCGCGTCTGCAGAAGCGCCTGGGCACCACGATGGTGTACGTCACCCACGACCAGACCGAGGCGATGACCCTCGGCGATCGAGTTGCGGTGATGCGCAACGGAACGATCCAGCAGGTGGCCTCGCCGAAGGAACTCTATGAGAACCCGGTCAACCTCTTCGTTGCCGGTTTCATCGGCTCGCCCGCGATGAATTTCATGCCAGCGAAGCTAGAGAACGGGCAACTGCGCACCCGGATGGGCGACCTCGCGCTCGAGGACGAGACCCGACGCGCGCTCGAATCGAAGAATTCCAGCAGCGAGGTCATCGTGGGAATCCGACCGGAGAACTTCGAGGACGCGTCGCTCGTTCCGGCCGATGTCCGTCCACATGGCGTCACGTTCCAGGCCGCCATCGATGTCGTCGAGTCCATGGGATCCGACGTCTTCGCCTATTTCTCCCTAGGCGAGGGGGGACCGGTGTCGTCGGCCGAATTAGAGGAATTGGCCCGCGACTCCGGCCGAGCTGATGCAGGTGGTTCGGCGGACAACGTCGTGGCCCGGCTCGCCGCGGAGACCAATGTGCGTGAAGGCACTGACGCCGAGCTGTGGGCCGATGTCCGCTCGATCCACGTCTTCGATCCGGAGACCGGACACAACCTCGCGCGGATGAAGTCGACCGCTCCGGCCTAAGGGACGCTGTTCGGTCGCGCCGTCCAGCGGCGCTGTCTCGGTGGCGCTGACCTACCTAGCGCTGCTGGTCGTGTAGTCGCTGGATGACTTCATCGTTCCAGTCGTGGGTGCGCATCAGGCGGTACCGCTCGCGGGCGACGCGCAGGTACCCGTCGGCGTCGGTGCCTGCGCCGAGCAGGTCGGCCTCGCGGAGCATGCGCACGACGGGGAGGAATTCGTCGGCGAGCCAGCGCCGGGCGACCTCATGGCGATCCAAGAATTGATGGTCGTTCTGCATGCAGCGAAACCCCCACGCCTCGACGGCCTCACCGAGTTCGGCATAGGACCACGGGTCGCTGACCTCCAGCTTTGCATACGCGGCTGCGGGGAGCGGGACACGAGCCTGCAACATCCGTTCATAGCTCTTGACGAGCAGATCGCCGCGGCGTCGGATGCCCTTGGCCGAGAGCACGGTGAGGACTTCGGTCACGTAGCCGTCGATGGTGTCCTGGCCGGTGGCCAGCGCGATCGAGACGCGGTGATGGCCATCTTTGACGAAGTGCAGATCGCCGATCCGGTAGACATCGATCGGCGGGATCGCTTCGCCCCGGCGCTGCGCGAGCGCCAACTGCTCCCACCGCGCGCGAACCCGACTCGATGTCGGACGGAACTTCCTGTCGAAGTCGCGGCGCGAGTCGACGCTGCCGACGATGCTGTCCAGGCGGAGTGTCTGCAAACCCAGCGAGCGTTCGCCCCGAATGCCCAGAGCGGCCACGACATCGTCGAACGGGAGCACGAGATTGACGTCGTCAGGCTCGCCCCGCAATCGGTGCGCGAGCCGGGCCAAGACCTGTCTGCGGCGGACCCGCAGAAAATCGTTCTCGACGTCAGCCCTCGGAAATCCGGTTTGCCGCGCCACTGGTCACCCCCTCGCGTCCGCCGATCTCGAAGATATGCCGCCCGACGACGTTGCGGACGGTGGTGCCGTGCAGTTGCAGGTCGGGCGCGTCCGCGCCGTACGGGTGGACGTGGCCATGCAGCAGCCACCGCGGGCGAAGATGCGCGACGAGATTCGGCAGGGACCGGATCCCCCGATGTGGTGCGACTTCGGCGTCTCCGAGTCCACGCGGCGGAGCGTGGGTGAGCATGACGTCGACGCCGCGGCCATCCCGGGCAGCCCAGCGCGCGTGGGCGCGCAACCTCCAGGCGCGCCGGGTGTACTGCCGATCGGTGTACTGATTCGGTCCCGCGCCGTAGCGAACGCACCCGCCAAGGCCGGCGATTCGCAGTCCGAGTACGTCCACGAGCCGCCCGTCGGCGTTGAGGGCACCTGGCGGCCATGGGGGCTCCTCGGGCAGGCCCGCGCGGAGCATGAGCCCACTGCGCGACGCCCGGTAGCCGGTCAGGTCGGGATCGTGATTGCCCGGGACGAAGACCAGCGGCACGTCGAGGCAGTTCATCAGGTGGCCGAGATATTCCAGCGGCAGGTCACCGCACGCCAGCACCAAGTCGACACCGCGTACCGGGCCGACGTCCCACCACAGTCGCTCGTCCACTTCGTCTGCTATTGCGAGCACCCGCACCATGTGTCGATTGTGCCCGGCCGTCAAGGGGACGCAGGGCTGCGCACATCCAGTCCTTGGCGTCGCAACGCGGCCTCGGCCCGGTAGATCTCGGCCAGCGAGACGGGTGAGCGCCCCGGCGACGGGCGCCCTTGCGGCGGGGCGACCCCCACGCGGGCACACGCGAGGATCAGAGTGTCGACATAGGCGGCTCGGACAGCGTTGAGACGTAGATCCTTGCCCGGCAGACCGACAGCGAGTTCGGTGCGGTCGAGGTCGGCGTGCAACCTCCGCAGATCGGCCTCGATCTGGCCGATGGGGCGCTCGACCGGTGCCGATCGGTGTAGCACTGCCCATGGGCGATAGCGCAGGGCCAGCACCGCCGAGTAGCCGACCGCCGTCGGCAGCAGGACGGCGACGATCAGTTCGAGCATTGTGCCCATGCACACAGTGTGGTCGCTGCGAGGTGCGCGAACAACAGCTGCGTGCGACCCGGCGGAGACGCCGGCTCGTCGGATCGGTACTGCTCGGAACATGGGTGAACGTAAAATTGCTCGTCTTGACACCGCTGGACGCGCTTCGCTACAACGATCCCTGGCGAGGGGGTTGCTCGGGAGCGCGGCCGGCCGCTTGCCGGGGCGGGGAGTCGTCGTGCGACCCGAAGTTGACGTCGATGCTCTCGAAGCCCTTGGCCTGCTGTGCTTGGGCCTGGCTGGTGTAGGCGGCTTCGTCGGCGATGGTGAGGTCGACATCGTCAGTGAACGGTGTGAGCAGCGCGCGTGGATAAAGCCGAAGCGCTCGGACCGCGTTGTATTCCGTCGCCAGCACGACGACTAGCGCTTCCAGGTAGATCCAGGCGATCAGCCCGAGCACGAGGGCGAAGACGCTGTTGGTGATGGTCGCGTTCTTTACCACGTGTCCGACGTAGGCGGTACCGAAGAATTGCAGCAGTTGCCAGGCGACGGCAGCGACCGTCGCACCTGGCAGCGTCTGTCTCGTCGTGATGCCTTGCGCAGTAGCGACCCGAAACGCAACAGTGAACACGACGACGTTGACGGCGACCGAGACGGCGAGGAGGAGGATTCGCAGCCCGACCCCGACCGTTGCCCCGAACGCTGAAGCGCTGCCGCTCAACGCCGACAGCACGGTGGTCCCGGCAACGAACACGCCCACGACGACAAGCAGCAGAAGGCTTCGAAGCCGGCTCAGGAGGGGATTCGGGCGGGCATGACGGGGAACCCGCCAGATGGTGTTCATCGCATTCTGGGCCGCCTGCGCCACGCCGAGTCCGCCGTACAAGGTGCCGAGGATGCCGATGGCCAGTCCGATCCCGCTGCCCTGGATCCCATGGTTCTGCCGGAACTGCGCACCGATCATCGGGAACTGCCCGAGCGCGGAATTCAGCACCCGATGCTGCAGTGAGACATCCCCGGCCAACGCGAAGTTCAGCACCGTGGATAACAGGAGCAATAGCGGGAACAACGACAGGAAACCGTAGTAGGCGATGAGCGCCGCCAGGTAATTGCCTTGATCGTCGGCGAATTTGTACAGCACCGCGATCGGCACGCTCACTCGCGGGTGCCGTCGTTGAAAGACGTCTAAGCGGTCGGTCAGCTCCACGGTGAAGGTCCTCTTGCGTGTGTCGTGACGCCCAAGTCGCACGCGCGTGACACCTGCCCCGGGGTAGCTTGTGCCACGCGTTTGGCGCGTCGCTGAGACGATCGCCGCACGGGGCGCCCGCGAGCGCGGCCCGGGGTGTCGCGTCGGCCGATCTGCATGCAGGCATGATTGCCAATCGACGCAGGGGCCAAACCGGCAGGTAGGTCTTGGGGGCGGCCACCGGATCCGTTCCGATTCGCCGGCCTGCTCGGCGAAGCGCTGCGGCGGCGCTGGGGTCCTCTCCCGAAAGCGAGATGTGGCCCCAGAGCGCTTCGGCTGCCGGGTCACAATAGTCAATCGAGGTCCACCGCTCGGCAACGGCATCTGCAGTTCAGCGTTGCTCCTCGGGGCACCACCAGCTGGAGCGTCCGCCTACTCGGGCGTAGCTCAGCTGCCGATCGCATCGGGGGCAGCGGCCGCCTTGGTGCCTGTGGGGAATGAGCCGGCCGGTGTGCGACCCACCGTGGGTGAGAGCCCAGTTGAGGGCGGCGTGCATCGAGCGGTAGAGGGCGCTGACTTCGCGGCGAGTCAGGGCGCCCGTCTGGTGCAGCGGGCTGACTCGGGCGCGCCAAAGCGTCTCGTCGGCGACGAGGTTCCCGATCCCCGAAATTGATGCCTGGTCCAAGAGCCGCGCTTTCACCGGGCGGTGTCCGGTCAGCAGTGCCGCGTCGAATTGGGTCCGCGTTATCTGCAGTGCATCCGGGCCGAGGTGAGTGGTGTCCGGATCGATCGTCGCGCGTCCGAGCCGTCGCTTGTCTACGAGCCGCAACGCCGTTCCGTCGGTGAATTGGAGCACCAGGCGGTCCCACTGCGGTCGATGCGGTCCGGCCAGGCCGTGCGTCGAGTCTGACTCCCGGTCGACGTGACCCGCCGCGTCAGTGACAACGACGCGCCCGCCCATACCGAGGTGCAGCCCGAGTGACCGGCCACCGACCGATAGCAGGAGTAGCTTTCCGACCCGGTCCACGCGGTCCAGCCGGTGACCGATCAACAGCCGCCGGAAGTCCTCGGCCGCGAACGGGCGGCAGACGTAGGGATCGATGGCCTGCACGCGTGAAATTGGCAGATGAAGGGCTCGAAGTGCGATCACTAGGCGGGCAGACTCGACCTCGGGTAGCTCGGGCACATCACGAAGAATGCCCAAATACAGCCGACAACCATCCGGTCCGTGGCCGCCAAGACGCAGCAATCACAACGAGGTCGGCCGAACTCGGTGGGATCGCCCCGGCAGACGGGTAGGACCGCTGCATGGATCCCAGCCAGGAGTCAATCCTCGCCCCGCCAGCGGACCATCACCTCCGAGACGGGACTGCGTTCACCCCGCCTGGGCACCGGCAACGCCAAGGCCCCGAGACCGTGTCGCTTGCCGATGCCGTCGGACGGATGAGCGCCGAACAGATCACAGAATGAACCGCGCGTCCTCGCCCGGTGCGCTGGCCCGCACGGTCGGGGCGGAGGAGGAGTTTCTTCTCGTTCACCCCGACGGCCGACTGGCCGAGCAGGGCGATGCGGTCACGCAAGGGGCCTCCGAGAGTGACGGCGGGGGCCAGTTCGACCATGAGCTCAAACGCGCGCAGGCCGAGATTGGCTCGGTCCCGACAACTGATCTCAGGGAACTCGAGGCCGACCTGGGCCGACTCCGGCACGAGCTGGCGATCTCGGCGGCAGAGGGGGGAGCGCTGGTCGTGGCGAGTGGAACACACCCGGTCGCAGCCGATCCGCGCACCACCCGCGATGACCGCTACCGCACGATGAACGCCACCTTCGGGATTGTGGCGCGCCAGCAGCTTACCTGCGGCATGCATGTGCACATCGGGGTCGACTCGCCCGCAGAGGGGATCGCGGTCCTAGATCGGGTCCAGCCCTGGCTGCCGCTCCTGACCGCGCTCAGCGCCAACTCGCCATTCCATCGCGGAGCCGACACCGACTATGCGAGCTATCGCAGCGTGCTGTGGGGGCAATGGCCCACCGCCGGCCCCACAGCTTCGTTCGGTGAGCTCCCGAACTACCGACGCGTGCAACAAGACTTGATTGCCTCAGGTGCCGCGCTCGATGATGGCATGCTCTATTACGACATTCGGCTCTCTGCCACCTACCCCACCGTCGAGATCCGCGTCGCCGATGTCTGCCCAGCCCCGAGCACCGCGATCATGATCGCGGGCTTGGCGAGGGCGCTTGTGGAGACCGCGGTCCGCGAATGGAAGGATGGGGGAGCCGCGCCGGACGACCGCATCGAAGTACTGCGTGCCCGATCCTGGCGCGCGGCGCGATGGGGCATGACGGGTGAGCTTCTCGACGCCTCTTCGCTCGGCGTCCAGTTGCGGCCGGCGTGGGCGTGTGTCGACGCACTGCTGAGCCATGTCGACGGTGCCCTGTCCGACTTCGGCGATGGCGACGCCGTGGGCGATGGTTTGGCGGCTCAGCGGCAGGCGGGCACGGGAGCTCAACGCCAACGGGCGGCCTACGCCGCGGGCGGATTCGCTGCCGTCCTCGACATGCTCACGCTGTAGGCCGAGTTCGCGCCTCGTACTTCTTCTCGTCCTTCACATCCGCCTGAGTTGCCACGAGACGAGCATTCCCGCCAATCTCGCGACTATTCACGTTCGGGGCGTCCCCGGTCGGCGACCGCGCTCGCCGGATACCAGCTGTACGGTCAGTCCCACAATCCGCTCTGACGCAGACTCGCTTCAGACTCCTCGACGGATAGGTTTCGATGCCGGACCTAGGCGAATACCGACGCAAGCGAGATGCGAACCGAACACCCGAACCCATACCGGTGCCTGGCAAGAAGGCGGCACGGCGGCGGGGCGGGAACAGCTTCGTCGTGCAGGAGCATCACGCCACCGCGCTGCATTGGGATTTCCGGCTCGAGCACGATGGCGTGCTCGTTTCGTGGGCGGTCCCGAATGGGTTGCCGACCGATACCAAGACGAACCGGCTCGCGGTCCACACCGAGGACCATCCACTGGAGCACGGGTCGTTCGAGGGCACGATCGGCACCGGCCAATACGGCGAGGGGACCGTGACTATTTGGGACCACGGCACTTACCAGCTGGAGAAGTGGACCGACACCGAGGTCAAGTTCGTGCTCACAGGGCAACGCGTGCAGGGACGATTCGTGCTGTTCCACACCCGCGGGAAGCAGTGGATGATGCACCGGATGGACGCAGCGGCCACGGCGGACTGGGCGGCGCTTCCGGCATCGGTTGCCCCTATGCTCGCCACCCTCGGCGACCTGCCCGTCGAAGATGACGACAAGTGGGCGTTCGAGATGAAGTGGGACGGCGTCCGCGCCCTTGCCCGGATCGAGGGTGGGCGAGTCAGACTCATCTCGCGCAACGACCTCGATATGTCCGTTTCCTATCCCGAATTGCGAGCACTCGGGGGAACGGTCGGCTCGACGCAATTGCTGCTCGATGGTGAGATTGTGAGCTTCGACGACGCCAACCGGCCAAGTTTCGCGCGGCTGCAGAAACGTATGCACATCGTCGGGACAGCCGACGCTCGCAGGCTCGCGACTGCCGAGCCGGTCGTTTACCTGATATTCGACCTCCTGCACCGCGACGGTCGCTCGCTGCTGGCGCAGCCCTACGCCGAGCGACGGGCCGCCCTCGACGAACTGAATCTCAACGGACCTGCCTGGCAGACGCCTCCGGCTTTCTCCGGCAGCGGCGCCCAAGCGGTCCAGGTGAGCAAGGTCCAGCATCTCGAAGGTGTCGTCGCCAAACGCCGCAGCGCGGCCTACCAACCCGGACGGCGCTCCCCAGACTGGATCAAGATCAAGAACATCCAGGCCCAGGAGGTCGTCATCGGCGGCTGGAAGCCCGGAGCCGGAGGCCGCGCGGGAAGGATCGGATCACTGCTACTCGGTATTCCCAACGACGGCCGACTGGAGTACGTCGGGAAGGTCGGCACCGGCTTCACTGCCGATGCGCTTGAGCGGATCGAGGCGAAGCTAGCCCGCCTGAATCGGGTCACGTCGCCGTTCGTGGACGTGGCGCGAGCCGATGCCCGTGACGCCCGATGGGTGACCCCCAAGCTGGTCGGCGAAGTCGCGTTCACCGAATGGACCGTAGACGGCCGGCTCCGGCACCCCGCCTGGCGTGGCCTACGCCCCGACAAGCAACCCGCTCAGGTCGTACGGGAAACCTGATCGGCTGGTCCCGCCCTGTATACGCCCGGGTGCGGCCAGGACCCGCGCAGTGGAAGACCAACGCAGTCACACACCCCCGCTGGAAACTGGGTCAGTGACCAGGTGCGTCGAGCCGCAGCTTGCCGATCGCTGACGTCTTCAGGTTCTCAAGGAGTTCGGCGGGGTCGCGCCAGACCTCGATCGCTCCAGCCTCGGTCAGCTCCTGGGCCGAGGTTCCGCCGCAGGTAAGTCCGATGAAGGTGACGTCCGCCTTCTTACAGGCGGCTGCGTCCCATACCGAATCGCCGACGAACAGAGCAGAGTCGGCAGCAAACCCACCCTTATCGAGGGCGACCTGCACGAGGTCGGGCTCCGGTTTCGCATTGTCAACGTCCGAGCTGCTGGTTGCCCCATCGATCAGGTCGTCAGCGTCCAATACGCGGCGCAGAGCGGCGAGTTCATCGGCGGCGGCGGAAGAGGCAAGCACGACCCGATGACCCATCCCGGCACATGCACGCAGAAGGGCTTCGGCGTCGGGTAGAGCGGTGAGGCGCGACCAGTGCCGCTGATAGAGGACCTTGTGCGCGTGAATGATGTCGCCGTCCTCGTCCTTGTCGCGATCATCGCCAAGAACGTGACTTAGCAGCTCGGAGGAACCCATCCCGATCGCCCGGTGCAGCACATTCATCGCGACGAGGTGATCAGTGCTCCGCAGCGCGTCATGCCAGCACACGGCGTGCAAATAGTTGCTGTCAACGAGAGTGCCGTCGACATCGAACAATATTCCAGTCGTCATCTGCGCAACCTCGCGCACGCCACACAGAACTCGGTCGCGGGTAGCGCCACCAGCCGGGCCGACCCGATCGGACGTCCGCAGCGCGAACAGATCCCATAGCTGCCGGCGTCGAGACGCTCAATGGCGCGGCCGACCTCGGCCAGATGCACCTCGGCCCGCTGTCGCAGCGTCTCGAGCTGCGCCGCCTCGAAAGCGACGGTCGATCCCTCGGGATCGTGTTCGTCGTCGCCGTTGCTGGAATTCGTCGCCGAACGCAAGGAGTCGAGTTGCGTCCTCAGGTCGCTCAGCGACGCTTGTACTGCGCTGCGT
>JALYIS010000014.1 GCA_030775705.1 Actinomycetota bacterium
GATTGACCCTGTGGCCGTGGTCGGCCTGCGCAGTCGCGCCATTGCCGCCGCTCGGGATCGCGGCGATCACGACCGTGGCGGCGATGGCGGCTGCGGCGACGGGTGCGGTGATCGCGAAGACAACGCGGCGGGACAGTCGACGCCGTTGCTTCGCCGTCGTGGAAGAAGTCGATAGGTGCTGCCACGAGAAGGCAGGCGGTCTGGACTCCAGGAGTGCCTCGGTCGCGGTGTCGAGGGCATCGGTGAGGCGAGTTTCGAGTTCAGAATCGGTGATCATGACGTTCCCTTCAGGGTCGCCCGCAGAGCGGCGAGGGCGTGGTGAGCGGTGGATTTCACGGTGCCGGGGGAGATCTCCAGCGTGCCGGCGATCTCGGCTTCGCTGAGTCGGCCCCAGTACCGCAGGATCAGGACCTCGCTCTGCCGCGAGGGCAGGCGGGATACGGCCTGGCGCATCAGCCGTCGGTCCTCCCGCCTCAGCAAGTCGTCATCGGCAGGCGGCTCGTGCTCGAGCCGGGCCAGGGCCAGGTGGCGTTTCGCGGTGCCACGTCTGCGACCGGCGGATCGGCTGCGGTTGACGACGGATGTGCGCAGGTAGGCAGCGAGGTGCTCTGCGTCGCGGACGGTGGGCTTTAGCCGCCAGACTGCTTCACAGACCTCTTGCACCGCCTCCTCGGCCGCACCCCGGTCGTCCAATAGCAGGTAGGCCAGTCGTACCAGCCGCATCCATTCGGATTCGACGATGCGCGTCATCGTCGAGGCATCGACGTCGAAGTGCGGCTCGCCCCCTCCTGCGTGCGGATAGGTGTCCTTCTGTGGCCAGGCCATTCGCGTCATGGCCTCACCGTCAGCGCATCTCGATCGTGATCAGGTTTCATACCTGTCACACGCGCGACGGTGCGAAAGGTTGGGATGACCTGAGATCTCGGCAACTTTCCCGAAATGGTCGCGGTCGGTGCGAGGTCGGACCCACAACCGTGGGCTGGTCAGGCGCGGAACCCGGCGCTACGCTGTGCGGTGACCCTGGCCAGAGCCCGCCGCTCGGCCGCCCGTTCGTTGAGCTCGACGGTGGTGAGCGTCCGCCCGGCACATGCGACCAGCGTGATCGGCAGGCAACCATCTGCGACTGGTGCGCAGGGGCAGCGCCGTATTCGAGTACACATATCAATGGAGTCCCGCGGCCCTTCGATCGTGACGAACTGCCCGCAAAACCTCAGTAGGTCCGGGAGTCGCCAAGACACACCGCGGCTCGCGGGAGCGCCACAGCGGTGACGGCACCGGCGGCGGTTACGCTGACGCAACGCAACGCAACCTTTGGACCCACGCAAACCCATGCCGCGCGCTGCGGGTCACGTCGCCACGGACCCTGATGCCGCCCGACCATGGCCTGCACGACCCGTAGCTGTCACTCCTGGAGAGCCTGTGCCTGACATCGCCCCGCTGAAGGTCCAGGCGATCGCCTGGACACACTTCCAGGCTCCGGCGGATGTGCCGTGGGACACCGACGCGGACGGCGGTCAAGCCCTGGCCGAGTTCGCCGGGCGTGCGTGCTACCAGTCGTGGAAGAAGCCAAATCCGAGCACGGCCACCAACGCGGGCTACCTACAGCACATCCTCGAGGTCGGTCATCTGTCCGTCCTGGAACATGGCTCGGTCACCTTCTACCTCACGGGAATCTCGCGGTCACTGACCCACGAGCTCATCCGCCACCGCCATTTCAGCTATTCCCAGCTCTCGCAGCGCTACGTCCCCGAACGCGACGCGGCGATGGTCGAACCAGACGTGATCGCCAGTGACCCGGACCTGCATGCGAAGTTCGTCGCGGCCAGCGACGCCGCAGTGCTGGCATATACGGAACTACTGGAGGGTCTGGAGAAGAAGTTCGCCGACGTGGACCACGCGACCCTGCGCCGCAAGCAGGCACGCCAGGCAGCGCGCGCATTGTTGCCCAATGCGACCGAGACGCGCATTGTGGTGACCGGCAACTACCGTGCCTGGCGGCATTTCATCGCGATGCGCGCCTCCGAACACGCCGACGTCGAAATCCGCGCTCTGGCCGTTGCGTGCCTGCGCGAATTGAAGGGCATCGCGCCGAACGCGTTCGCCGACTTCGAGATCACCGCACTGCCCGACGGGACCGAAGTCGCCTCGAGTCCGATGGTTTCCGAGGGCTAAAGCCTGTCGAACAAATGGTCGCGGTTCGGCCGGCTTGAGACGGTATCTTTGGCTCATGCTCGACGCAGATCCGCGCCGCCCGTTCGGGCGCATGCTCACCGCGATGGTGACGCCGTTCGACATCGCGGCCGACCTCGATCTGGACCGCGCTGCTCAGTTGGCCTCCTATTTGGTGGATGAGCAGGGCAATGACGGCCTGGTCGTCAACGGCACGACCGGTGAGGGGCCGACGACGAGCGACGCCGAGAAGGCAGAGCTCGTCCGGGTGGTCAAGGATGCGGTGGGGGACCGGGCATACGTGGTGGCCGGTGTGGGCACCTTCGACACGGTGCACAGCGTTCACCTAGCCGAACAGGCCGCGAAGGCCGGCGCGGACGGGATCCTCGTGGTCACGCCGTACTACTCCAAACCGCCGCAGACAGGGCTGCTCCAGCACTTCCGCGCCGTCGCCAACGCGTGCGACCTGCCGATGATGCTGTACGACATCCCGGGGCGCAGCGGCATCGCGATCGAGCCCGACACGATGATCGCGTTGGCGGCGCATGAGCGCATCGTCGCCGTGAAGGATGCCAAGGGTGACCTGTGCGCGACGTCGCGGGTGCTCTCGCGCTGTGATCTCGCGTTCTACTGCGGTGACGACGCAGGCACGCTGCCGCTGCTGTCGATCGGCGGGGTGGGGGTCGTCGGTACCTCGACCCACGTGTCCGGCCGGCCGACCATGGAGATGATCACCGCCTTCGAGAACGGGGACGTCGGCACCGCCGCGGCACTACACCGGCGACTCATGCCGATCTACACGGGCATCTTCCGTAGCCAGGGAACGATTCTCGTCAAGGCGGCGCTGCGCCTGCGTGGTATCGACGTAGGGCCGGTTCGACTGCCCCTGGTGGATGCAACAGAGCACGAGATCAGCCACCTTCGCGAAGATCTGGCCGCCGCCGGGCTCTGACACGTCAGCCGACCAGCCGCGACATCCCGGGCGACACCGGGGCCCGTCCTCCCAGCTAACCGTCGAGCGCAGCGTTAGTGTTGGTGAGTGGCAGGAGCATCCGGAACACGTACTCGTCCCCCGGCGCGCAAAACCCCGGCAAAACGGGGCACCTCGCACGCGCGCCGACGGGGCCCGCACCCAGCGACGGCCCCGTTCGTCGCGCCCGGGAAGGCGGTCGCGGCGCTGTGGCGGGCACTTGCCCGTCTTATCGGCGGTGTAGCCCGGGCGGCTGGGCGTAATGCCGCGAGTGCGCGGGAGCTGGAGCCCGAGCATCGCCGCGACGGCGCGGCGCTCGGAGTGCTGGCGTGCGCCCTGATCGTCGTGATGGCGGTGTGGTTTCACGCGGCCGGCCCGGTGGGGCGAGTCGTCACGACCGTGTGCCGCGCTCTGCTCGGCAACGGCGCTCTGCTGCTCCCGCTCGTGCTGGTCGGCGTTGGCGCCCACATGCTGCGCCAAGTAGCGGAGCCGCACTCGCGCGGTCGCGTTCTCGTCGGATCAGCGGCGCTCACCATCTCCGTGCTTGGGCTCTTCGACCTGTGGGCCAACTCGCCGCATACGAGCGCAGGGCGGGCCCACGCTGGCGGGTGGATCGGCACTGGGGTCGGACAGCCCCTGGCCGGCGGACTATCGGCCGCGATCGCTGTCCCCCTGCTGCTGCTGGTCGGCGCGTTCGGCGTGCTGGTCGTCACGGCAACCCCGATCAGCGCACTGGTGGACTACCTGCGTGAAGTCTTCGCGTCCCCGCGCCCGGCTTCGGCGATCCCGGTGGCCGAGCCGGTAGCCACGCCGCGTCGCCGGCGCCGCCCGGCACTGGATGCAGACCCGGACCTGGCGACCGAAGACCTGCCGGCTCCCGGCGAACACGACACGCCCGGGGGCCCGCAGTCGACCTTCCCGGAACCGAAGCCCCGCAAGGCGCGCGTCCCGAAGGTGCTTGAGGACCTGCCGCCGATCACGCGGCCCGTGCAGTTGGAACTGAACAACGGGGCGGGGATGTACACCTTGCCCCCGTTGAAGGATCTGGCGCAGGGTGCCCCTCATCTTGAGCATACGAAGGCAAACGACGAGGTCATCGCGGCGCTCAAGCAGGTCTTCGCCGAGTTCGAGGTGGACTGCGCGGTGACCGGCTTCAGCAGGGGACCCACCGTGACGCGCTACGAGGTGTCACTCGGTCCGGGCGTCAAGGTCGAGCGGATCACCAATCTGACTCGCAACATCGCCTACGCGGTCAAGAGCGCCGAGGTCCGCATCCTCAGCCCGATACCCGGCAAGAGCGCCGTGGGGGTCGAAATACCCAATGCCGATCCCGAGATCGTGATGCTCGGTGACGTCCTGCGGTCGCCGGTGGCCCAACGCGATCAGCACCCGATGCTGGTGGCACTGGGAAAGGACGTCGAGGGCGGCTTCATCGTCGCGAATCTGACGAAGATGCCGCACCTTCTGGTCGCCGGCGCTACCGGGGCCGGCAAGTCGAGCTGCATCAACACCCTGATCCTGTCCATCCTGACCAGGGCCACGCCCGATCAGGTACGGATGGTTCTGATCGACCCCAAGCGTGTGGAGTTTGCCGCATACCAGGGCATTCCGCACCTGGTCACGCCGGTGATCACCAATCCGAAGAAGGCCGCGGACGCGCTGCAGTGGGTGGTGCGCGAGATGGACATGCGCTACGAGGACATGGAGACCTCGGGAGTGCGTCATATCGACGACTTCAACCGCAAGGTGTTCAGCGGTGAGTTGATCGCGCCGCCCGGCTCCGAGCGGGTGTACTCGGCCTACCCGTACCTGCTGGTCATCGTCGACGAGCTCTCCGACCTGATGATGGTCGCCCCGCGTGATGTCGAGGATTCGATCGTGCGGATCACCCAGCTGGCGCGCGCCGCCGGCATTCATCTGGTGATCGCCACCCAGCGCCCCTCCGTCGACGTGGTCACCGGTCTGATCAAGGCCAACGTGCCCTCACGGCTCGGTTTCAAGACCTCGTCGCTGGCTGATTCGCGGGTGATCCTCGACCAGCCGGGTGCCGAGAAGTTGCTGGGCAAGGGGGACGCCCTGTTCCTGCCCATGGGGGCGTCCAAGGCAGCACGCCTGCAGGGTGCGTTCGTGACCGACGCCGAGATCCACGGCATCGTCGATCACTGCAAGGCCCAGCTTCAGCCGGTCTACCGCGACGATGTCACTGCGCCTCAAGCCGCGAGGAAGGAGATCGACGAGGACATCGGTGACGATCTGGACGTGTTCCTCTCGGCGGTCGAGCTGGTCGTGTCAACGCAGTTCGGCTCGACGTCCATGCTGCAGCGCAAACTGCGGGTGGGTTTCGCCAAGGCGGGTCGCCTCATGGACCTGATGGAGTCGCGCGGCATTGTCGGTCCGTCCGAGGGCTCCAAGGCTCGCGAGGTCCTGGTCGTCCCCGACGAGCTTGCCGGGCTGATCTACACGCTGCGCAACGGCGGCACTGCCGATGATCTGATCGCCGCCGACCTGGACGTGCCTGCTGACGAGGACGCCGGGACTGCGCTGTCGGTCTAGAGCCGACCAATGCCGGACGGTCAAAGGTTCAGCAGCATCCGAGTGTTGCCGAGGGTGTTCGGCTTCACGTACTCGAGTCCGAGGAACTCGGCGACGCCGGGATCGTAGGAGCGTCGCAGTGCGTCGTAGGTATCCGGGTCCACGGGGGCGCCGTCGATCTCGGCGAAACCGTGCCGGGCGAAGAATTCGGTGTGGAAGGTGAGCGCGAACAGTCGCGTCAGGCCGAGCTCGCGAGCAGTCGAGACGAGACCGCGTAGAACCGCCGCACCGGTACCGGCTCCCCGATGTTCGGGGGTGACCGCGAGCGTGCGCACCTCGCCGAGATCGGCCCACAGGACGTGTAGGGCGCCGCACCCGACCACGACCCCCTCCACGTCGGCCACGATGAAGTCCTGGACGTCTTCGTACAGCGCGACGAGTTCCTTGGCCAGCAACTTGCGCCCAGAGCCGGCATAGATGTCGACGATCGACTTGATCGCAGGCACGTCCGCGGTGCGCGCGCGACGAACCAGGGTGCCAGTGGTCACGTGTGCACGCTATCGGCTGGGGCGATTGCTATGCCCGGGTAATCTGCTCACGTGCCGCCCCAGCAACGCTCAGTGTCCCTGGTGACATTGGGGTGCGCCCGCAATGAGGTCGACTCGGAGGAGTTGGCCGGCCGGCTCGGCGCCGGCGGGTGGCAGCTGACCGAGAGCGACGATGCCGACGTGATTGTGGTCAACACCTGCGGGTTCATCGACTCGGCCAAGAAGGACTCGATCGACACGCTGCTCGCAGCGGCCGATACCGGGCGCAAGGTGGTTGCCGTCGGCTGCCTCGCCGAGCGCTATGGCGATGAGTTGGCGGCCTCCCTGCCGGAGGCGGATGCGATCCTCGGCTTCGATTCCTACGCCGACATCGCTGCGACACTTGACGACATCGCCGACGGCCGCTCGATCACCGCACACAAGCCGCGCGATCGTCGCACGCTGCTGCCCGTGTCGCCCGCGCGCCGACCAGGGGCCAGCCGTGAGGTGGCAATCCCCGGTCACGCCTGGCTGCCCTCGGGTTTGACGCGCACTCGCCTGGACGACTCGCCGATCGCCTACCTGAAGCTCGCCTCCGGCTGCGATCGGCGATGCACGTTCTGTGCGATCCCGTCCTTCCGCGGTGCCTTTGTCTCACGCCCGCCAGCTGACGTGCTGGCCGAGGCTCGCTGGCTGGCCGAGAGCGGGGCTCGCGAGCTTGTCCTGGTCAGCGAGAACTCGACGTCCTACGGCAAGGATCTCGGCGACCTGCGGTCGTTGGAGAAGCTGCTGCCTCAGCTGGCGGAGGTGGACGGCGTCGAGCGCGTCCGGGTCTCCTATCTGCAGCCTGCCGAATTGCGCCCCTCCCTACTCGAGACCATCGCCGCAACGCCCGGCGTCGCGCCGTACTTCGACCTGTCCTTCCAGCACGCCAGCCCCACCGTCTTGCGGCGGATGAAACGGTTCGGATCCACCGATGAGTTCCTGGAGATACTCGACCGAATTCGCGCTCTGGCGCCCGATGCCGGCGCCCGCAGCAACGTGATCGTGGGGTTTCCCGGCGAGACCGAGCATGACGTGGCCGAGCTGGAGCGATTCGTCACCGAAGCCAGACTGGACTTCGTCGGTGTCTTCGGTTACTCCGATGAGGACGGCACCGAGGCGGCCGGGTTCGGGGACAAGCTCGCGCCGGAGGAGATCTCCGAGCGCGTCGAGCGCCTGGCCACACTGACCGGGGAACTCATGTCCCAGCGGGCCGAAGACCGCATCGGCAGCCGAATCGAGGTGCTGGTCGAGGAGGTTAACGACGACGTCGCCGGCCGCGCCGCCCATCAGGGCCCCGACGTCGACGGTTCGACGCGCCTGCTGGGCTTAGCTCCGGCGCAGCGGAGCGTCCGCGCTGAGCGCGGGGACCTGGTCTCGGCGATCGTCGTGGATTGCGACGGGGTCGACCTCGTCGCCGAGGCACAGTGATGGCACGGTGAGGGCACCCAGGCCGGTCGCAGACGACCCGATCGCGGACCCGGCGAGTCCGGTCTCAGCGTGGAACATCGCGAACGCGCTCACGATGTTTCGGCTCTTGCTCGTTCCGGTGTTCGTCGTCATGCTGTTCCACGGTGGGGGACACCTGACGAGCTGGCGGATCTGGGCCTGGGTGGTGTTTGCCGTCGCCTCGATCACCGATCGGTTCGACGGCGATCTGGCCAGGCGGCGCAATCTGGTGACCGAGTTCGGCAAGCTCGCAGATCCGATCGCGGACAAGGCACTCGTTGGGGCTGCGCTCATCGGCCTGTCGCTGTTACACGATCTGCCATGGTGGGTCACCGTCGTGATCCTCGTACGTGAGGTCGGGGTCACCTTCCTGAGATTCTGGGTGATCCGGCACGGAGTGATCGCGGCCAGTCGAGGAGGGAAGGTCAAGACCCTGTTGCAGGGGGTGGCGATCGGGCTCTTCGTGCTGCCCCTTTCCGACGGGCTGTACGACGCCGCGTGGGTGCTCATGATCGCCGCGATCGCTGTCGCCCTGGTGACCGGCGCCGACTACGTCGCCAGAGCCGTACGGCTGCGGCGCGGCAGCGTGTCAGCCGCCACGGGCCGCCTGCCGAGTCCGGATACGCTGGACCCCACGACGCCGAGCAGCAACGCGCGGAATGCCTGAAACACCGTGCGCGTTGTGTAGCGCGAAGGAGCAAGTCGGCACGCGCACGAGCGCAGGGTGTTCGCCCACAGCGGACGCGTCTGCGTCGGCGCACTCCCGCGGCGCCAGTCCCGTACCGTGACATCAGTTTCGACATCCACTTCGCCATCGTGAACATTTGAACAGCCATCGAGGGGGTCCGCAGTGTTAGTGCTCCGTCAAGTGATCGGTGAGACCCTGCGCGCCCTGCGGATGCGTCAGCGGCGAACGCTGCGCGAGGTCTCGGCGACCGCCCGGGTCAGCCTGGGCTATCTCTCTGAGGTCGAGCGCGGCCAGAAGGAAGCATCCTCGGAGTTGCTCGCCGCCATCTGTCGTGCGTTGGATGTCGAGATGTCCGAACTGTTCTGGGAGGTGAGCGATTCCCTGCGTCGGCAGGAGAAGCGACCACTTGTCGGTCATGTCGCCGTGATCCCCGGCACCGGTGGTGCGCGCCTCGGCGCCGGCCTGGCCCCCGCTGGCCCGTCCCCATCAGGCGTTGCCGAGCGTGGCGCGGGCTCAGCAGTACGGGCCAGCGTCGCGGCCTGAGGTTTGGGAGCGAGCGCCGCACCTGATTCCCCTGCCGTGTGGCCGGTACCGTGGACTGCTGCCGTGTGGGCGCGGCACATCAGTCTCATCAGTCGCATGAGCCCCGCTTCGGCAATCTCACCGCGCGTCGTCCCCAACCTGTCGCACGGCGCAGGTAGCTTCCAGCTCATGGCCGGTGATCCCCTCTTCGACACGCTGTTCCGACCGACGACGCTCGCCCCGGCGCTCGCTTCGGCGGCACCGGTGTGCGCCGCAGGGACTCGCTCGCGAGCCGGCAACGCGATGGCGCGCACCCGCGCCGCGCTGCTCGATGGCGCGCGGCGCGCGGTGCAGGTCAACGGCACGAAGATCACGATGGCTCAGGTCGCGGCGTCGGCCGGGGTGGCGAAGGCGACCCTCTACAACCACTTCCGCACCAGAGACGCTGTGCTGGCCGCACTCCTCATCGACCAGGTGGATGCCCTGACGACAGAGTGCGCAGGACTGAGTCTCCCGGAGGCGCTGGCGCTCGCTGCCAGGACGCTGGCCGAGCACCCGGTGCTGCGCGCGCTGGCCAAGCTTGAGCCAGCCACCCTTGCCTGCCTCGCGCGCGTCGATCTGCGTTGCGGCGGATGGTCCTGCGCGCATGCCGCGGTCACCGGTGCCCTGACCGCCGACGGGCGCGGTGGTGCCGACTTCGTGCTGCGATGGCTTGCCTCGTTCGTGATCTCCCCGGCACCCGGCGCCCGGGTGGCCGCAGATATCGAGATCCTGCTCGCTGGACTTCCGGGGCTCGGGGAGTCGGCCGAGCCTGCCTCGCGCTGGGTTGCTCAACCGGCGTGAATTGGTGCCAGCCTCGCCGCGGCACTCAGCACGGTCACCGAGGCTGGCACGACGGACACCAGTAGCGAGTCCGTTCCATTCCGGGTGGCCCCTGAGGTGCGCTGCGTATGGCGCTGCGGCATCGCAGGCAGGGCTGACCCGCACGCCGATACACCCAGTGCTCGCGGCCGACGCCGAGTAGGCCGGTCGTCGATTGCGCGGGATGCTCTCGGTTCGAGAGCATCAGCCTCTGGACGGTGGTGAGCACGCGGGCAACGTCGGTCACGTCGCCAACCTGGGACCATGGATTGGCGCGGGTGCAGAAGAGCACCTCACACAGATACATGTTGCCGATCCCAGCCACATTTGCCTGATCGAGCAGTGCGTCGGCGAGCGCGCGTTCTGGCGCTGCCAGCAGTCGACGGGTCGCCTCGTCGAGGCACCAGTCGGGTCCGAGCAGGTCGGGACCGAGGTGGCCGACGAGGCTGGCCTCGTCGAGGGTCGCGACGAGGCGCAGGTCGTGAACGCGAAAGCCGGTCGCCGCCCAGTCGGCATTCGCCACGATGGCTCGGATCATGTGCTCAGGATGGGCGTGCGGTTGCCGCCCGGCATGCGAGATGTGCCAGGAGCCGTCCATCCGAAGGTGTGAGTGCAACGTCGTCCCGTGGTCGAAGCGCATCAGCAGGTGTTTGCCACGGGCCAGCACCTGCGTCACCACGGCTCCTCGCAGGTCAGCGATGGCCAGCTGAGGAACACGCAACTCGAAGCGAGTCACAGCTCGGTGACGCAACGCCTGATCGAGCCGGCGCGCGGTGAGCCAGACCGTGTCGCCTTCAGGCACCGCGCGTCATGCTCGCAGTCTCAGCCCGCGCGGGGTCGGCCGGAACCCCGCGGCCTCGAGCGCGGCCCCGAGGGCCGAGACCGCGATCGGCTCTCCATCGGCACGCTCGACCTGAAGCCTGCCGAGTGCGCCATCGCGCGCGGCCAGGGCGAGGGCATCGGCCGCAGGCTGCAGCATCGCGTTGTCCTCCGCGAACGACAACAGGGTCCGACCGCCCCGTTCGACGTAGATGACGCAGTGGCCGTCCACGACCACGACAAGCGCGCCGGCCTTACGTGACGGCTGGTGCCCACGGCCCCCAGCCGCGGTGGACGGCGCGATCGGCCACGGCAACGCTCCTCCGAAGGGGTTGGCGGGATCGGTCGCGGCCAGCACGAGGGTCCGCATCCCATCGCGCGGCTCAGCCGGGCGCGTTTCCGCTCGCAGTCGGTCGACAGCGCCTGGGAGGGCGAACTGCGCCGCGCCGAGACCCTCGACGAAATAGCCTCGCCGCGCCCTGCCGGACTCCTCGGCGGCCTTCAGCACCGGATATACGGCGGAGAAGCCGCCTGGAAACGATTCGATGGCGACCGAGCCGCGGGTGACGAGCCCGTAGCGGTCGAGCAGGACCTCTGATATCGCGAGCAGTCGACGGGTCGAATCCGGCTCGCGCGGCGCGACAGCTGACCATCGACCCGCCATCGCCCGCGGAACCGGGCGGGCCGCAGGCTGCCCGGCCCCTGGTATCGAGAGTCCGGCGTAACGGCCGTAGCGGCCACGAGGAGCACGGGGGCGGCGCGCATGCGCCGGCTTTGAGCTGCGGTCGAGCAACGAGCGCAGGGGAGCGAGAGTGTCGTTGGTGAGGTGTCCTGACCAGACGAGATCCCACACTGCGGCGGCGACCGTCTCGTCGGGCTCGGCTAGTGCGGCCCGATCCACGAGGGCGCGGAAGAACATCGCCTGATCCCCTTCGAGGGCAGCCATGATCGAGGTCGCGACGGCGTCGTCGAGCACGATCGGGACGGGGAAGACGAGCGGGGCGATGTCGCTCGGCGCCAAGGCTATCCAGCCGTCGTTCGTGCCGATACTGCCGGCGCCGGTCCAGCTCACCTCGCCGGCAAGTGTCAGCTCATCCAGCATTGCCGGCGTGTAGTCGGCAACCCGGCTCGGTAGAACGAGCGTCTCCAGGGCGCTTGCGGGGACCACGGCTCCGCCTAGCTGCTCGATCGTTCGCAGCAGGCCCTCGACTCCCCGAGCCGATCGCGTGCCTACCCCCTGCCAGGCAGGGATGAAACGGGCGAGCGCTTCGGCCGGTACGGGCTCGACCTCGCGGCGCAAAGCGGCAAGTGAACGTCGGCGGATCCCCCGTAGCACCTCGGCGTCACACCATTCGGTGCCCGATCCGCCGGGCCTGAAGTCGCCCTGCACGAGGCGACCACTGCTGCCCATGCGGACCAGGCTCAGCGCAACGACGGCGACGCCGAGCCCTAGACGTGCTGCTACGTCGCTCGCGTGAAATGGGCCGTGCGTACGCGCGTAGCGAGAGATGAGATCGCCAAGCGGATCGCGTACCGGCGCGGTGAACGTCTCCGGCACACCCACTGGCAATGCGGTTCCTAGCGCGTCTCGCACCCGCCCGGCATCCTCGATCGCCAGCCACCGCTCCTGTCCCGCGATGCGCACCCGAATAGCCTGCCTGGCGGCTTCGAGTGCCTCGAGATCACGGGGCGTCGCGCCCCGCGCCACGGACTCCGATGTCGTCAGGTCGCCTACCGTGCGCAAGAGGTCGTGAACTGCATCCGGCCCGTGCGCGTGACGTTGCGGAGCGAGGCGTGTGATCTCGGCTTCGACCGCTTCGATCGCGTCGAGATCGAGCAACTCACGCAGGTCGGTGGCACCGAGAAGTTCGGCCAGCAGCGCCGAGTCGAGCGAGAGGGCTTGGGCTCGTCGCTCGGCCAGCGGGGCATCACCGTCGTAGACGAACATGCCGACGTAGCCGAACAGCAGTGACCGCGCGAAGGGCGACGCGGCCGGGGTCTCGACATCGACCAGCCTGACCTGTCGGGAGGCCAGATCTCGCATCAGTCCCACCAGCCCAGGGACGTCGAATACGTCCTGCAAACATTCGCGCATCGCCTCGAGCACCACAGGAAAGTCGCCGTAGTCGCCGGCCACCTGGAGCAACTGATTGGCGCGCTGGCGTTGCTGCCACAGCGGTGCGCGACGCCGCGGATCGCGCTTGGGCAGCAGCAGCGACCGCGCGGCGCATTCGCGAAAGCGTGATGCGAACAGGGCGGAACCGGTGAGCTCAGCGGTCACGATGGCTGCGATCTCCTCCGGACCGAAGACCGCGATCTCACCGAGTACAGGTTCCGAATCGATGTCGGGTAGGCGCAGCACGATCCCGTCGTCGGAGTGCATCGACGTCACATCCAGCCCGTACCGCTCCCGCAGGCGCGCCCGGATAGCCAGGGCCCATGGCGCGTTGACAGGTGCTCCGAACGGGGAGTGGATCACCAACCGCCAGTCGCCGAGCTCATCACGGAAGCGCTCGACGAGCACGGTGCGATCGTCGGGCAAATGGCCGGTCGCCGCCTTCTGCTCGCCGAGGTAGGCCAGAAGGTTGGTTGCGCCCCAGGCATCCAGGCCCGCTGCGGCCGCACGTTGCCCCGCGGACTCCGGCGAGGCGGCGGCCAGTTCTCGAAGGAATGCCCCGATTGCCCGGCCGAGTTCGACCGGCCGACCTGCGGCGTCGCCCTTCCAGAACGGCATCCGCCCGACCTCGCCAGGCGCCGGAGTGACTAGAACCCGATCGTGGGTGATGTCTTCGATCCGCCACGACGACGAGCCGAGCAGGAATACATCGCCCACCCGGGACTCGTAGACCATCTCCTCGTCGAGTTCACCGACGCGGCGTCCAGGGCCCTCACCTGCGGCCAGAAAGACACCGAACAGGCCACGGTCCGGGATGGTGCCTCCACTGGTCACGGCGAGGCGCTGAGCCCCGCGGCGAGCTGTTAACTCGCCGGTGACTCGATCCCAGTTCAGCCGTGGGCGAAGTTCGGCGAAGGCGTCGGAGGGGTAGCGCCCGGCGAGCATGTCCAGAACGGCTTCCAGAGCGGAACGAGGCAGTCCCGCGAATGACGCGGTGCGCGCGATCATCTCCTCGATCTCGTCGACTGCGCGCGGTTCGAGCGCCACCATGGCCACCACCTGCTGAGCGAGTACGTCGAGCGGGTTGCGTGGGTATCGCATGGACTCGATCGCACCCTGCTGCATGCGCTCGGCGACTACCGCACACTCGAGGAGATCACCGCGGTACTTGGGAAAGAGCACACCCCGCGAGACCGCACCGACCTGATGCCCGGCGCGGCCCACACGCTGGAGCCCGGCGGCGACCGAAGGCGGCGCCTCGACCTGGATGACCAGATCGACGGCACCCATGTCGATGCCGAGTTCCAAGGTGGACGTGGCCACGACCGCTGAGAGGTGCCCGGCCTTGAGCGCCTCCTCCACCAATGCGCGCTGCTCTCGCGAGACCGAGCCGTGATGTGCCCGGGCGACCACAACCTCGCCGGCGGGAAGTCCGGTGCCGGATTGACCGATCGCCTCGGCCGGAGACCGCCCTGCGATGGCGCTAGCGCCGCCCTCTGCGCGTTCGGTGGCCAACTCGTTCAGACGGGCGGTCAGCCGCTCGGCGAGGCGGCGCGAATTGGCGAACACAATTGTCGACCGGTGCGCCTCG
>JALYIS010000015.1 GCA_030775705.1 Actinomycetota bacterium
CCTCGCGAGGGATCGGTGTACGCCGGGGTCAGATCGATGAGGCCGGTCACCTTGCCGCCCGCCGCGGCGATCTCAGCCGCTAGGCCGTCCTTGATGCTGCCCACCGCACCCGGAAGCCCGATGATGACGACGTTCTGCTTCGGCAGCGCCCCGTTGACGATCTGCGCACCGAACGTGCGCGCAAACGTGCCAGCGTCAGCGACCTGACCCTGCAAGGTCTTCACCTGTTGCGCCAATACGGTGCGGTCGTTCTTGAGTGTGTTCACCTGGTGGCGCAGATCAGTGGTGATCGGGCCGTTCAATGCCGTGGTGCCGATCACGATCCCGAGCGCCAGCGCAAGGAACACGGCGATGATCGAGACAAGGTGGTACCGGAAAGAAATCACGAGAAGAGGTCCTGTACCCAGCGGACCGTGTGGTTCCAGCTGTGATCGACGTGGTGGAGGTAGTTCCTGCCCGCCTCTGAAACGGCCAGTGCGGCAACGATTGCGACGAACGCGGCAAGTACGAGCAGCATCAGCGCGGCTGCCGAGATTCGGTTGCGGTAGAGCCGTGTCACCCCCTTGGCGTCAATCAGCTTGCCCCCAACTCGAAGGCGCGTCAGGAAGGTCGAGGCCATTCCGGTGCGGCCCTTGTCCAGAAATTCGCCCAGGGTGGCATGCGTGCCTACGGCAACGATCAGAGCCGCGCCCTTCTCGTCGGCGACCAGCATCGCCACGTCCTCACTGGTGCCTGAGGTCGGGAACGTCGTTGCATCGATTCCCAGGTCCTGAACCCGGTTCAGGCCGGGTGCCCGGCCGTCCGGGTAGGCGTGCACGATGACCTCCGCACCGGTGGCCAGGGCAGCGTCGGACACCGCATCCATGTCCCCGACAATGACATCGGGGTTGTGGCCGGCCTCGAGTAGGGCGTCGGCGCCACCGTCGACGCCGATCAACACCGGCTTGTGCTCGCGGATGTAGTGCTTGAGAGCCTTCAGATCCGCGGCATGGTCGAATCCGCGGACCACGACGACCACGTGACGGCCGGCGAACTTCGTCCGTACCTGGGGGATGCCGACCCCCTCTAGCAGCAGCTGGCGTTCCCGCATCATGAAGTCGGCGGTGTTCACGGCGAACGCTTCGAGCTGGGTGGACAGCCCCGCCTTCGCTTCAGACATCAGGTTCGCGACGGATGTGATGTCCTGCGCAGTTCCGGCGGCCACCGCCGTCTCGCCGATGTACACCGTGTCCCCGTGGATGCGGAGCTTGGTCCCCTCCTTCACGGCCGCGAAGATCTCGCCGCCGACGTTGTCCAGCAGGGTGATTCCGTTTGCGACGAGCAGATCTGGGCCTAGATTCGGGTAGCGCCCGGAAATGCTGGGCTGAGCGTTGACGACAGCCGACACTCTCGCCGCCAACAGAGCGGCGGCCGCGACCCGGTCGAGGTCGACGTGATCGATGACCGCGATGTCACCAGGGTTCAACCGGCCCACCAGACGATTGGTCCGACGATCAAGACGGGCTACGCCGCTAACACCGGGAAGGGCATCGGAGCGACGGCGCGAGGTTGCAAGCTTCATGGCTACCGATCGTGCCATCGGATCCTGTGCACGCCGGACACCGCCACGCTGTCGGGGCGTAGTTTTTGGAGTCTATGGCCCGGAACTACGGCGCGGCAGAAGAGTTCGGACGCGGTCTGCGGCCGCGTCTGTAAGCAGTTCGTGCGCATGGTCGCGTGCGGCCGCGGTGTCGGTGCCGGCCAGCATCCGTGCCAGCTCCGCAATTCGGGCTTTCCCGGTGACGACCCGCACGTCGCTGGCGGTCACCCCGCCTGCCTCGCTGACAGTGGACTTGTCGACCACTACGTGGTTGTCCGCGAATGCTGCGACTTGCGCCAAGTGGGTCACCACGATCACCTGATGATCGCGGGCGAGCCGGGCCAGCCGCCTCCCGACCTCAACAGCGGCCCGCCCTCCCACGCCGGCGTCGACCTCGTCGAAGACCATCGTCGGCACCGGATCGGTACCGGCCAGACACACCTGGAGCGCGAGCATGACCCGGGAGAGTTCACCGCCGGAGGCGCTTCGACCGATAGCCGACAGCGGAGCGTCCGGGTGGGCACGCAGCAGGAAGTCGACGACGTCAGCGCCGTCGGCCCCGATGGCGCCCCCGCCCTGGACTGGGTACACCGCCGGTCCCGCAGCACGGGGCCCGACCGCGACTTTCAACGTCGCACCGGCCATCGCCAGGCCGCTCAGTTCGGCGCTCACTCGCTCCGACAGCGTGGCCGCTGCCGCGCTGCGAGCCGCGGTGAGCTGGGCCGCCTCGGTCACTACCGCAGCTGCCGCGTCGTCACACTCGGCACGCAGCGCATCCAGCGCCTCGTCCGAGAAATCGAGTTCAACCAGGCGCTCGCGCGCCCGGGCAGCCCAGCCCAGGACCGCGGAAGTTCCCTCGCCCTGATCGCCAAACTTGCGAATGACGGTGCGCAGCCGGCTTCGACGGTCTTCGATGACAGCCAGCCGGATCGGGTCGGCGTCGAGGGTCTCAGCATAGGTACGTAGCTCTTCGGCCAGATCTGACACCAGCGCGCCGACCTCTGCGACACGCACCGCAAGCTGGTCAAGGACAGCATCTGCACCCGACGGCCCGGCCAGCGCCCGACGCGCCACACCGAGCAGCGCGCCCGCGTCGTCGGTGTCGGCGGCGGGGTTGTCGGCGTCCCCGGCCAGGGCGTCGTGGGCGGCACGCGCGGCTAGCCGAAGACCGTCCGCGTGTGCCAATCGACTGGCGAGCGCGTCCAGCTCCGCGTCCTCTCCAGGCAGCGGCCCGACGGCTTCGATCTCGGCCAGGCCATGGGCGAGCAGGTCCGCCTCGATTCGGAGTTCGGTTGATCTCGCATGTCGTTCGGACAGCGAGTCGCTGGCGCGGCGCCAGCGGGCGAACGCCTGCTCGAACCTCTCCAGTGCGATATCGGCGAACCTGTCCACCGCGTCGAGCTGCTCGGAACGCCGGGTGAGCTTGAGCTGGTCTGACTGGCCGTGCACGGTGATGAGCCGATCCGCGAGCTCAGCCAGCACGGCGATCGGTGCGCCAGACCCGCCGACGTAGGCTCGCGACCGCCCAGTCGCGCTGACCGTCCGGCGCAGTGACAGGCCGGTCGCATCGTCCAGATCGCCACCGGCGTCCCGAACCCGAGCGACGACTGCCGAATCGGCCACGACCAGCCGGCCGTCGATGCTCGCCTGCTCGGCGCCAGCGCGCAGGCGGGCCGTATCGGCGCGGGCACCGAACAGCAGAAGAAGCCCGCTGACCACCATCGTCTTGCCCGCGCCGGTCTCCCCCGTGACCACGGTCAGGCCCGGCCCGAGGGCAAGCACGGCGTCGTCGATGACCCCGAGGCCTCGAATGTGCAGCTCCTCAAGCACGACAGGAGGCTAACGCAGCGACGAACCCGCCGGCCGCCCGACCGTCGGCCGCCGCTGGTCGCCGCGGCGCGTCATGGCTGGGTATCGGCTCCTTCGTCGAGCATCGGCGCCGCCTCGCGAAAGCTGCGCACGGGCAGCTGGAACTTGCCCACCAGCCGGTCCGCGAAGCTGACATCACCGACGCGGGCGATCCGCACCGGCTCGGCCCCACGTCGCACCCGGACCCGTGCGCCGCTCGGGACCGCGATGGACCGCCTCCCATCGCAACTGAGCACGGCTTGGTGACCCTCACTGAGCAGGTCGATGTCCACCGTCGACGTCGGCGCGACGACGACCGGGCGCGAGAACAGAGCGTGGGCCGCGTTGGGCACGATGATCAGAGCATCCACATCAGGCCAGACGATCGGGCCACCCGCCGAGAAGGCGTAGGCCGTGGATCCTGTCGGGGTCGAGCAGAGCACTCCGTCGCAGCCGAAGCGCAACAGCGGCCTGCCGTCGACTGCGACCGCAATCTCGAGCATCCGCTCTCGATTGGTCCGCTCGAGCGATGCTTCATTCAGCGCCCATGCCTTAGCCCGCAGCACGCCGTTCACACTGACCTCGGCATCGACGGTCACCCGCTCCTCGACGATATAGCTGTGGTCGACGATCGCTGCGACCGTGTCCGCCAGTGCGTCCGGCTCAGCTTCGGCGAGGAAGCCGACATGCCCGAGGTTGACACCGAGCATGGGGACGGCGGCAGGGCGGGCCAACTCGGTCGCGCGCAGGAAGGTCCCATCCCCCCCGAGGACCAGGACGAGTTCGGCACGCTCAGCGGCGACGGCTGCCTCGACCACGACGACTCCGGTGTCGCCGCATGCGCGCGCCTCTTGCGCCAACATCCGGACCTCGAATCCCGCTGCACGAAGCTGATCGGTCGCCTGCACCGCGTAGGACTTGATCTGGCGTCGGGAGGTGTGCGCGACGAGCAGAACGGACCTCATGGTGCCTCCTGTCCTGTCGTCACGAGTCGTTCGAGGGTCATGTCGTCGATTGCGGGGGGCCCGTTACGGCGCAGCCACAGGAAGAATTCCACGTTTCCCGATGGCCCGGGCAACGGCGAGCGGGCGACACCGCGCGCAGGCCACCCGAGCTCGGCCGCATGCCGCGCGATTTCGGACACCGTCTGCGACCAGAGCTTGGGATCGCGCACCACGCCGCCGCTACCGAGGCGATCGCGTCCGACCTCGAACTGTGGTTTGACCATCGGGAGCACGTCCGCCTCGGGCGCGGCGCATGACAGCAACGCCGGCAGCACGATGCGCAGCGAGATGAACGACAGGTCGGCCACCACGAGATCGACGGGTCCACCGATCGCGGTCGGGGTTAGCGTTCGGACATTGGTCCTGTCCATCACCCGCACGCGGTGGTCGCTGCGCACCGCCCAGGCCAGCTGGCCGTATCCGACATCGACGGCGATGACCTCGGCTGCGCCCGCGCGCAGCAACACGTCACTGAAACCCCCAGTGGAGGCTCCGGCGTCCAGGCACCTGCGACCGGCCACGGCAACCGACGGGAACGCCAGCAACGCCCCGACCAGCTTGTGCGCACCGCGCGAGGCATAACCGGGGTCATCGGGATCGACCACCACCCGGATGGGAACCTGCGGCCCAACGCCGGTCGCGGCCTTATGGGCGGTCACGCCACGCACCTGGACCCGACCACTGGTGATCATTTCCACGGCGTGCTCACGGGAGCGGGCTATGCCACGGCGGACGAGCTCGGCATCAAGCCTCTGCAGCCGCCGCACCACGTTGCCTCGCTCCGCCGCTCGGATGGTCAAATGGATGTCTGAGTGGATCCAGACCACACGTCTGGGAATCGCGCCGACGGCTGCGGCAGTCCTCAGCTACCGTCGATGTCGGCGAGCGCGGCCTGCAGTCCTGCGTGGATCTGCTGGTAGTGCTCGGCATGCTCGGCTACCGGGCGATCCTGGAGGCCTTCCAGCGCGGCCGCCTGCGCGCGGACCGATGCCGCCGGATCGGCGTTCGGATCGGCACCGGCTTGCTCCGCGCCAGCACCTTCGTTCACGCTGCTCATCGACACGCACGCTCCTTCGGTGGCGGAGGTCAGTTCGTCCTGACGCTACCTCGCCGCGCCTGGAGCCGACATCGCATCGGCCTGAGGTAGCGTCGGAACGCTCAACCGACCTGACTAGCGCGGAGGCCTGACGATGGCGAGTGTCGAGGAATGCGCACAGGCGTTCCAGGGTCTCGCCGCACGCCTTGCCTCCGCCGACCCCGTCGCCAAGAAGCGTGCGGCCCTCGATCGCACATTGACGTGCACGCTGCGCGACCTCGATGTGATCTTCGCCGGGCGCCTGCACGACGGCGAACTACGCGACATCGCCCAGGTCGAGCGTGCCGACGGTCAGGTGCGCATGTCGATGACCAGCGACGATCTGATCGCTCTGGTCGCCGGCGAGCTGAGCATGGGCTCGGCTTGGGCCTCGGGACGGATCAAGATCGATGCCAGCGTGTTCGACCTGCTGAAGCTGCGATCAATCTTTTAGATGCCGGCTGTCGCCAATCTGGCTGCCGCCTCAGCGTCCGCACCCGCCACGGTGATCGCTTCTGACCCGTCCAGGCGGATCGACCTGCCTCGGGCAAGTACAGCGTCGGCGTAGGCCCAGACCGCGCAGCACACCGCCCGCACCGCGTCGAGATCGTCGGTTGTTTCGATCGCCGAAGGCGATGGCGGCGCAGGGTTCGAACTGAGACTGAAGTGGCCTGCGTCCGTCTCCCGGACCGACCAGGCGCCGCACCGAGTGACCCCGCCGACAGTGTCGGGGCCGGCGTGGCCGACGAGCAGCGCCCTGAGGTCCGCGCCGATGTAGCTGGGACGGTGTTTGGCTTCGGCGAGCATCAGGTCGCGCGGGGATGTCACGCCGGTGAAGACGAGCAGACTGGCGCACCCTGCCGCGTTCGCGCCTTCGATGTCGGTATCGAGGCGATCACCGACCACGAGTGGATGCCTGGCACCGGATCGCTGAACCGACTCACGGTGCATCGTGGGCTCGGGCTTGCCGGTCACCACTGGCGTCGCCCCCGTGGCATGCCGGAGTGCGGCGACCAGTGAACCGTTTCCCGGCAGCGGTCCGCGTGGTGAGGGCACGGTCGGATCGGCATTGGTCGCGACCCACAGGACGCCACGCTCGATGGCGACGGCACCCTCGGCCAACTGACTCCAGGTGAGATCGGGCGAATACCCCTGGACGACGGCCACCGGGTCGTCCTCAGCGCTGAAGACCGGGACGAGATCGCGTTCGAGGAGCGCGTCGGTGAGCCCGACGGTGCCGACCACGAGGACTCTGGCTCGCGCCGGGAGCCGGTCTGCGAGGTAGTGGACTGCTGCTTGCGCTGAGGTCACCACCTCGCCGGCCGACGCGTCGACGCCCAACTCGATCAGATGACTGGCCACAGCGGCGGGGGGGCGTGCGGCGTTGTTGGTCACGAACGTCAACCTCATGCCGAACTTGCGCGCGCCGCGAAGTGCACTGCAGGCATGTCGCACGGCGTCGCGCCCCACGTACACAACCCCGTCGAGGTCGAGCAATGCTACGTCATACGCTTCGGCCAGCGGACGGTCGCTGCGGGCCAACGTCGGCAGATCGTCGGCTCCCACACGCGCATGATTGCACGCCCGCGCACCTGCGTACGATCCCGTCCCATGACCGACGCCGTCCCCCACGGACTCTCGCTGGCCCCGTTTCGCGCCCTGCGCCCCAACGCCGATTCCAGCCGCCTGGCCACCCTGCTGTGCCCGCCGTACGACGTGATCGGCGAGTCCGAACGAGCCCGGTTGCTCGCCGCGGATCCGGACAACGCGGTGGCGCTGATTCTGCCCGAGCCGGACGGCGACACCGACAGGTACGCCGTCGCGGCTCGACACCTCGAACGGGCTGTGGCGCAAGGGCTCTTGGCGGTCGACGAACGGGCGGCCCTCTACGTGTACGAGATGCGCACCGCGGGCGGGTCCACGACCCGAGGACTGGTGGGCGCTGTCGAGTTGCGCGACCCCGCTGATGGCGTAATCCTCCCCCACGAGAACACCATGGCAGGCCCGGTGAGCGACCGGCTGTCACTGATGACCGCGACCCAGGCGAATCTTGAACCGATCTATCTCGTGTACGAGGGCGGCGGCTTCGCTTCGCAGGTGGTGAGCGAGGCCGCTTCGCAGAGCCCGGTCGCCGAGACGGTCACGTCCGATGGCGTGGCGCACCGGCTGTGGGCACTCACCGATGAGCAAGTACACCGCGAGATCGCTCGCGACCTGTCGCCCCGCCGTGCGCTCATCGCCGACGGGCACCATCGCTACGCGACCTACCGCGAAGTCCAGCGTCGCTACGGTGAGGAGCGCGGTCCAGGTCCGTGGGACCGCGGCCTGACGCTGCTGGTGGACGCCACGGCCTACGGCCCGCAGGTGCATGCGATTCATCGGGTGCTTATCGGGGTCCCGGTCGACGCTGCAATCCGCGCCGCCCGCGATCACCTCGATGTGACGCTGGCCCCGTCCATCGACGACGCCATGGCCCGGATCGAGACGCTCCCCGGGTTTGCGATGGTTATCACTGACGGTGCGCAGATCTTCGTCGTGCACGACCCGTCTGAATCGCTGGCAGGCCGAGCCGGGCGCGCGGGAGAGCCGAACGAAGTCGCTGCGCTCGACGTCACCGTCCTGCACCGAGTCCTCGTCGAGCAGGTGTGGAAGTTGGCTGACACGGTCGATGCGGTGGGCTATGCCCACAGCATCGAGGAGGCGGTGTCGGCAGCCAACGCGAGCGGGGGCAGCGCGGTGCTGCTGCGCCCGACGCCGGTCGCTGCCGTCGCCGCCGTCGCAGCGGCTGGTGGCCGGATGCCGCGGAAGTCGACTCTGTTCACCCCGAAACCCGCCTCGGGGCTGGTCATGCGCCGATTCATCGACTGCTGATCCGCACCGACACAACGTCCACCTCATAACGGCTCACCAGCCCCGCCGGTGAACGCCAGAACCGCCGACGAAGGCTGCCCAGCACCACCAGCTCATCGCCGCTGCCCGCGTTTTCCACCGTCCGGCGCACCCGGGCTAGCTTCGTGCAGCAGTCGATCGTGTCCACATGCGTGCCGTGTTCGCGCGTGACCGTGAGTTGGAACGACCAGCTTTCGCCTGCGCTCAAGGGCGACCGTGAGAGTGGCCGTCCGGTGAGACTGCCTCGCAGGAATATATGGTTGTCGCCCGATCCTTCGGTGGCCGTCCGCATCTATTCATACTGCTGTTCGAATATCTGCTCGCAAGCGCGGCGCCGGCGATCTGTGGATCTCGCGGACGTGGTACCCGTCTGCGGGGCGCAAGTGTCGGCGGATGGGGCTAAAGCAGCGCGGCCGCTCGGTCGGCGGCGTCCGTGTCGCCGTCGACGTCCAGTGCCGCGGACGCAGCGAACCAGCGGGCGGCCTCCTCGGCACGCCCCGCCTCCTCGAGCGCGTCCGCGTAGGCGTACCACAAGCGAATCGAGCCCGGACGAGGATG
>JALYIS010000016.1 GCA_030775705.1 Actinomycetota bacterium
CCAGGGGCATCGGATGGTGGTGGTGACACCGACGCTCAAGGCCGCGAAAGTGGCCGCCGCCCAGACTGGTGCGACGGCGTCGTCGGCGGCGTGGCTGGCCTATCAGTACGGGTGGCGCTGGCAGGACACCGGCACCTGGACCCGCCTCACGGTCGGCCAGGTCGACCCGCACACCGGTCGTTCCTACCCCGGCGTGAGCGACCCAGCAGCCCGGCTACACGGTGGTGATCTGGTGGTGATCGATGAGGCGGGGATGCTCGAGCAGGACACCGCCCGCGCACTTTTGGTGATCGCCGATGAGGCACACGTGCGGGTCGCGATGCTCGGTGACCCCCACCAACTCACTGCTGTCGGGCGCGGCGGAGTGCTGCAGATCGCCGCCCGCTGGACCGACACCCTGGTCACCCTCGACGTCATCCACCGGTTCATGCACACCATCGACGGTGGGAGCGATGCTGGGATCGGTGCGGGGTCCGGCGTCGAGGCAGGCCGGGTGGTGCCCGATGTTGAGTACGCGCAGCTGAGTCTGGCGATGCGGGCTGGGCACGACCCGGGTGCCGTGTTCGACGCCTTGTTGGCGTCGGGGCATGTGCAGATCCATGGCAGCGAGGACACCCGACAGGCTGTGATCGCGGAGCGGGCGGTGACCGATCTGGCCGCCGGCACGGTGTCAGCGATTGTGGTGGACACCCGCGAGCAGTCGCGCGAACTGAACGCCACCATCCACACCTTGCACCACGCCGGCACGCGTCACAACGGCGACCATAACGTCGATGGTGACGGCACCCGTGAGGAGGAAGACGGGGGTTTGTGTACCCGATCGGGGGAGTTGATTGGGGTCGGCGATGTTGTCGCGACCCGGCGTAACGACCGTGGTCTGGATGTCGCGAACCGCGACACCTGGACCGTTGCAGAGGTGCTCGAGGACGGTGGGCTGCGGGTCGAGGGTGCGAACGGGAGCAGGGTTTTGGGCGCCGGTTACGCCGGTGAGCATGTGGAGTTGGCGTTCGTGACGACCGCGCACGGCGTGCAAGGTGACACGGTTCAGAGTGCGGTGTTGGTGTTGTCTGAGCACACGACTGGCGGGTCGGCGTATGTGGCGATGACTCGCGGCCGGTACGCCAACACTGTTCATATTGTTGCTGACAGCGACATTGACGCGCGCGAGCAGTGGGTCGATGCGTTCGCCCGCGGCAAGCCCGACCTCGGACTCGCCGATGCCCGGACCGGCGCGGAAGCGGCCGCGAGCCAGTACGCGACACCGAAATCGTGGCAGCAGGTGCTGGCCGAACTGGAAGCTCAGTGGGCGATCCACGCCGACGCCACCGAAGACATCGAACGCCTCACACCGGCACTGGAGCGGGCTGTCGGGCAGTACGCGAAGCACCAGGACTACCAGGTGAGCAAGGACTGGTTCGCCGTGATCGATGACCGTGAACGCGCTACCCGGCACGCCCAGACTGCCGCCGAATCCCGGCTGGCACCTGTTCAGGCCCAGGTCGACACCGACGCCACCACCATCTACGCACAGCTGCTCGCCTGCTGGACTACCGACCGGGAAGCCGTCTCTCGCGCCGCGCAGGTCATGCACGCCGGGGTCGGGCGCTTCGGGCGCGGCAAGGCTGAGGTCGCCGACGCGACCCGGCTCCTACAGCAGTGGGCCACCCGATGGCAACCGGTCGTCGGTGACCTCAGTGCTCATGTCGACGTGCTGACCGGGGCGCGTGGTGTCCTCGGCTATGCGATTCAGCAACCCTCCCAAGACCACATGCACGCGGCCCTGAGCGCCTACGCGCAGACGCTGGCCGAGTCCCGCCACCCCGAATACCGGGCACTCCTCGAGGCGGTGGCTGCGGCGAAGCGCTCCCATGACGTCGCGTTCGCCGACTACTACCGCGCCCAGCCGCAACACCAAGCGGCCCGCAACGCGGCCGCCGGCCTCGCCCGTGACGACTACCCAGAGCGGATAGCGGCTCTCCAGACCGACCTCGCCGCCGCCCGCGACCGCCTCACCCATGCCGAGCAGCGGGTCGCGGACCTGTCCCAAGAACCCGCTGTCCTCACCCGCCCGGTGGACACCATCGACATCGCCCACAGAGGATGGAAGGACGCCCGCGATACCCGCCGCGCCGAACAACACCGGGCGCACACCATCCAAGCCAGCGCGGCCTACAACGCCAAACCCACCGCCGAGGCCATCGCACGAATGAAACACGCCAGCGAGCACATCGACCACAACCCCCGCTCCGGGCCCGGACCGGGCGTCCGCCGCTAACGGCCGCCGCGCAGGCGGACCGTCGCCCACACCGACGGTGTCGCCACCGGAGTCCAGTCAAGTCACAACCCGGTAACAGTTTGACAGGATTTGGCACTAATGGCACCAAAAAAGTGCCCTGCCCCTACGAAGGCTCGCACCCCGCAGGCCAACAACCGGACAGGAGACACACAATGAACGACGACCACGAACTGCTCACCATCAGCGAAGCCGCCGACGTCCTCCGCGCTCCCCTCGCCACGCTTCGATACTGGCGCCACCTCGGCACCGGACCCCGCAGCTTCCGCCTCGGCCGGCGCGTCGTGTACCGGCGAGGTGACATCGAGGCCTGGATCGATCTCAATCGAGACATCGCTGACCGTGGCTCGTCTGCCTGAAAGGACTCAGCGGAATGGTTCTCACGGCGTAGGACTCGCTGATTGACGGCAGTAGTACTGTTGGACAGTATTGACTCGGTGGAGATCCGGTTCACCCAGGCGGCGCGCAAGCATCGCATCGGCCGGGCCTCCGCCAGACACGTCATGAACACCGCGACGCCGACCGCAACGATGACCGACCAGGGCAACGAGGCGTGGCAATACCTCGGGCTCGACGACCGTGGTCGCGAACTGGAAGTCATCGCCGTCCAGATCGCGTCGACACCGGAAAGGCAGTCCTACCTACTCGTCATTCACGTCATGCCGACCAGTCTAAGGAGGTGAACCGATGGCCCAGCGCACCCCGCCGAAGATCACGGCTACTAGCCCAATCGGGGCTGACGTCGATCTCGATGATGAGGATGTCCGGCTCAACGACGGGACCCGGCTGACCGAGAAAGTCGCTGCCGATATCGTCGAGAAGATCCACCGCGTCACCGGGCGACCCTCGCTGTCCGGCCACGCGGCGCCCTCCCCGCAGATCGCATTCCGAGTACCCCAACAGGTTCGTGATCAGGCCGCCAAGATCGCCGAACGCGAGGGAAAGACCATCTCCCAGCTCGCCCGCGAAGCCCTCGAGGCCCGCTTAAAGGCGTCCTAGAGACGCTCTCGGGTTGAGCACGGCCGATGGCCGGCCGGGCGATGAACGCGACCGGGTCGAGCGTCGAAATCGACACGATCATTCGAAGTCGATGGGCATTCTTCAGTCATCTTTTAGTCATCTTTTACTGTCAATTTCCTCCAACATCGACAATCACCGGTTGGTGTCAGATCCCTTGTATGCCAGCATTTATAGGCACTCCACAACACTGACCAACTGTCCAAGATCAACTCGAAGGGTTTCTGCTTCGAGTCCAGATGGGGGAGCAAGTACGCGGTCTCTAGCCTTCTGGGGACGGAGATCAGCAGGCGCGATGGCACTCT
>JALYIS010000017.1 GCA_030775705.1 Actinomycetota bacterium
CTCAATGGATCGCTGCTGCACTACTTCGCCCACCCCGGTCGCTACCAGGGAACCGCCGGCGACTTCTCCCGGCGGGCGCTCGACCTCTTCCTCGCCTGCGAGGTGCGCCTGCTCATCGTCGACGACCTCCACTTCCTGCGGTGGGAATCCGCCGATGGTTCGAAGGTCAGCAACCAGTTGAAGTACCTCTCGAACGATTTCCCCATCACGTTGCTGCTCGTGGGCGTCGGGCTCACCGATCTCGGTCTCTACCGGCGGGGTCGCACCTTCGGCAAGGCGGTGCTCGGTCCCACCGCCCGGCGCACTACCGGCTACACGTTGGAGGCGTTCAAGTGCAAGACCGCCCAGCAACGTCGAGAGTGGCGCACCGTCGTCAAGGCCATCGAACGCAACCTCGTACTGGCGCACCACCAAGACGGAATGCTGTCCCGCACGCTGAGCGACTACCTGTTCGAGCGCAGCACCGGGTACATGGGATCGCTGACGAACTTGATCCTCCGAGGGTGCGCGCGGGCGATCCGGACAGGAGCCGAGGCGCTCAACGAGGAGCTCCTCGAACAAGTTCAGATCGACGTGGCCGCAGAAACGGCCCGCAAGAACACCGCACGCCTGTTACGCCAGTGCTACGCAGCATAGAACCCGTTGCACGGGGCTAGGGATCACTCGTCAGTACCGAGCGCGTGGCGACGGCTCGACACGGCTGACGGTCGCAGCGGGATCCCGTACTCACGGGCCAACCGTCCAATGGTTTGTTTCGATACACCGACGGTTTCACCGATGGCCTTCAGGGTAAGTCGTTGCCGCACATACAGATCGGCAAGAACTTCCGGGGTCAGCTGGGCACGGGCACCGACCATGACGGCACCGGTGGCACGCCGCTGCGCGAGGGTCAGTGTCGGAGGCGGGGCGGGCGCGTCGTTGAGTGCCTCACGGACCGAGTCGATCGAGGCGCCCAGACGCGCGGTGACCGCCCCGAGACGGGAGTCCCGCGGTTGGACCAGTTCGTGCAACTTGCCGACGTCGATGGCCTCATTTAGCGGCCGGCGGCTCGTCCAGGCGGGAGCGGCGTCCTGCGGTGGTGACCATCGCAGCGGCTCGTGTCCCAAGTCCTGGTCGTCGAGGAACCGGCGGGCCGCTGCGTCGAGCGCCGAGACGAGTTCGGGATAGAGCGTGCGGGGAAGGTCGGCGAGCATGGCACGGAATGGCCCAGTGTCGATCGCGTGCAGGAACATTCGACCAGGGGAGCCCGCGATGCGTTCGTAGAGCCAGCAGCGGATGAGCCGATGCTTGACTACGCGGCCGGGTCTGAGCCCGAGGCGTCGGCAGATGTCGTGCCACGACGATTCAGGTAGCAGGTCACCCATCGGTAGGCGACGGCGGCGTTCGTAGTCGATCGGCGCGGGATGCTCGGCGAGCGTGTCGGCCACGCGGGTCAGCATGTCCGTCGTCGCCGCCCAGTCTGGCCGTGCCCCCAACGCTTGCAGCGCACGCGATGCTGCCTTGGGTGTCGTGGCCATTCCGAGGCAGGCGCACGCGTCCTCGAGCCGCAGGCGCCCAGCGGCAATGACCACGCCCACGCTGAGCGCCAGCCGGATCTGTTCGAACCCGACGTGGGTGTCGTCGACCGGCAGCACCCACCGGTGCCAGAACAGCGCGGGTAACGACCGATGTACGGGGGGAACGGTGGGACGAGGCCTTCGTGGATAGCTGCTGAGACACCGGTAATGAACTTGCGCGACGTGGGACAAGTGGGGGCTGAGCGCTGCGAGCTGGACACTGGTCAGTGCTTCGCTGGTGTCGCGGCCCCAGCCGACGTTGGTGGCCGAGACCGAAAGCCCCTGCGCGCGCGATGAGTCGACCAGCCACCGAACGCGTTCACCGGCGGCTTGTACTGATTCGGCTGAGAGCACTGGGACGGCGACGCAGGCTCCCAGGGCCGTCTGCGCGGCGGTGGGTGGGGACGGGATGGCGGTGTGCAGCCGGTGTTCGGCTGAGAAGTCGGCGGCGTCGCCCAGGGGATCGCGGGCCGAGCGGCGGCCGGTGTGGGTGGGACGCAGGTCGGCTGCTGACCC
>JALYIS010000018.1 GCA_030775705.1 Actinomycetota bacterium
CTGCCCGGGCGCACTGACCAGGAAACGGACCAGCGCCTGCGCCGCCTGCTGGTGGCTGCTCGATCTGAGGACGCCCGCACCGGAGACGTCGAGCAGATAGCCGTTGTCCCGTGGCGCGAGCGTCGCGAGCGCCGAATGCATGCCGGTGGCGCCCTTCTCGGCCCGCAGTCGGTACCAGTAGTAGTGATTGATCAACCCGAGTTGGGTGGTGCCGCTGTTGACGTTGTTCACCAGTGTCTCGTTACTCGGGTCCAGGCGGGTGGCGGCGTTGCTCTTGAGCCCCTTGAGCCACGCCACGGTCGCCGCGTCGCCGACCGCGGCGTCGACCGACGTGACGATCGGCTGGAAGTCGGTCTCCGACGGCGCGATGTCGAGCTTGCCCTTCCACTTCGGGTCGGCCAGGCCGAGGACCGTGGTCGGCAGGTCAGCAGGTGTGAGTGCGTCTGTGTTGTAGATCAATTCGCTGACGCGCACGGAGATCCCGACCCAGGACTTGTCGGAGGCGTTGTAGGCGCTCGGCACGGTCGCCAGGGTGGCCGGATCGACCGAGGCGAGGAGTCCGGCCTTGTCCAGCTTGACCAGAGGAGGGGAGTTCTCGGTATAGAAGGCGTCGGCCGGTGAATGCGATCCCTCCTGCAGCATTTGCTGCGCGAGGGTGTCCTCATCGCTGCTGCGGACCTTCACGGTGACGCCCGTCAGCTTCTCGAACGCGGCCACCAGAGCGTTGGTGGTCTGTTCGTGCTGGCCGTTGTACAAGGTGATCGTCTGGCCCGCGATCGACGAGGAGGATCCACTCGGCTGGGATCCGGAGCTCGGGTGCGCCGAGCTGCTGCAGGCCGTCAGCGACAGGGCGAGGACGAGGGCAGCGAGCAGGCAGGCGGCCGTGGACCGGGCCGCGGCGCAACGCCGGCGCGGACCCGCCGTCGGGGAATGCATGGTCGTGGGCCTCCGTGGTGTGTCGAGGAGCCAAAGAAGTTAGGTTAGGCAACCCTAACTTATCTGGCTCAGCACCCAACAGACTCCTTCGCGCGGCCGGCCCCCAACGGTTCCGTTTCAGCTGCGAAACCCGCCCGGCTCGGTGGCAGCAGGTGGCTAGGCGGTTGGCTCGACGAATGTCGGATGCGCTGGCTCGAGTCGCCAGGTGAGCATCACCGCATCCTGCACGTCGTGCGCCCCGGCCGAGCGATACACCGCCAGTGCGGCCGCGTTCTCCGCGTCGGTGAGTACCCACATCCCGTAGCAGTCCAGCGCCCGGGCCCGATCGGCGAGAGCCTCGACCAGGGCGCGGCCGATCCCCCGGCGTTGCTGCGCGGGCGCGACGGCGAGCTCGTACAAGAACATCTCGGTCCCCTTGTCGGGGTGGGTGATGTCGACCCCGGACACGAACCCGACGGGCTCGCCCTCGACGTAGGCGAGGCACAGGTGGTGCCCGCCGCGGTCGAGGAAATGACGGCTCGCGTCGACCCGCGGCGAATAGTCGAACAATGCCGAGGCGGCGGCCAGCGCGTCGCCATCTGCGTCCGCGATCCAGCGCAACTGGGGCACCTGTGTCACCTGCTCAGTCTGACGCGTTCTGGTAGGGCACGGCGGCACTCGCCCGCCCCACTTCCCGACCAGGAAGTGAACCCGGGACCGGGGCTGGGGCCTCGGACAGACTGCCGGTCACAATCGGCGACTGTCACGTTCAGTTTGACGCGGGCGCCAGGGACCGCAAGTGTGGGACGACCCGCCACGAACGATGCTGTGAGGAGCGAACGCTTGTCCGCACCAGCACTGTCTTCCTCGCGGGCGATTGTGGGGCAGGGCCCGGGCTCCGCGGCGCCGGCACCTCCGCCGGGCGGACCAACATCGGACAGTTTGATCGCCGCGATCGCCATCGCGGCTGTGGTCGCGATGCTGGCGGTGGTGGGCCTGATCGCCGCGGTGGTCATGCACGTGAAGCCGCAGGCGACGTCATCCACGCAGATCATGATGTACGCGGCGCCGGTCAGCAACACCCAGGTCGCCAACAACGTCGCGCCGGTCCCGCCGGCCGCGGCAGTGCCGTCCCCGATGGGGCGATGGACGTCGGCTCGCGGTATCCAGATCGCCCAGCGCGCGCTGGCCTGGGTCGGCTGGCCCTACAGCTGGGATGCGGGCAACGCGTCTGGGCCGACGTACGGCCAAGCCATTGACTCCGCGTCGCGCAATGATTCGCGCATCCTCGGTTTCGACTGCTCGGGCCTGGTCATGTATGCGATGGCCCAGTTCACCTCCCTGGACCACTCGGCCGCTGGCCAGTACACCGAAAGCGGCTCCTTTCATCCGGCGCTCGATTCCTTGCAGCCGGGAGATCTGTTGTTCTGGAGCAAGGACGGGACCATCGGCGGTATCGGTCACGTGGCCATCTATCTCGGCAACGGAAATGTGGTCGAGGCTCCGCACAGCGGTGACCGCATCAAGGTGATCTCGGCCAACGACGTCGAGTCGGGCACGATCGGTGCCACCCGACCGCTGACCTGACGCGCCGAAACTCAACTGGTCCGCCGCCCCACCAGGCCGCCTCTGCGTGACCCCAGCTCTCCACGCCCATCAAGCTTTGTTGACGCGTGTCAAATCTCGCTCTAGGGTCGTCGGATTACGGCGATCGGGAGCTTATTGATGAGCGGACCACGAACGGCGGTCATCGGCGCGGGTATCAGCGGCCTCACGGCCTCGAAGATGCTAAACGACTACGCCGTGCCCTACACCTGCTTCGAGTCGTCGGACCGGGTGGGCGGCAACTGGGCGTTCGGCAACCCTAACGGGCACAGCAGCGCATACCGGTCGTTGCATATCGACACCTCCAAGCATCGGCTCTCGTTCAAGGACTACCCGATGCCCGAGGACTACCCGGACTTTCCGCACCACACCCAGATCAAGGCCTACCTCGACGACTACGCCGATGCCTTCGCCCTGCGCAACCACATCGAGTTCGGCAATGCCGTGGTGCGCGCCCACCATCGCCCCGATGGCGGCTGGCGGATCGCGACGCAGGACGGGTCCACCCGCGAGTTCGACTTCCTCGTCGTCGCCAACGGCCATCACTGGGATCCGCGTTTAGCCGACTTCCCTGGGGAGTTCACCGGCCGGACGCTGCACTCACATCACTACATCGACCCATCCACCCCGCTGGACTTCCGGAACAAGCGGATCCTGGTGGTCGGGATCGGCAACAGCGCGGCCGACATCGCTGTCGAGCTGTCGTCCAAGGCACTGGGCAACACCCTGACCCTCACCACCCGCTCCGGCGCGTGGATCGTCCCGAAGTACATCGCCGGCCGACCGGCGGACAAGTACTACGCGACGACGCCCTACCTGCCGCTGTCCTGGCAGCGCAAGGTGGCGCAGTGGGGTCAGCCCCTCAGTGCCGGGCGGCCCGAGATGTTCGGCCTGCCGACGCCGAATCACAAGTTCTTCGAAGCCCACCCCACCCAGTCGGTCGAGCTTCCGCTGCGACTCGGCTCCGGTGACGTGATCCCCAAGCCGAACGTGAGGATGCTCGCCGGGTCCACGGTGCACTTCGAGGACGGGACGAGCAGCGACTTCGACGTGATCATCTACGCGACCGGCTACAACATCACCTTCCCGTTCTTCGACGCCGACTTCGTCAGCGCACCGGACAACCAGCTCAAGTTGTTCAAGCGAATATTCAAGCCAGAGGTCGCCGATCTGGCGTTCGCCGGCTTCGCGCAGGCCGTCCCGACGCTCTTCCCCTTCGTTGAGTGCCAGGCACGCCTGATCGCCGCGTACGCCGCCGGGTACTACCGCCCGCCATCGATCTCTGAGATGCAGCGGGTCATCGTGGAGGACGAACGCAAGTTCGTGGGTCATATGGTGGACCGCCCGCGCCACACCCAGCAGGTCGACTACTTCATCTACGAACACGACATGCGCACGAAGGAATTGCCGCAGGGACGGCGCCGAGCCCTCGCGCAGGGGCCGGCCTTCGCAACGAGGGCGAGCGCATGACCAGGGCGGCGGTGCTCGATCGCAGAGGGCCGTATCGCGGCGACCAACGTCGCGCCGCCCTCCTGCGCGCGCTTGACGAACTGTTACGCGACGGCACGCTCGACACCATCAATATCGCCGACATCTCGCGCCGCGCGGGCGTGACACGGTCGGCCTTCTACTTCTACTTCGAGAACAAGGCAGCCGCCGTCGCGGCAGTCATGACCGATATGTACGACGAGGTCTTTGTCGCGGCCGGCAGCCTGCTTGGCGCGCAGGGCACCCCTCGGGAACGCATCGAAGCCACCATCCGTGGGGTGTTCGCCGCCTGGGCCGGTCATCGTCATCTCTACTCGGCGATGTTGGAGGCGCGTCAGTCCAACAGTGCGGTGCGCGAGCTCTGGGACAGCGATCGCACGTCGTTCGTCGAGCCCATCGCGGCCATGATCGACGCCGAACGGGCTGCCGGTCGTGCCCCCGACGGGCCGTCCGGCAGTGCCCTGGCCACTGTCCTGCTGGAGCTGAACGACCTTGCCATGCAACGCCTGGCCCTTGGGGACCCCCTTGACGAGTCGGCCCGCGCCGAGGTGCTCGTCACCATCTGGCTCCGCTGCATATGGGGCACCACGACCGCCGAGCGGATCGCCCCATGATGCCCGAGGAGGTCGCCTTCATCTCCGCGGGAGTCGACTGCGCGGCGTGGCTGTTCCGGGCGGTGGACGACCGCCTCGCGGGGCCTGACGGGAAGCCGATCGCGGTGATGGCTCACGGACTCGGCGGCACGAAGGACTCCGGACTGGCGCCGTTCGCCGAGGCTCTCGGCGGCGCCGGGGTCGACGTGTTCGCCTTCGACTACCGAGGCTTCGGCGCGAGCGATGGCCGGCCCCGCCAGCTGGTCTCGATGCAGGCGCAGCTCGCGGACTACCGGGCCGCGATGGCTGCCGCGGCTGCGCTGCCAGGGGTTGACGGACGGAGACTGGTGTTGTGGGGCGTCTCGGTGTCCGGCGGCACAGTGCTCACTGCCGCCGCGGGCCGTGAGGATGTCGTCGCCGTCATCTCGCTAACGCCGCTGGTCGACGGCCGTGCCGCCGCCAAGCACGCGCTGGCGACCCACAGCGCGACAAGCCTGGTTCGCGCCGGCGCGATCGGGCTTCGGGGCCGGCTGGCGGCGATCACCGGACGAGAGACGGTGATGATGGCCGTCGTGGGACGGCCCGGAGAGCTCGCCGCCATGTCGCTGCCGGGACTTTACGAGGACTACCTGTCGATCGCCGGACCGACGTGGCGCAACGAGATCGCGGCGACGATAACCCTTGAGCTTGGCAATCATCGGCCCGGCAAGCAAGCCCGGCACCTGCGTTGCCCGCTGCTTGTCCAGATCGCTGACTTCGACCGCAGCGCGCCCCCGCATGCGGCGGCCAAGGCCGCGTTCCAGGGCCGGGCCGAGGTACGGCACTACCCCTGCGATCATTTCGACGTGCACGTCGGCAAACGCTGGCACGGGGCGGCCGTTGCCCACCAGGTCGCATTCCTCGCCCGGGTACTCGCGCCCGCGCGGAATGACGACCGAGTCCTCGACGTTTGACCGGACAGTCAACCCACAGAGGAGTCGCCACGTGACCACAGCATCGTGGAACGGGACCGTCATCGCCGAGAGTGATGAGACCGTCGTCGTCGAAGGCAACCAGTATTTTCCGCGCGATTCGGTGCGTGCTGATGTCCTGCGCGAGTCCGACACCCACTCGGTGTGCCCGTGGAAGGGCACCGCGTCCTACTACTCGATTGAGGTCGACGGCAAGACGAACCCGGACGGCGCGTGGTACTACCCCGAGCCCAAGGATGCCGCCAAGGACATCACCGATCACGTCGCCTTCTGGAAGGGCGTCCAGGTCGTCTGAGCGGCGCAACGTCGCCGTGTCACCCACGTGCGGCCGGCTCACCACACGTCGCCGCCGCGCCATTCACAGCTGATCTCAGCATCGAGGTCCAGGTGCGCGCGGCCCGGGAGCACATAGACCCCACCGTCATCATCTGGCGTGGGTGTCACGGCCGCCGGGGTGTTGACGGACGTGGCGCCCCGCCACTGTTGCCAGCCCCGGGCCAGGTAGAACGCGGCCGCCTCGTCTGTGGCGCTGAGCGCGCCCAAGTCGTAGTGACGCCGGATCAGGCGCTCGAGTTCACCCATCAGCGACGACCCGTGGCCCCGTCCTCGTAGGTCGGCACGGACCGCGACGGCCTCGACGTAGCCCGCCCGCATCACGATCCCCCGGTGCGTGAGCCGACGCGCCACCAGCGATGCATGCCCGATGAGCTCGTCATGGCGCCACACGAGGGCGTGCGTGCCGCCGAACGTGTGGTGCCAGTCATGCTCGGTGAACTCACCGCGGAAGGCCTGCACCAGTAGGGCACGGGCCTGGATCGTCGTGGCGGGCGTGTTCGCGGATCACCGCAGGTCAGCGGACGCCGCGTGGACGGAACTGGATGCTGATCCGCGGACCCGCAGCGCGGGCCGTCTTGGGGATCGCATGCTCCCAGGTCCGCTGGCAGCTGCCACCCATGACGATCAGGTCGCCGTGTCCGAGCTGGTAGCGCAACGTGCGGCCCGCTGCGCCGCCACGCGGTCGCAGCAACAGCGCGCGCGGCGCGCCGACAGAGACGATCGCAACCATCGTGTCGCAGGTCTTGCCGCGACCGATCGTGTCGCCGTGCCACGCCACGCTGTCGCGCCCGTCGCGGTAGAGGCAGAGCCCGGCTGTCGCGAACGGCTCTCCCAGCTCGGCGCGGTAGTGCGCATCAAGCATCTGCTTCATCCTCAGCAGGGCAGGGTCGGGGAAGGCGTCGTCCTCACCGAAGAAGGCCAGCAGCCTCGGCACCTCGACCACACGGTCGTACATCGGGCGCCGCTCGGCGCGCCAATCGACATCGGCCCGCAGTCGCTCGAACAGCTCGGCGGACCCCTGCACCCAGCCTCGCAACAGGTCGACCCACGCGCCGTCCGACAGCGGAATCCGTGTGATCGCCGCGCCGAGCGGACGGGGCTCGACCTCGTTCGCGAGGTCGAGCAACGAAGCCTGGAGGGCCATCGGCATGCACGCCAGCGTAGCGCACAATGCACACGTGTGTTCGATATTCACCCAAGCGAACGAGCGGCGATGCGTACGAGCGCGGACCGCCTTAGCCGAAGACGACGGCTTCGGTCTCCAGCGTCCCGGAGCGACGACCGGGTGCACTGTGGTTGCTCCAGTACAAATTCGCATGGTCGATGACTTTGTCCGGCGTAGGGGCACCCCACTGCGTCAGATCTTCGGTGGTGTGGGCATCGGCCACCAGCGTCGCGTCGTAGCCTCGCACGATCGCCCCGTGCAGCGTCGACATCACGCAGCAGTCGGTCTGCGCCCCGGCGACGATGAGACTCCCGATCTCTCGCTCGGCGAGCACAGTCTCGAGGTCGGTTTCCTCGAAGGAGTCCCCATAACGCTTGTGGACCACTGGCTCGGCCTCCCCCGGCGGTAGCTCGCGCACGTAGTGCCAACCTTCGCTGCCTTCGGGCAGATCGTCTGCGCAGTGCTGCACCCAGACCACGGGCACGCCGGCGAGTCTGGCCTTGTCCACGAGACGCACCACGTTCGAGATGACGGCTTCCCGGTTGTGCGCGCCAGCCATCACGCCGTTCTGGACGTCGATGACGAGTAGCGCCGTGTTCGGGCGTCCGGTCAGGGTTGCCATGATGCCTCCTCGGTGCAGGTTATCGGGGCCTCCACGGTAGGCCTGGCTACCGACAAGCCCGCAACCTCACAGGCTCGCGGCCAGCCGCGTTCCCTGGTCGATCGCACGCTTCGCGTCGAGCTCCAGGGCAATGTCGGCACCACCCACCAGGTGGACGCCACTGACTTTGCCCTGCAGGGCCTCGAACAGTTCACGCCGAGGTTCCTGGCCCGCACAGACGACGACATCATCGACCTCGATGACGCGGACGTCGTCCTGCTTCTCGCCGAGCCTGACGTGCATACCTGCGTCGTCGATGAGCTCGTAGTTCACGCCGTTGATCATCTCGACCCCGCGCGCCTTCAGAGCCGCGCGGTGTACCCACCCGGAGGTCTTGCCCAGGCCCGCGCCGACGCGCGACTTCTTGCGCTGCAGGAGGTAGACCTGGCGCGGCGACTCGACGGCGACCGCGACCGCGAGGCCGCCCCTCGACTGCGCCGGGTCACCGACGCCCCACTCCCTCATCCAGGACTCGCGGTCCTGTGGCGCACCGGGTGAGCCCGCGTGCGTCAGGAATTCGCAGACGTCGAAGCCGATGCCTCCGGCCCCGACGACCGCCACCCGGGCGCCGACCTGGGCCCGCCCGGTGATCACATCGGCATAGGAGTGCACATTCGGCCGGTCGATGCCCTCGATCGCCGGCAGACGAGGCAGGACGCCCGTGGCCAGCACCACTTCATCGAAGCCCGCGGTGCACAGCTCGTCAGCGGTCACCGGATGGTTCAGCGACACCTTCACCCCGCAGAGCTCGAGCTGGCGGGTGAAGTACCTGATGGTCTCGGCGAACTCCTCCTTGCCCGGGATCCGCCGGGCCAGGTTGAACTGGCCGCCGATCTCGTCGCAGGCTTCGAAGAGATCGACGCTGTGCCCCCGACGCGCAGCGGTGGTGGCGACCGCGAGCCCGGCGGGGCCGGCACCGACCACTGCTAGGCGCTTGGCGTGGCGGGTCGGCAACAGGCGAAGTTCGGTCTCGTGGGCGGCTCGCGGGTTGACCAGGCAGCTGGCGGTCTTGTGGGCGAAGGTGTGGTCCAGACACGCCTGATTGCAGCCGATGCAGGTGTTGATCTCGTCGCTATGGTCGGCGGCCGCCTTCGCCACCCAGTCCGGATCGGCGAGGAACGGCCGCGCCATCGACACCATGTCGGCGTCGCCGCGCGCCAGGATCTCTTCAGCCGTCTCTGGCATGTTGATGCGGTTGGAGGCGATCACCGGGATCGAGACCTCGGGTCGAAGCCGGGCGGTGATCCAGGTGAATGCACCACGCGGCACGGAGGTCACAATCGTCGGCACACGCGCCTCGTGCCAGCCGATGCCGGTGTTGATCAGGGTGGCGCCGGCGGCTTCTACCTCCACTGCGAGGGCGACCACCTCGTCCCAGGTCTGGCCCTGCTCCACCAGGTCGAGCATCGACAACCGGTAGATGACGATGAATTCCGCACCCACCGCGGCCCGGACCTGCCGCACGATCTCGACTGCGAACCGTCGTCGCTTCTGCGCGGTGCCGCCCCACTCGTCGGTGCGCCGGTTGGTCCGCGGAGCGAGGAACTGGTTGATGAGGTAGCCCTCTGAGCCCATGATTTCGACACCGTCGTACCCGGCCCGTTGGGCGAGCGCGGCAGAGGCGGCGAAATCGGCGATCGTCGCGCGGACCTCGGCGGCCCGCAGACCACGTGCCTTGAACGGCGTGATCGGCGACTTCGTGCGCGAGGCACTCACACTCAACGGGTGGTAGGCATATCGCCCCGCATGCAGCAGTTGGAGGGCGATCTTCCCGCCCGCATCGTGTACCGCCGACGTCACCGCCTCGTGGCGCCGCGCCTCGGCCGTCGTGGTGATCTTGCCTGCGAAGGGAAGCAGCCAGCCGGCGCGATTGACACTGAACCCGCCGGTGACGATGAGCCCGACGCCGCCGGCCGCGCGCTCACCATAGAAGTCGGCCAGACGTCGCACGTTCTTGGGACGGTCCTCCAGCCCGACGTGCATCGAACCCATCAACACCCGGTTGGGCAGCGTCGTGAAGCCGAGGTCCAGCGGCTCGAGCAGATGCGGGTAGCGAGAACTCATCGGGCCCCTCCCATAGGTGGTGCGGCGACCGCCGGTCGGCGAAGCGCAGTCAGGATTTCCTCGCACCAGTCGATGGCGCCGCGTTCGTAGCTGATACCCCCGCGCAGCACGAGATACTGATGCAGGGGCACCCCGTGTAGCCGCGCTGGGTCCGGAAACTCCCGCTTCTCGCTGGCCAGGTACACGTCCAGGCGCAGCCGGTGCATATCGCGATGCCGCGCGACCTCGCTGACGACCGCGCCGGTGTCGCCGTGGGAGGCTCCGCGCAGCTTGACCGCGAGCTCGGAGCGGGTGACCTCGGGTTCGGCGGGCTCCCCGATCCACCGGGACAACTCGTCGCGCCCGGCCGAGGTGAGGTCGTAGACCTTCTTGTCGGGCCGTCCGTCCTGAGCGATGACGGTGGCCGCCACCCAGCCCGCGCCGTGCATGCGCGAAAGCACCTTGTAGACCTGCTGGTGCGTCGCGCTCCAGAAGTGACCGATCGACCTGTCGAAACGCGAGGCGAGCTCGTATCCCGAGCTGGCGCGCTCGGACAGCGACACGAGAATCGCGTGCTCCAACGACATTCAGCGAATGTACTATGCAGCTAGTTGCATATCAACTCGAACCGATCGGTTGGTCCCACACGGCAGACTCGAGCGATGGCATCCGTGATGTGGTTCCGACGCGATCTGCGCCTGCACGACCAGCCGGCGTTGAATGCGGCAGCGCACGAAGGGCCAGTGGTCGCCCTCTACGTTCTCGATCCAGCCCTGCTCAAGCCGGCCGGGCCGGCCCGGATCGCATTCCTGTATCGCAGCTTGCGATCTCTGGACGACGATCTGCGGGGTCTGGGTGGACGCCTGGTCCTGCGCCGCGGAAGACCGGCGACCGTGGTGCCCGCGCTCGTCCGCGAGGTCGCGGCCACGGCAGTGCACGTCACCGCCGACTACGGCCCCTACGGCAGGCGTCGGGACGAGGCCGTCGCACGTGCGCTCGGCGATGTGGCGCTGATCAGCACTGGATCGCCGTATGCCGTCGCGCCCGGGCGCGTGCTGAAGGCCGATGGCACGCCTTACAAGGTGTTCACGCCGTTCTATCGGGCCTGGTGCGCACACGGCTGGCGAGCTCCCGCGCGACGTACCCAGGTCGACTGGCAGGAGGGCGCCGAGGGCCTGGAGATCCCCTCGGATCCAACGTTGGCGGGCGAGCTCGTGCTGCCGGGTGCAGGCGAGGCGGCGGCGCGCGAGGCGTGGCAGGCGTACCGCTCGGCGGACCTGGGCGATTACCCCGCGGTCCGCGACCGGCCGGACTTGGACCGCACCTCACACCTGTCGGTGTGGCTGAAGTGGGGCGCGATCCATCCGCGCACCCTGCTGGCCCAGCTGACCGAGGCGGACGAGGTGTTCCGCCGCGAACTCGCGTGGCGCGAGTTCTACGCGTCGGTCCTGCACCACTGGCCGCCATCGGCGCGCGAGTACTTCCAGCCACAGCTCGCCTCGATCCGCTACGACGAGCCGGGGACCCGTTTCGACGCCTGGCGTGAGGGCCGTACCGGCTACCCGATCGTGGATGCCGGCATGCGGCAGCTGCTGGCCCTCGGCTGGATGCACAACCGAGTGCGGATGATCGTGGCGTCGTTCCTGGTGAAGGACCTGCACATCGAGTGGACCCACGGGGCGCGGCACTTCATGCGCCACCTCGTCGATGCGGACCTGGCGAGCAACCAGCACGGGTGGCAATGGACCGCCGGCTCAGGCACGGACGCATCGCCGTTCTTCCGCATCTTCAATCCCACGACCCAGGGCCGCAAGTTCGACCCGGACGGCGACTACGTTCGGCGCTGGATTCCCGAACTGCGATCGATTCCCGGCCCCGCTGTGCACGAACCGTGGCGCCTCGATCCGCCGCCAGCGGAATACCCGCCGCCGATCATCGACCACTCGGTCGAGCGTGAGCAGGCACTGGAACGGTTCCAGCAGGCCCGGTGACGCCGTCAGCGCCCGAGCAGACGGTCGCGGATCACTCAGCGCGCTTGGATGCCCCACGAGGCGGTCCAACCCGAGCCGGGTTCGAGCACGATGAGGCCGACTCCCGAGTTGAACGCATCGGCCGGGCACGTCATGGGTTCGATCGCGATCGCAGCAGTGCCCTCACCGAGGGCATCGAGCGTATATACCTGCACACAGGTGAACTCACGGTCGAACCACACTCTGCCGCCGCCGTGCGCGGTGCGCACCTCGACGACGCCTCGCCCGCCGACGAACTCGATCGAGGTGAACCCGTCGTCCAGGCGCAACCGGCCCAGCGGCGCACCGTCACGCAGGTCGTAGGCGGTGCCGGCCACCGGTTCCCGACCGGCCGGGATCTGCCGGGCGTCCACGACCATTCGCTCGGCGGCCGGCACCCGCAGCCAAGCCTCGTCCACGGTCGAACCGCCGAGGGACAGGTAGGGGTGAAATCCCATGCCAAACGGGGCGCGTCCCAGGCCCTTGTTCTCTGCCGCCGCAGTCACCATCAAACCGTTGTGCCGGTCCAGCGAGTAGGTCACCGCAACGCTCACCTCAAACGGCCACCCCGTCTGCGCGACTATGTCTAGCCGCATCGTCACCGACGACGGGCCGTGCTCGACCGCCGTCCAACGAGCCCAACGCCCCAGGCCGTGAATCGCGTTCCCGGTCAGCGGCTCGGTGAGCGCGGTCTGGTACTGCGAGCCGTCGAACGGGAAGCGGCCGCCGGCCAGCCGGTTCGGCCACGGAACCAGAATCGCGCCCGCGGCCTTGGGCGGTAACCCCTCGCCATAGCTCGCCGCGATGTCTACGCCCCGGTGCGCGAAGGACCGCAGACCCCCACCCACCTCGACGACCGTCGCCTCGAAGTCGCCCGCCCCGATTGCGTACTGGTTCCCGGTGAGCGCCATGCAGGCACACGCTACCCAGACGCGGCGCTCGAGGGGCCTTTGGAGTGGTCCGGAGAGCCGGGCGGGAGGGGGGCGCGGATGTCGTATCGCCAGAATTGGCGCGAGGCGAAACCGGCCAGCGCCACGATGACGATGCACGCCATTCCGCCCGCGGTCCAGGAGAACGCGACGCCCGTCGCGGCCGCGGTAGCCCCGGCCCGGACGTCGCCGAGTCGCGGGCCGCCGGCAACCACCGCGGTGAAGACTCCCTGCATCCGCCCGCGTAGTTCGTCGGGCGCGTAGGTCTGCAGGATCGTCTGTCGATAGACAGAGCTGACCAGGTCCGCAGCACCTGCGAAGGCGAGCAAGGCAACGACCAGCCACAGGCGTGTCGCCAGCCCCGACAGGGCCACCGCAGCCCCCCAGACGACGATCGCGAGGACGAGCGCGCGCCCCTGGCGGCGGACCCGCCCGATCCAGCCGCTGGAGAGTCCGGCGGCCACCGACCCGATCGCGATGGCTGCGTACAGCGGCCCCACGGTGCCGTGGAAGCGGTCGGCCGCGACCGCCGGGAAGAGCGATCGCGGCATCGCGAACACCATCGCCACGATGTCCACGGCGAACGACATCAGCAGCACGGGTCGCCCGGCGATGAACCGCAGACCCTCGAGGATGGACCGCAGCCCGGCTCGCTCCGCGTCGTGCGCCGCGGGCATGGCCGGCAGCCGGAGCGCGGAGTACAGAGCGGCGGTGAAGGACAGGGCGTCCACGGCGTAGGCCCAGGCGAAGCCGTGTCGCAGGCTGATCAGCAATCCCGCCAACAGCGGCCCGAGCACCTGTCCGGCGTTGCTGACCGTGAAGCTCAGCGTGTTCGCGGACGGGACCAGCTCGCGCGGCACGATGCGCGCGACGATCGCCCCGCGCGAGGACGCGGCGATGGCGAAGGCAGCTGACTGCAGTGCGACCAGGACGAGGATGAGCGCGATACTGCCCACCTGGAACAGCGTCTGGGCCAGCAGGGCGAGCGTCACCGCCCAGCTGGCGACAGAGGACCACAGGTATAGGCGACGGCGGTCGACCGCATCGGCCACCGCGCCGCCGTACAGGCCGAAGACGACGATGGGGACCAGCCCGGCGAGCCCGACGAAGCCGACGTCTAGCGACGACCCCGACAGGGCGTAGACCTGCACTGGTACGGCCACTTGGGTGATCATCGAGCCGACGAACGAGGTCCCGTTCCCGACCAGCAGCCGACGGTAGGCGCCGATGGCCAGGGGCCGGGTGTCAACCGCCTGCCTGCCCAGTAGGGCACGCAGCGTCCGGGCCTGTTCGGGCGCTTCGGCGGGGTCAGGCGACTCGTCGCCCAGATCGGGCGGTTCGGCGCCGGGCGGTGTCGCCCCAGTCACGGAGCGAGCCGCTCGCGCACCCATCCGAGGTCGCCGGTGGCCGGGTCATGGCGATAGCGCAGCCGGTCGTGGAGGCGGTCTTCCCGGCCCTGCCAGAATTCGACCACCTCGGGGACGAGCCGGTAGCCGCCCCAGTGGGGCGGGGTTGGCACGCCCGTACCCTCGAAGCGCACCTCGACCTCGCTCGCCGCCTGCTCGAGTACCGAGCGCGAGGCCACGACTGCCGACTGCGGGGAGGCCCACGCCCCGAGCTGGGAGCCACGGGGGCGGCTGGCGAAGTACTCGTCGGTCTCGACGCGGTCGATACGGCCCGTCGGGCCGCTCACCCGCACCTGGCGTTCGTGCGCGAGCCAGACGAACACGGCGCTGGCATAGGGGTTCGCGGCAAGGTCTGCGGCCTTCGCCGAGTCATAGTTGGTGTAGAAGACGATTCCCCGGGGGTCGAGGCCCTTCAGCAATACCGTTCGTACGCTCGGGCGGCCATCGACACCGACCGTGGCGAGCTGCATGGCGTTGGCCTCCAGGACGGCGTCATCGCCGGCAGCCTCGTCGAACCACAGCTGAAACAGCTCCAGCCAATCATCGGGGGCCAGAGTCTCGTCGAGCTGGTAGCGGAGGTAGCCGCGACGCATCGCAGAGGGGTCGGTCATTGGGTCAATCCTTACACCTCCTGGCCAAGGCCCAGGGGCGTACCGGCAGAATAGGGGGACAGGTGTGATCCATCTGTCGAACCTGAGCCACCTCTTCCGATCGGAGCGACCATGGCAGCCGACGACTACAGCCCCGGACTCGAGGGCGTCATCGCCTTCGAGACCGAGATCGCCGAGCCGGATAAGGACGGCGGCGCGTTGCGATATCGCGGTGTCGACATCGACGATCTTGTCGGGGCGGTGACGTTCGGCAACGTGTGGGCCCTGCTCGTCGACGGGAAGTTCGGTCCGGGCCTGCCGCCGGCCGAGCCGTTCCCCATACCGGTGCACACCGGCGACGTTCGGGTCGACGTGCAGGCAGCGCTGGCGATGCTCTCCCCCGTGTGGGGTTACCGCCCGCTGCTCGACATCAGTGACGAGGAGGCTCGCGAGCAGCTGGCCCGCGCTGCCGTGATGGGGCTGTCCTACGTCGCGCAGTCCGCCCGCGGTCTCGCCACCCCCGCGGTCCCGCAGTCGCGCATCGACCAGTGTTCGACGATCGTCGAGCGGTTCATGGTGCGCTGGCGCGAAGACCCTGACCCCGAGCACGTCAAGGCCGTCGACGCCTACTTCGTCTCCGCCGCGGAGCACGGCATGAACGCCTCCACGTTCACCGCCAGGGTGATCGCCTCCACCGGCGCCGATGTCGCCGCCGCGATGTCCGGAGCCATCGGTGCCATGAGCGGCCCTCTGCACGGGGGCGCTCCGGCCCGCGTGCTGCCCATGATCGAGGAGGTCGAGAAGAACGGTAACGCCAAGAAGGTGGTGTCCTCGATCCTCGACCGTCACGACCGGTTGATGGGCTTCGGGCATCGGGTCTATCGAGCGGAGGACCCACGGGCCCGGGTACTGCGCCGCACCTGCCAGGAGCTCAACGCCCCCCGATTCGAGGCGGCACAGGAGCTTGAGCAGGCCGCCCTCGCCGAACTGCGCGAGCGTCGCCCCGACCGGCCGATCGAGACGAACGTCGAGTTCTGGGCGGCTGTCATTCTCGACTTCGCGGACGTGCCTCCGCACATGATGCCGGCGATGTTCACCTGCGCACGCACCGCGGGTTGGTCGGCTCACATCATGGAGCAGAAGAAGACCGGCCGTCTCGTGCGCCCATCCGCCCGCTACATCGGGCCGGCCCCGCGCAAACCCTCCGAGGTCGAGGGCTGGGGGGACATCGCGCACAACTGAGGGGCGCGCCGGACTGCGGGATCACCCGAAGTTCTTGCCCTCGCCGCGGTAGGTGGGAACCACGTCGACCACGGTGTCACCCTCGACGACGTGGATCTTGTCGAAGCGCTCGCACAACTCCCCGGCCTTCGCGTGCCGGAACCAGACACGGTCGCCGATCCGGAGCCCGGCGGCGGCCGCTCCGCGGACAGGGGTCTGCACCTCCCCGGCACTCTCGGTCCCGATGAGCGACATCCCGGACGCGACGGGGGAAGGCACCCTCGTCCTTCCCGGTGGCCCGGAGGCGATGTACCCGCCCCCGAAGACGGTGGCGATGTCGTCGCTCGGGCGACGGACCACCGCGAGCGCGAAGAACAGCGAGGGGCGAGGGTCAAACGCGTCGTAGTGATCGAACAGCGTCGGCACGTACAGACCGGATCCGGCGGTGACCTCGGTGACGCACGGGTCGGCTGAGCTGACCTCGATGCTGCCGGTGCCGCCGCTGTTGACGGTCTCGAGCGTGCCGCTCACCTGCTCGACGGCGGCGGTGACCGCCCCGCGCCGGCGCGCCAGCTCGCCGGCCGAGCGCCGCTTCATCAGCCGCACGGCCCGCGACGAGTCGGGCAAGCCCGCGATCTGGGCTTCGTAGAACATCACTCCGACTACGCGGAACCCGCGCTCGGCAGCACCGCGGGCCACCGCCGCCGCATCCTGCGGCGAGCGCAGCGGAGATCGGCGGACGCCGAGGTGCGCCCGCGCGATCCGGAGCGAGGCATCCACGTCGAGGCAGACACGCAGTGGTGCGGCGCCGGCGACCTGACGGATGAAGTCGAGCTGGGCGACGCTGTCGATCATGATCGTGATCGAGGCCTGCAATGTGGGGTCCTCGCAGAGCTCAGCGAGCGCCGCGCGATCTGCACTTGGGTAACCCATGAGCACGTCCGCGACACCGCCACGCACCAGCCAGATGGCCTCCCGCAGCGAGTAAGCCATCACACCGCGCACGCCCGGGGTCGCCAGGGCAAGCTCGAGCACGGCCCGACAACGCACCGACTTCGAGGCAATCCGGACCGGCTTGCCGGCGGCTCGCCGAACCAGATCCGCGGCGTTGGCCTCAAGGGCAACCAGATCCAGCGCGGCCAGCGGCGGCTCGAGGTGCCCGGTCGCGGTGGTGAGGCGGTGCGTCTGCTCGCCGACCGTGTCGTGGCTTGTCATGCTCGGACCGAACGCGGTGCGGCTCGTGGCTCGGCCTGGGTGCTGAGGTACGCAGCGATGGCGTGCAGGCGCCCCCGCGCGACCCCCGAGTCACGATCCACCAGCCAACGCAGGGTCACCCCGTCGACGAAGGCCAACGCCTGCGCGGCGACCTCTTCGACCCGCCCGTTCCAGCTGGTTCCCGCAGTCTGCGCGGCCAGTGTGAGCAGCGCTTCGGCGGCGGCCTGGGACGACTCGTACTGCCGTTGCGCGGCCGACCCAAGCCCAGGTTGGCGCAACGCGAAGGTGGTGATCTCGTAGGTCAGCAGCTGGACGTCGGCGGTGCGTTCGATCGAGTCCCACAGCCCGTCGAGACCGCGCTCGAGCGCAGCGAGAAGGTCTGGGGCGCGGACCGCGTCGACCTCAGCCGCTCCGGCCGCCCGTAGGTCGTCGACGATCCGCGCAGCGAGGGCGACCAGCAGTTCCTCCTTGGTCGTGAAGCAGTAGTGCACGACCCCCGACGCGACGCCCGCCTGGGCGGCAACCCGCCGTACCGTTGCCGCCGCGATGCCCTCGGCACTGGCTACTTCAAGGGCAGCCTGAACGAGCTGGGCGCGGCGTTCGGCCACCGGCAGGCGCGCGCTCACGCCCACACCGACGCCCACGCCGTGACCCGCACTCCCATGGTCACATCAAACAACTGGACGATTGTCCAAGTCAACTTGACTTGGACAATCGTCCAGTTCATGATCGGGCGATGACGACGTGGACCAACTGGTCGGGAACCTTCACGTGCACCCCGGCGCGGATCGAGGAGCCCGCCTCGACCGCCGACGTCCAGCGCGCCGTGCGGCGCGCCCGCGAGGACGGCCACCGGGTGAAGGCGATCGGAGCCGGGCACTCCTTCACGCCGATCGCGCGGAGCGACGGGGTGCAACTGCGTCTGGACCGACTCACCGGCATCGAGCACGCCGATCCCCACACCGCAATCGTGACCGTCAGAGCGGGCACCCGGCTGGCCGAGCTCGGTGAGGAGCTCTGGGCGCGCGGGCTGTCGATGTCGAACCTGGGCGACATCGACGTGCAGACCATCTCCGGCGCCATCTCGACCGGAACCCACGGCACCGGCGCCCGTCTGGGCGGCATCGCCACGCAGGTCCGCGGGTTGGAGCTGGTCCTGGCAGACGGGTCGTTGCTGGCGTGTTCGAACGAGCAGAACGCCGATGTGTTCCAGGCCGCCCGGGTAGGGCTGGGATCTCTGGGGGTCATCACCAGTGTGACTCTGCAGTGCGAGCCCGCCTTCGCACTTGCCGCGACCGAGGCACCTGACACCCTCGACGCAGTGTTGGCCGATCTCGACGGGCCACATGGTCTCGTGGACGCGAACGAGCATTTCGAGTTCTACTGGTTCCCCCACACGCGCGCCGTGCTCACCAAGCGCAACAACCGAGTTGCGACCGGGACGCCGTTGCGGCCGGTCGACCGGATGCGGCGCTACCTCGAGGACGAGCTGCTGTCGAACACCGTCTTCGACGGCATCAACCGCATCACCACCCGGCGACCGCAGCTCATCCCCCGGGCAAACGCGATCGCGGCGCGCGCGCTGAGTGCGCGCACGTTCGTCGACCGGTCCTACCGGGTCTTCGCGTCCCCGAGGCGGGTGCGCTTCCGCGAGATGGAGTACGCGGTACCCCGCGCGGCCGTCCCCACCGTGCTGAGCGAGATCGAGACCTACCTCGCCCGAAGCGGCGAGCTGATCGGCTTCCCCATCGAGGTGCGCTTCGCCGCCGCCGACGACATCTGGCTGTCCACCGCGAACGGTCGCGATACCGGATACATCGCCGTCCATCAGTACATCCGCCGCGACCATCAGGCCTACTTCGCCGCGGTCGAGGAGATCGCGGAGGCAGTCGGGGGCCGGCCACACTGGGGGAAGCTGCACAATCGCGACGCGCCCAGTCTGCGCGGCGCATACCCTCATTTCGATGATTTCACCGCGGTGCGTGACCGCCTGGACCCCGCACGCATCTTCGGCAACGACTACCTCGACCAGGTCCTGGGCTGACTGCGTCTTGGCGGGATCCGCGCCACGCCGGATGAGAACATCGGGCCCGGTGACCGAGGCACCCACTTGCCTGCGCAGATGACCGAGGCGGCCGAGCGCACGCCCGGGTACGAATCGGCGTGTGATACCGCGCATCTGGAGGTTGGCGCCTATCGTCGGCGCATGCGCCATCTTCGTTTTGTCGGGCCTGGCAGGGACCTCGACCATGTCATCGTCGAGACGGCCGACGGCGACGAGCAGTTCAGTCTGTACATCGATGCGGCCATGCGCGACGCCGTTCGAGCAGATCTACCGCGGCTGCATCCGTCCTCCCCCGCCTCTGCCGAGCCGGCCACGATCAGCCCGCGCGAGATCCAGATGCGGGTCCGCAGCGGCGCGTCGCCTCAGGACCTCGCCGACGCGAACGAGATGGCCCTGGATCGGGTGATGCGCTTCGCCAGCCCAGTCCTGGAAGAACGTGGCCGGGTCTCCCAGGAGGCACGCCGCGCCCGCGCGCGGCGCAGCACGGTCGAGGCTCAGTCCGTTGTCTTCGGGGATTCGGTCGATGCTCGCTTCGCCGCACACGGGATTGAGCCGTCCGCGGTCGGTTGGGACGCCCGCCGCCGCGAGGACGGCCAGTGGGTGGTGAACGCGAGGTGGACCGGCGGCGAGGTGGAGAGGCTGGCGGAGTGGCTGTTCAACCTGACGACGCGGACCGTGACACCACTGGATGAGACGGCCGCCGATCTGCTCAGCGACCGGCCGATCCGACCGCTGAGCCCGCCCACGGCTGCCGAGCCAGAGCGTCCCAGCCTGGCCGCGGCACCACCGCTGGCCAAGGGCGTCGTGGCCTTCCCGTCGATGGAGAGCCGGACTGAGCCACTGCCGTCTGCGATGACCGCCGAAGAGGTGTTCGACCAAGACGCACTCGGGGACGGCGGGGCATCTGAGCCCGCCGACTTTCACGCTCCGCGGCTGCCCCTGCGACTGGCCGACGTGCCTGAGATCGAGGAGTCCTACGACCTCGCCGACCAGATACCGCTGATCGACCGCGGCCAGCCGGGCGAGCAACCCACGCCCGTCGGCGCGCCCGCTGCCGGTGAGCCGGAACCGCCCGTCCCGCCGAGGCTCAAGAACCTCGGTGTCGCGCACCGGGAGGACGAGACCGACGAACAACGTCTGGCACGCGCACGGATCCCCTCGTGGGACGACATCCTGCTCGGAGTCCGACGCAAGACCGATTGACAGGTCCGCGAACCGGGCCGGGCGGTAAAGCGCTCGCCGTTGTCGGCGCGGGCACGTACGGTCGGTCAACGTGACCGCCTCCGCTCAACCCACCGGTTGCCCCGCCCCGACGGGCGGTGGCGGGTCAGCGGCACAGACCCGCTCCAGCACGTGGGCATCGCTGTTCCGGCTGCACGCGTGGGCTCGCCCGCACCGCCGAGCGGTCATAGTCATGATCATCTCGGCCAGTGGCGCGATGCTTGCGCAATCGCTCGTCCCCCTGGTGGTCGGGCACGTGGTCGACGGGCCGATCCGACATCACGATCCGAGCGGTCTGTGGCTGCTGTCGGGGGTGGCGCTGCTGTTCGGGGTCGCCGAGGCGGCGCTGTTCTACGTGCGCCGGTACGCGATGGCCAGCGCGGCACTGGGCGTCGAGACCGATCTGCGCCGCGATCTCTACGCCCACGTGCAGCGGCTGCCGGTGTCATTCCACGACCTGTGGCCCTCGGGCCAACTGCTCTCCCGGCTGACCTCCGACCTGTCGACCCTGCGCAGGTTCATCGGCTTCGGCTTCGTCTTCCTCATCGCGAATGCGGCGACCAGCGTCGTCGTCCTGGTGCTGTTGATGAACATCCACCTCCTGCTCGGTCTCTTCGTCCTGGTCGCGATGGCACCACTGGTCGTGTTCACGCGGCGCTTCGAGCTGCGCTACAGCCGTGACGCGCGGCGAGCGCAGGACCTCACCGGTGACCTTGCGACGTCGGTGGAGGAATCGGCCCTGGGGATCCGGGTGATCAAGTCCTACGGTCGCCGTCCGCAGATGCTCGTCCGGTTCACCCAGGACGCGCAGCGGCTGCGCGACGCGGAGCTGGTCAAGGTCCGCACCCTCGGCACCTTCTGGATGTTTCTTGAGGGCCTGCCTCAGCTGGTGCTTGCAGGTGTCGTGCTCGGCGGTGTCACGGCGGTCGCGCATCATGCGATGACCCTCGGCCAGCTCGTCGCCTTTCTCACGCTATTTCTGCGGCTGATCTGGCCGATCGTCTCGCTCGGCTGGCTGCTGGCACTCACCGAGGAGGCGGCCAGCGCGGCACGGCGGATCTTCGAGGTCATCGACACGAGGGCGACGATCCTCGATCCTGTGCGGCCCGCAGCTGCCGAGCAGGGCACCTCCCTGTGCTTCGAGAACGTGCACTTCCGCTACGACGACGCCGAGAACGAGGTGCTGCGTGGTCTCGACCTCGAGGTGCGGGCTGGTGAGACCATGGCGCTGGTCGGCGCGGTCGGCTCCGGCAAGACCACCGTGACCGCGCTGGTGCCCCGGCTCTACGACGTCACCGCGGGCCGGATATTGGTGGGCGGCGTCGACGTGCGTACCCTGCGCCTGGATCAGCTTCGCCACGCGGTGTCCACGGCCTTCGAGGACGCCACCCTCTTCTCCGCGAGCGTTCGGGAGAATCTGGTGCTCGGACGGGCGGGGATCACCGAGCAGGACGTGACCGAAGCGATCGACGTGGCCCAGGCGGAGTTCGTCTATCAGCTGCCTTTCGGTCTCGACACCCGTATCGGCGAGCAGGGTCAGTCACTGTCCGGCGGCCAGCGCCAGCGCCTCGCACTTGCCCGCGCCGTCCTCGGACGCCCGCGGGTCCTGGTCCTGGACGACCCGCTGTCCGCATTGGACGTCCATACCGAGGCACAGGTCGAAGCGGCCCTGCGCCGGGTGCTGGCCGGCACGACCGCGCTGGTCGTCGCCCACCGCCCCTCGACGGTGCTGCTCGCGGACCGCGTCGCGTTGCTGGTGGACGGGCGGATCGCCGCAGTGGGGACCCACAGCGAACTGCTGGCGTCCCAGACGCAGTACCGCGACCTGCTGGCGCAGTCCTGCGAGCTGGAGGGGGTCACCCATGACTGAGCCACCCCCACGGTCGCCAGGCCGTGACGACCTCAGCACCGCGGCGCTGGAAGCGGACCACTGGCGGGGCAAGCTTGCCGCTGAGCCAGAGTCACCGAGCGCACCGGTCACAGACACCGAGTCCAGCCCGCTGATCCTGCGAGCTCGATCGCGGGCCCTGCTGAAGCACCTCGTGCGCCCTCATCGTCGCGCCGTCATCTGGGTGCTCGTGCTCGCCCTGATCCAGGTCTTCGCGACCATGGCCGCGCCCTGGCTGGTCGGTATCGCTATCGACAACTCGCTGCCCTCGGCAATGGCCGGCCACGACACGTCGCTGATTGCCGTCACGGCCGCCCTCGTCGCCGCGGCTTTGCTGTCGGGCTGGCTGCGCAGTGTCTTCGTCGTCCGCAGTGGTGTCATCGGACAGGCGGTTCTCTTCGACCTGCGCCGGCGCGCCTACGACCACATCCAGTCGCTGTCGGTGTCCTTCCACGAGCGCTTCACGTCCGGCAAGGTGGTATCTCGGCTGACCTCCGACGTAGACACCCTCACCGAGCTGCTCGACAGCGGGCTGGACGGCCTGCTCACCGCCGTGCTCAACATTGCCGCCATCTCGGTGCTGCTGCTGATCCTCGACGTCGAGCTCGGGCTGATCGCGTTGTTCTCGTTGATCCCGGTCTGGCTGCTGTACCGCTGGTTCGCCGCTCGCGCCACCGTCGCGTTCCGGCGAACCCGCGAGGCGGTCGCCACGATGATCGTCAGCATCGTCGAGTCGTTCAACGGCATCCGCGCGGTCCAGGCATTCCGCCGGGAGAAGCGCAATGACGTCATCTTCGCAGCGCTCAACGACGACTACCGGGAGGCAAATCGCCAGACCTTCAAGCTGCATGCCGTGTTCATTCCAGGCACCGCGCTGGTTGGCAACGTCGCCACCGCGGTCGTTCTGCTCGTCGGCGGCTACCGAGTAAGCAACGGCGGCCTTGAACTGGGGGTGCTGACGTCCTTCCTGCTGTATCTGAGGCAGTTCTACGACCCGATGCAGGACGTGGCCGTCTTCTACAACTCCCTCCAGTCGGCCGGCGCCGCGCTGGAGAAGATCTCGACCGTTCTCGCCGAGGTGCCCTCGGTCCCCGAGCCCGCGGCACCCATCGCGCTGCCGACGCCCGCGCCAGGGGCGATCGTGCTCGATGCCGTGGAGTTCGGGTACGACCCACGGCGTCCGGTGCTGCACGAGCTGTCGATCGACATCCCTGCGGGCCAGACCGTGGCGCTGGTAGGTAAGACCGGTGCCGGCAAGACCACGATCGCCAAGCTGATGTCGCGGTTCTACGACCCGACCGCCGGCGCGGTTCGCCTCGACGGTGTGGACCTGCGGGATGTGGCCGAACATGACCTGCGACGCGCCACGATCATGATCACCCAGGACGGCTTCCTGTTCTCGGGCTCGGTGGCCGACAACATCGCCTTCGGACGTCCCGGCGCGACGCGGCCAGAGGTGATCGCCGCTGCGCGCGAGGTCGGTGCGCATGAGTTCATCGAACGGCTGCCGCAGGGCTACGACACCGACGTCCGCAAGCGCGGCGGCCGGCTGTCGGCCGGGCAACGGCAGCTGGTCGCGTTCGCAAGGGCGTTCCTCGCGGATCCGGCGGTGCTGATCCTCGACGAAGCGACGTCGTCACTGGATGTGCCCACCGAGCGCGCCGTGCAGCGCGCACTGCGCACGGTTCTTGCCCAGCGCACGGCGCTGATCATCGCGCACCGCCTCTCCACGGTGGAGATCGCGGACCGGGTGCTGGTTCTGGCCGGCGGACGCGTCGTCGAGGACGGCACTCCGGACGACCTCGTGACGGCCGGGACAGGTCAGTTCGCCGCGCTTCACGAGTCGTGGCGCGATTCCCTGGTCTGAGGCGTGACCAGGCGTGTTGCTGACAGGCGTGATGCTGACAGGCGTGATGCTGACAGACGTGGTGCGAGACCAGGCGTGACAGATCACCAGGTCCGATGCGACTCAGGTCAGCTGGGCGAAGGCGACTGCCGCCGCTGTTGCAACGTTGAGCGAGTCCACACCGTCTGCCATCGGAATCCTGACGTGCTCGTCCGCAGCGGCCAGCGCGGCAGCGGTCAGACCGGGCCCTTCGGCGCCGAGAAGCACCGCCCAGCGCGCCGGGATCGTGACCTCTCGCAACGGCGTGGCCCGCGGGTCCGGCGTCAGCGCCAACACCCGGAACCCATGTCCTTTCAGCTCCTCTAGAGACCCCGGCCACGGCCCGTCGAGCAGCGCGAAGGGCACCCGTAGGACGTGGCCCATCGACACCCGGACGCTGCGCCGATACAACGGGTCGGCGCACCTTGGGTCCAGCAGCACGGCGTCGACACCAAACCCCGCGGCATTGCGGAACAGGGCGCCCAGGTTCTCGAAGTCATTGAGCGACTCCAGCACGGCCAGGCGCCGGCTTCGTGCCAATAGGGCGCCCACATCGGCTGGTGCGCTCCGCGTCGCGGAGGCGATCACGCCTCGCGTCACGCGAAAGCCGGCAACCTCTGACAGCAACCACTTGTCGACGACGAACACCGGGACATCCAGGCCGGCGAGCAGTGGTTCCAGCGCTTGGATACGCGCCGCAACCCCGATGACTGCACGCACCGCATAGGTCGAGCGAATCAGCCGTTCGACGACGTTTACGCCCTCGGCGATGACGACGCGACGCCCCGGACGACCGTCTGCCGCGTTCAGGTCCCGGAAGTCGTCGAGCCTGGGATCGCTGCCGTCAGTGATCTCGATCGCGCGCACGAGGCCAGTCTGCCGCCGATCTCCGAGACGCGCAGCCCGCGACGATGTGCCAGGAACGCCGCAATGCCGAGGGCCGCGATCAGGCAGATCAAACCCCCACCGATGAGGCCCCAGCGAGGTCCGAAGGTGCCCGCTGCCCAGCCGACCAGCGGGGCGCCGAGCGGAGTCCCACCCATGAAGCAGACGAGATACAGCGCCATGACTCGTCCCCGCATGGTTGGCTCCACGCCGAGTTGGATCGATGAGTTCGCAGCCGTGCTGAGGGTAAGCATCGCAAGGCCGGTCGGCACCAGCAGCACGGCGGTGAGGGCGAAGTTCGGCATCAATCCGCAGCAGATCTCCAGTACGGAGAACAGCAGTGCGTAGCTTACTAGGAAGAGTTGGGTGGGCCGATTCGTGCGCCGGGTCGCGACCACCGCGCCCAGACACGCGCCCACCGCAAGCGCCGTCGACAGCAGCCCGTAGCCGGAGGCGCTGCGGTGAAACACCTGCTTGGCCAGCAGCGCCGTGGTGATCTGGAAGTTCAGCCCGAAGGTGCCCACCACGAAGATGAGCACCATGGTCAGCAGCAGGTCAGGCCGCCCGCGCACATAACGAAACCCCTCCCGGAGCTGGCCGCGGGCACGCAGCAGCGGCGGCGGCGGATGCAGTTCGGCCGTCCGCATCAATGCCAAACCCACCAGGACAGCCAGGCTGGAGAGCGCATTCGCGATGAATGCCCAGCCCGTCCCGACCGCGGAGATCATCACGCCGGCAATGGCCGGACCGACCACCCGCCCCAGGTTGAAGATCGTCGAGTTGATGGCGACCGCGTTGGTCAGCTCGTCGCGCCCGACCATCTCCACGACGAACGACTGCCGCACCGGCGTGTCGACGGACGTGATGAGCCCGAGCGCACCGGCGAGCACGAGCACGTGCCAATACCGCACCACCCCGCCGACGTCGAGCAGCCCCAACAGGAGTGCGACCGTCGCCAGCGCGCTCTGGGTGATCAGCAGCAGCCTGCGCTTGTCGTAGCGGTCGGCCAGTACGCCGCCCCACATGCCGAAGATGAGCGACGGGCCGAACTGTAACGCGGTGACGATGCCGAGCGCGGTTCCAGAGTTTGTCAGCGTCAGCACCAGCCAGTCCTGGGCGACGCGCTGCATCCAGGTGCCGGTCAGCGAGATCAACTGGCCGGAGGCGTAGAGCCGGTAGTTGCGCACCCGCAACGAGCGGAACATGCCGCGGTGGTTGCCGAGCGGTGGAGTGCGATGTTCGGGTTCGGTCGCCGGCTGGGTGGCCGCGACCGCGGTCACAGCTCGGCCAACTTGTCGAACACCGGGATCGCGTTGCGGATCAGGGCGCGCTCTTCGGGCGTCAGCTGGGTCAGCCGTTGGGACAGCCAGGCATCGCGCGAGCGAGCCTCGGACTCGAGCAGGGCGTTGCCGGCGTCGGTGATCGCAATGATCGCCTGACGACGGTCAGCGGGATGCGCCTCGCGTTTGACGAGGTGGCGCTCCTCGAGCGTGGCCAGCACCTTGGTCATCGACGGCGGCTGAACTCGTTCGCAGGATGCCAGCTCACCGGCGCTCATCGGGCCGCTGCGACGCAGCGTGGCCATCGCCGAGAGCTGCGTCAACGTGATCGACATATCGACGCGCTGGTTGCGGATAATCCGCGTCAGGCGCAGCAACGACGGGCGGATAACCGCGGCCAGGTCCGCGATCGTGGATTTCGTCGCGGCCGTCATGATTGTTAGTCTACCTAACGATCGGCGCGGCCGCCACCGGATATCAGTGCCCATGACAGGCGCGCAATCGCCTCGTCCTGGCGTGGCAGGACCACGCTGTCGATCGCGTTGATGGCCACGGCTCCGCTCAGGCTGCTGGTCCAGAAGCACGCGTTGCGTCGCATCTCGGCGAGGTCGAAACAGCGCAGTTCGGTCGCCCGACCGTGGTCGCGAGCGAGGTCGAGCAGCGCTCGACGGGTGATGCCGGGCAGCAGGCCGTCGAGCAGCGGCGGCGTGACCAGCGCGCCGTCTGCCGTCAGCATGAATACATTCCCGCGGTCGGTCTCCAGCACGCAGCCGTCCGGCGCGACGAGGAGTGCGGCCGCGGCACCGATTTCCATACCCTCCAGCCAGCTGCGGTCGGCCCACTTGTGACGCCATAGCCCGTCGCGTCCGGTGATCGTCCGCGCCTCGCAGGACGCGAGCGGCGGGCCCAACGGCCGGCACGACACCGAGTGGCCACCGCCGGGGGACAAGACGATTCGAAGAACGCCCCGCCCGCGCCAGCCGAGGGCAGCCTCTCGAGCCTGATCTGCGATGGCGCCGGGGACGCCGCGCCCGAACAATTCGCGAGCCGAGCGATCCAGCCGCGCGAGATGCTCACCGAGCCGGACCGGCGCACCGTCCAGGAGCAGGACCGTCTCGAGCAAGCCCCCGGCCAGCTGCGTGGCGGTGGGCGCAACGGCTTGCGGAACCAGCGCCGTGACCAGGCGCGCCGGCACTGCGGTCATCAGCGGAGCAGCCTTGTGCAGACACTCACGCCACTCGAGCATGGGCACGCTGTCAGCGGTCACGCCGCCACCGACTCCCAGCTCGAGGCGGCCATCGGCGATCTCGAAGGTGCGGATCGCGACCGCCAGCTCCATGCCCCAGATCGGGCTCACGAATCCCAGGGCCCCGGTGTAGACCCCGCGCGGCACCGCCTCGAGCGCGCCGATGGCGTCGAGGGCTCGCAACTTCGGAGCCCCGGTCACCGACCCCGGTGGGAATGTCGCATCGAGCAGCGCCGAGTCGTCGCACTCGGCCCGCAGCCTGCCCGTGACCGTGGACACCAGATGCCATACACCGGGATGAGCCTCGATATCGAGCAGGGCCGAGACCTGGACGGACCCGATCTCGCAGACGCGTCCAAGGTCGTTACGCATCAGGTCAACGATCATGACGTTCTCGGCCGTGTCCTTCGAGGACGCACGCAGCGCGGCCGAGCCGCCGTCGGGGCGCAGCATCGCAGCCGAGCCAGTGGTCGGGGGCGGGTCATCACCAGGCCTGCGCGGCCAGGTCCCCTTGATCGGGGAGGTGGTCACCTCGGTCCCGCGGCGGCGCAGGAACAATTCCGGGCTGAACCCGGCCAACTCCCGGTCGCCGCCGTCGATGTAGGCCCCGAACCTCGGCGCCAGCTGGCCGGCCGCATGCGCGAACAGTCCCACCGCGCTGCCGGTGAACGCGGCCGCCAGACGGGTGCACACGTTGGCCTGATAGATCTCGCCGTCGCGGATCCACTCGATCGCACGCTCGACGGCGACCAGGTGGGCCGCCGCGTCGGCCGAACCGAAATTCCCCACCGTCCAAGGCGCCCCGACATCGGCACCGCCCAGCAGGGCCACGCACTCGTCCCGGCGCAGCGACAGCAGCGCATCGCGCTCATCACTCCAGAGCGCTTCGAAGAACCACTCCCCCTCGCGCCAGCGCAACAGGTGATCGTAGAACGCCAACCGCGCCGTGCCGTCGAAGCCGAGCCAACCGAACCAGCCCCCGCCGACCAGGCACGGCCCCGCGGCGCCGTGGCTACCAC
>JALYIS010000019.1 GCA_030775705.1 Actinomycetota bacterium
ATCTCGCGTGGGCTCGACGGTCAGTCGACGCGGCGGACCCGGCCCCAGCGGAGCAGGAGCAGACCCGTGACGACCACCGCAAAGGCCAGGATGAGTGACATTGCGATCGGCACGCCGGTGGAAGCGAGCACTCCGCCGACACCGCCGCCTGCCACTCCGCCCTTACCGTACATAGCTGGTTACTGCCTCTCCGGATGACTGGGATTCGGTTGTCATGACGCGACGCCGCCCATGCCGCGCACGCGGCGGGTGCCGGCTCGCAGGCCGAATCCGACGACCAGCAGTAGAGCGATACCACCAAGGATCAGCGGCAGGTTCTGGAAGGAGAACGCGTCACCAACCGCGTTGGGAACGTTGGGACCGACGGTCACCTTGGCCAGATCCACGTGGCCGAGGCCTCCCCCGAGCAGCTCGAGATGCAGACCGGTCACCGAGGAGACACCGTTTGCATCCGGCTCAGGCGCCGGCTGGTAGTTGGTGGTCAACTTGATGACTGGCGCGATAAGGGCGTCCACCGCGGTACCAAGAGGGCTGAGGCTCCCAGGTGTGGCACCCGGGAAAAGACCTCCCAGTACCTCGCCGAGCAGGTCGGTGTTCTTCCCCTGATTCGGGCTCTGCAGGATGACGGCGGTGTTCGTGCCCAGCTGCACGGACAGACCAGAGACGTTCGCGCCGAGCACGGCGGGGTTCGTCCCGTTCTGGTAACCGTGGGCCGTCACCGCATCAGCCGTGATTTTGATGTCACCGCCTGCAGCGAGCAAGGCGGTTCCCAGACCTGGAAGCTGCCCGAGGTCGATGGTGACGCCACCCTTGCCAGTGTCAGTGACCGTGCATCCTGTACCCGGCACGCCGACTTGAATTATCGCCATGGGTGATGCGGTTCCAGCGCAGCCGTAGGACGATCCGTCCTGGTTGGCCTCGGCGGCCTCTTTGACGGCGCCGACCTGGACCAGCTTCTCTGTCACCGGAATGTTGAGGATCGGAGACGCGTCGATCTCGGCGTTGGACTGCGTGCCGTCGTTGGACGCTGTCGTTGGTGTCGGCGAGATCGCCAGGTTGACGATGTTCGCGATGTTCGCGTTCACGCCCTGCGCGCTCGCGTTGGACACCGCCCCAAAAGCGAAGGCCGGCGTGGCCGCCGCTAGTACGCCCGTCGCGATGACACCACACAGCAGAACTCTGCTGCTACGGCTTTTGAAGATATTCACGTGTTTCCCCCACGGATGTAGTGCCCCTTGGACCAAGCCCCACCTAATGCATCTCGGGACGGTGCGGACTCGATCATCTACTCCAAGCGACCTTAGAGCACATCCTTGGCTTGCGCACAACGAGGCGGATTCCGCCACGCCTGGATTCACGCGCCGTTTACCTAGGATTAATCAGTCGAAGCGGGCGCAGATCTCCCGCGCGATCACGGCCGACGCGCTGCCGTCGCCGAACGGGCTCCGGATCGACTCCAGCCGCGTGTGCACGCCCGCGACGTCGGTGAGGTATCTCTCAGCCGCGGCGCCGATGCCGCTCGGCGACACCAGGGTCGCGTGGTGCTCGAATGCCTCGGGGCGCTCGGTGGACCGGCGCACGACCACCAGCGGCCGCCCAAGCACGGTGACCTCCTCCTGGACTCCACCTGAGTCCGACACCAGCAGCGCCGCCTCGCAAGCCAGACCGAGGAAGCTCGGCCCGTCGAGCGGCCTGACCACCTGTAGCTCCTCGAGCAGCGACTCCAGTCCGGCCCGCTGCGCCGCGGCGAGCGTCCGCGGGTGCAGCGGCAGAAGCACCGGCAGCGGCAGCTGCCCGAGCTGGCGCAAGACCTCCGCCAGCGCCGCGGGATCATCGGTGTTCTCCGGGCGATGGATGGTGGCCAGGACGAAACCCTTGCCAGTCAGCTGGTACTCCGCGAGCAACCTGGTGCGGGCGACGGAGTCAGGCAGCTGCCGTGCTACCGCCTCGACCACCGTGTTGCCGGTGCGGATCACCGAGGGTCCGCTGATGCCCTCGCGCTCCAGGTTGGCCACCGCCGAGGGCGTCGGCGCGGCGAGTAGATCCGCGAGGTGGTCGACGAGTACGCGGTTGTGCTCCTCGGGCATCGCCCGGTCGAAGCTGCGCAAGCCGGCCTCGACATGCACGAGCGGGATCTCATGGGAGTTGGCGGCGAGCGCCCCGGCCAGCGCGGAATTCGTGTCCCCCTGCACGACCACGACCCGCGGGCCGATGGCGGACAGCAAGTGGCCGACCTCGACGGCCCCCCGGCCGATCTGGTCTGCCCGCGAACCCCCGCCAAGATGCAGCTGGTGCGCCGGTCGGCGCAGGCCCAAGCTGTCGAAGAACACCTGGGAGAGCCCCTCGTCGTAGTGCTGACCGGTGTGGATGAGCACCGCGCGGTCGCCGAGTTCGTCGAGCAGCCCGGCAAGTTTGATGATCTCCGGGCGAGTGCCGAGGACCACCGCGATCGCAGGTGAGGCCTGCCCGGTCATCGGATCGTGCCCGCTCGCAATCGCGACAGCGACCGCTCGCGTCCGAGTAGCTGCATCGACTCGAACAGAGGTGGCGATACCGTGTTGCCGGTAAGCGCGACCCGCAACGGCGTGAACGCATTGCGAGGCTTGAGACCCAGACCGTCGACCAGGGCCGCCTTCAGCCCTGCCTCGATGGTGGCGGCGTCCCAGCTCCCGGCGTTCTCCAGGACGGGCACCGACGTGGTGAGCACGAGCTGCCCCTGCGCATCGAGATGCTTCGCCGCGGCGGCGGCGTCGACCGTGAACTCCGCGTCCTCGACCAGCAGGAAGCGGATCAGCGCAACCCCCTCGACCATGGTCTGGATGCGCTCCTGGACCAGCGGGGCCGCTTGCCGCACCAGGTCGGGGTTGCCCTGCAGGCCCGCCTGTGCGACGTAGGCGACCAGGCGCTGCGCGAAGTCGTCGGCGCCCAACCTCCGGATATGAGTGGCGTTGATCACCTCGCACTTCTTGGCGTCGAAGCGGGCGGGGTTGGCCTTCACATCGGTGATCTCGAACGCGTCGATCAGCTCCTGCGGGCTGAACACGTCGTGATCGTCGGCGATCGACCATCCCAGCAGGGCGAGGTAGTTGACCAGCCCCTCGGGCACGTAGCCGGACTCGCGGTAGCCGAGCAGATTGGATTCGGGATCGCGCTTGGACAACTTCTTGTTCCCCTGACCCATCACATAGGGCAGATGGCCGAACTCGGGGACGAAGTCGGTGACTGCGACGTCGACCAGCGCGCGGTACAGCGCGATTTGGCGCGGCGTCGAAGGCAGCAGGTCCTCGCCACGCAGCACGTGCGTGATCCTCATCAGTGCGTCGTCGACTGGGTTCACCAGCGTATAGAGCGGCTCCCCGTTGGCGCGCACGACGACGAAATCGGGCACCGATCCCGCCACGAAGGTGACTTCACCACGGACCAGGTCGGTCCAGGTGATGTCCGTGTCGGGCATGCGGACCCGCAGCACCGGCTCGCGACCCTCCGCGCGCAGTGTCGCCTTCTGCTCGGGCGCCAGGTCGCGATCGGCATTGTCGTAGCCGAGCTTGGGGTCACGCCCAGCAGCCCGATGGCGCGCTTCGACCTCCTCGGGCGTCGAGAAGGACTCGTAGAGGTGGCCACCGGCGGTGAGCTTGGCGATGACCTCGTCGTGCATCCAGCGGCGTTCGCTCTGCCGGTAGGGCCCGTACGGTCCGCCGATGCCCGGACCCTCGTCCCAATTCAGCCCCAGCCAGCGCAGCGACTCGACGAGTTGCTCGTAGGACTCCTGCGAGTCTCGGGCGGCGTCGGTGTCCTCCACGCGAAACACGAAGGTGCCGCCGTGGTGCCGGGCGAAGGCCCAGTTGAACAGGGCGGTACGCGCCATGCCGACGTGCGGGTGGCCGGTGGGCGATGGGCAGAACCTGACTCGGACGCCGCTCACTTGAGCCGCACCGGATTGGTCAGCGCACCGATACCCTCGATCTCGACGGTCACCGAGTCTCCGTCCACGATCGGCCCCACGCCCGCCGGCGTCCCGGTCAGGATGACGTCGCCGGGTAACAAGGTCATGACGCCCGAGATGAACTCGATCAGGCTCGCGATGTCGTGGATGAGGTCGCGGGTCCGGCCGTCCTGACGCAGTTCGCCGTTCACCCGTGCGGTGATCCTGAGGTCGTCCGGATCGAGCACGGTCTCCATCCAGGGCCCGAGGGGGCAGAACGAGTCATGCCCCTTCGCGCGGGTGAACTGCACATCGGCGCGCTGCTGGTCGCGTGCGGTGACGTCGTTGGCCGCGGTGTAGCCGAGGATGTGTGACATCGCCTGCGCGCGGCTCACATCCCGGGCGGGGCGACCCACAATGAGGGCCAGCTCGGCTTCGTGGTCGACCCGTGTCGAGTCATGTGGCAACCGGATCGCGTCGCCGTCACCGATGACCGAGGTGGACGGCTTGAGGAAGATCTGTGGAGTCGTCGGCGCATCACTGCCCATCTCGCGCGCGTGGTCGGCGTAATTCTTGCCGATCGCCACGACCTTGCTCGGCAGGATGGGCGCGAGAAGGCGCACGTCGGGCAGCGCCCAGCGGTCACCGGTAAAGCGGATCGGGCCGAACGGATGCCCGTCGATGGCGGCCACGGTGAGCGCTTCCAGCGCGGCATCGGGCGGCCCCTCAACCGTCCCCCACAGCACCCCCGAGGGCCTAGCAGCCGAACCTGGGTGAACGAAACGAGCGATGCGCACGAGGTCCAAGGCTACCGGCCGCCGTGGGGGCCGAATCCCGTCGCGCATACTTGTCATCGTGAGTTCCCCCTTGTCCGGCATCCCCATCGAACGGCGGCGCCAGTTCGCGGCCACGCTCGGGCTGTTCGCGGTGTTGTTCGTGGCGGTCGGCATCGTGGCGATGACCGGGCGCGCGCACGGCGTAGCGATCGGATTCTCGGCGGTGTCCCTGAGTGTCGCCGCGTTGCTCGCCCTGGGCGCGTGGCGCGTCGCGCTCACGGTCAGGGCCGATCTCGCCGAGCAGCACCTGGACGCTGCCATCGCCGAATCCATCGCCACCCTCGGTCCCGGCCAGATGTGCGGGTGCGGTCACGACCACGACCCGGACGAGTTGCACGTGAGCACTGCTCGGCACGCAGAGGTGAGCACGGCTCGGCACGCGGACATGGGCTCAGCTGACTGCGCCGACGACGGACACGGCCTCGACTGCTCGCGCGATTGCCCGAGTTGCGTCCTTGCGTCGATGCGCCCCTCTCCTACCTCGTCACGCGCTGCCCGGTTCGCGGAGTAGTCCGTAGCGCACGGCGTCGTGCAGCGCGAGCCATGAGGCTTCGATCACGTTGGCGTGCACCCCCACCGTGGTCCATTCTCGCTGGCCGTCCGAGGTCTCGATCAGTACCCGGGTGACCGCGTCGGTGCCGTGCTTGCCCGGCATGATCCGGACCTTGTAGTCAACGAGCTCCAGCTCGGCCAGCCGCGGATACGCGCTCTCCAGCGCCTTGCGCAGCGCGCGGTCAAGGGCGTTTACCGGACCATTGCCCTCCTCGGTCGAGATCACCCGAAGCCCCGCTGCAGTCACCTTGACGGTCGCCTCGCTGACCATCGACCCGTCTTCGCGGCGGTCGACGATGACGCGGTACGACTCGACGGTGAACGGCTCGAAGGCGTCGCCGCCCTCGAGTTCGTCGCGGACGAGCAGTTCGAACGAGGCGTCGGCGGCTTCGTAGGACCAGCCCGCCGCCTCACGCTGTTTGACGCGCTCGACCACGGCACCGACGACCTCCGGTCGGCCGGTGACATCGAGACCGAGTTCGCGCGACTTCAGCTCGATCGAAGCGCGCCCAGCCATCTCGGTGACCAGGATCCGCTGATCGTTGCCGACCACCGTCGGGTCGAGGTGGTTGTACAACTCCGGTGACACCTTGATCGCGGATGCGTGAAGCCCAGCCTTGTGCGCGAACGACGAGGTGCCGACGTAAGGCGCGTGGCTGTCCGGCGCGAGGTTGGCGATCTCCGCGATTGCGTGCGACACCCGCTGCATCTCCGCGAGGCACCCGTCGGGCAGCACGTCGCGTCCCATCTTCGTGACCAGGCCTCCGATGACCGCGAAGATGTCCGCGTTGCCGGCACGTTCGCCGTAGCCGTTGGCGGTGCCCTGCGCATGGGTGGCGCCGGCGGCGACGGCGGCCAACGTATTGGCCACCGCGCAACCAGTGTCGTCCTGGGTGTGGATGCCGAGCCTGATACCCGTCCGGCGCGAGACATCGGAGACGATGTCGTGCACGCCCATCGGCAACATGCCGCCGTTCGTGTCGCACAGCACGCCGACGTCGGCTCCGGCGGAGGCGGCCGCGTCGAGCACCCGCACGCCGTAGTCGGGGTCGTGCCGGTAACCGTCGAAGAAGTGCTCGCAGTCGACGAAGACCCGGCGCCCCTCGGCACGCAGGAAGGCCACCGTGTCGCTGACCATGGCCAGGTTCTCCTGCTTGGTCGTCCGCAAGGCGCGTTCGACGTGCCAGACGTCGGACTTGGCCACCAGGGTCACCACCGTCGCGCGGGAGTCGAGCAACGCCTGGACCTGCGGGTCGTCCTGCACCCGAACTCCCACCTTGCGGGTGGCGCCGAAGGCAACCAGCACGGCGTGCTTGAGCGTCAGTTCGCCCTCGGCGGCACGCAGAAAGAATTCGGTGTCCTTGGGCATCGCGCCCGGCCAGCCGCCTTCGATGAAACCGACCCCCAGCTGGTCCAGCAGCCGCGCCACGGCGAGCTTGTCGGTCACCGAGTAGGTGATGCCCTCGCGTTGCGCGCCGTCGCGCAGCGTGGTGTCGAAGACGTGAAACTGATCGGTCTGCATGGCGATTCCCTGTTCTGCGAAGCGGCGTCCTGAGCGATCGGGCCAAACAAAAGACCCCCCGCAAGATGCGGAGGGTCTGCGCGTCGGAGATCGTGGTGGTTCCGGCGCGCTAACTGATAATGATCGAGAAGTGCTGCACGCTTCGAGTGTGCCACATCCGCTGGCCCGGGGGCTATGTCAGCTGGGGCTATGTCAGCTGGGGCTATGTCAACCGGGGCTTCCGTCACCAGGGCTATGTCGACGGGGCTGTCGCGCTGGCCGCCTTCGCCAACCGCTCGCCGATCTCCGCTGTCGATCCCGGCCGGGCGGCATCACGCTCGGCCAGGTCGGCGGCCACCGCGGCCTCCACGCGCGCAGCGGCCTGCGCGTCGCCGACGTGCGCGAGCAGCATGGAGACCGACAGGACTGCCGCGGTCGGGTCGGCCTTTCCCTGCCCGGCGATGTCGGGAGCCGAGCCGTGTACCGGTTCGAACATCGACGGGTTGGCCCTGCTCGGGTCTAGATTGCCGCTCGCCGCCAGCCCTATCCCGCCGGCGATGGCTGCCGCAAGATCGGTGAGGATGTCGCCGAAGAGGTTGTCGGTGACGATGACGTCGTAGCGGCCGGGGTCGGTGACGAAGTAGATCGTCGCCGCGTCGACGTGGTTGTACGCGACCGTGACCTCCGGGAATTCGGCGCCGACCGCCGCCACGGTCCGGAACCAGAGATCGCCGGCATTGGTCAGGACGTTGTTCTTGTGCACGAGGGTCAGATGTTTGCGGGGGCGAGCCTGGGCGCGCGCGAAGGCGTCTCGCACGACGCGCTGCACGCCGAATGCGGTATTGACGCTGACCTCGGTGGCGATCTCGTGCGGGGTGCCCTTGCGCAGCACGCCACCGTTTCCGGCGTACGGGCCCTCGGTCCCCTCGCGCACGACGACGAAGTCGATGCTGGGTTCGCCGGCCAGCGGGGTGGCGACCCCCGGATAGAGCCGTGCCGGGCGCAGGTTGACGTGGTGGTCGAGCTCGAACCGCAGCCGCAGCAACAACCCGCGCTCGAGGATGCCGCTCGGGACCGTGGGATCGCCTACCGCACCCAGCAGGATCGCGTCCTGGCCGCGAAGCTCATCGAGCACCGAGTCCGGCAACAGGTCGCCGGTCCGGTGCCAGCGCGCCGCGCCGAGATCGTAGGTCGTCGTCTCGACGCCCGCACGCACGGCGCCCAGGACGCGCAGCGCCTGGTCGATGACCTCGGGCCCGATTCCGTCTCCGGGGATGACCGCAAGCTTCATGGAGGTGAGCGTAGAGGAGGCGCCCGTCAGCTCTCAGCCAATGGACCGGTCATCTCACCGAACGAGACAGACATTGGTGGGTCCTCGTAGGAAGGCAGTTCGCGCATGCGGCGAAGTGGGCTCAGGAAGACCGGCAGCCAGGGCAGACACGCCCCGATCCCCGCGATGAGCAGGGTGTGCCGGACACCGAGCCAGGCACCGAAGGCGCCGCCGATGATCCCGCCGAGCGGCATGGTCCCCCACACCAGGAAGCGCATGGTCGCGTTCATCCGCCCCAGCAGCTCCGGTGGGCACAGCCCCTGCCGAAAGCTCACCTGCGTGATGTTGTAAACCACCCCCGTCCCCCACCAGATGACCTGGGTGACGGCGAGGGCGCCCAAGGTCCAGTCGCGATGGATGAACGGGACGACCAGCGCCATCGGGCCACCGAGCATTACCGACAGCCAGATCGTCGGCCCCTGCCCGCATCGATTGGCAATCCGGCTGGCCACCAGGGCGCCGAGCAGGCCGCCGATGGCCGCGGTCGAGGAGAGCAGTCCGATGATGCCCGGGGACAGGTGCAGTTCGCGCGCCAACAGCACGTAAAGGACGGAAAACCCGATCGAGCTGAACAGGTTCGACGAGCCTGTGCACATCGCGATGGCCCGCAGCATCCGATTGCGGATCACGAACCGCAAGCCTTCGCCGATCTCGCGGCGAAGGTTGCGATCGGGCTTGCGCACGGGCTTGGGCCTGCGGTCCTTGATGGCGCCTACCCACGCCGCTGACCACAGGAAGCTGGCCGCATCGACGATCACCGCATAAGGCGCTGTCAGTGCCTGGATCAGCACCCCGCCCACGCTCGGTCCGGCAATCTGGGACACCGATTCGCTCGCTTGCAGCTTGGCATTTCCTTCGACGAGCAAGTCGCGGTCGATCAACTCGGGAAGATAGGACTGGTAGGCGACGTCGAAGAACACTGTGGAGATGCCGGTGATCAGCGCCACGGCGTAGAGCTGGCCGATCGTCAGGTGGTGCATCCACGCAGCGAAGGGCACCGAGCCGAGCGCGAGGGCGCGGACCAAATCGTTGAAGATCAGTACTTGGCGGAACCGCATCCGGTCCACCCAGGCACCCGCGGGCAGGCCGACGAGCAGGAACGCAGCCGTCTCGAAGGAGGTGAGCAGGCCGACTTCGAAGGTCGAGGCGTGCACGACCAGGATCGCGACCAGCGGCAGGGCCAGCTGGCTGACCATCGTGCCGAACTGGCTGACCGTCTCGCCGATCCAGAGCCGCCGGAAGTCCAGGTGGTGCCACAACCCGCCGCGGCGTGGTGCGCTGCCCCGCTCAAGATCAGTCACGATCACTCACACCCACAGCCTCGGCAGGTGATTGGGATTTGTCAATCACTTTATACTCGGTCGATGGGGCGAACCCGGCGACCGGCCACCGACGAGGAGGCACGGGCGCTGGCGTCCTCGCTGCGCCTGCGAATACTGCGGGTGTGCCTCGGCGAGTCGCACACGAATCAGGAGATCGCCCGCGCGGTTGGGCGCGACCCCGCGTCGATCCTGCACCACGTTCGGAGACTGGTAGACACCGGCTTTCTCATCGCGGAGCCCGCACGACGCGGTACTCGGGGCTCGCGCGAGATTCCGTACCTGGCGACCGGGAAGTCATGGCAGATCGAGACGCCGGCAAAGGGCAAGGTGCTGCTCCAGGCCTTTCTGGAGGAGGTCGCGCTGGTGTCGGCCACCGACCTCGACACCGCCCGGCTGGGCCTGCGCCTGGGTCCTGAGGACCTGGTCGAGTTCAAGGACCGGCTGGCGGATCTGCTCGACGAGTTCGAGCAGCGCCCGGATGACCCGGGCGCCGCTCCAATTTCCGTCTTCGTCGCGATCCACCCGGATGTGACCCGGACCGCACCGGCCACGTCCGCGCCCGCACGCCCCACGGATCAGCGCGCCGCAGTGCCCTCGACGTAGTCGTCGTCATCGGTCTGCACCCACGACATCAGGCCGCGCAACTTGCGCCCGGTGTCCTCGATCGGGTGCTGCTCCCCCTTGACCCGCAGCGCAGTGAACTCCGGCGCACCCGCGTCCTGGTCGGCGATGAACCGCTGCGCGAAGGCGCCACTGCGGATATCGGCGAGAACGTCCTGCATGTTCTGCTTGACACGTGCGTCGATGACCCGCGGCCCGGAGACGTAGTCGCCGTACTCCGCCGTGTCCGAGACCGACCAGCGCTGCTTGGCGATACCCCCCTCGTACATCAGGTCGACGATCAGCTTGAGCTCGTGCAGACATTCGAAGTACGCCACCTCAGGTGCGTAGCCGGCCTCGGTGAGAACCTCGAATCCGTACATGACCAGCTGGGACGCACCTCCGCACAGGACCGCCTGCTCGCCGAACAGGTCGGTCTCGGTCTCCTCGGTGAACGTGGTCTTGATCGCCCCGGCCCGGGTGCCGCCGATCGCCTTGGCGTACGAGAGCGCCAGCGCGAACGCCGCGCCGGTGGCGTCCTGTTCGACGGCCACCAGCACCGGCACGCCCTTACCGTCGACGAACTGCCGCCGGACCAGGTGGCCGGGGCCTTTGGGTGCGACCATGGCGACGTCGACTCCGGCGGGCGCCTTGATGTAGCCGAAACGGATGTTGAACCCGTGACCGAAGAAGATCGCGTCACCGTCACGCAGGTTCGGCTCGATGGACTCGGCGTAGAGCTTGCGCTGGGCGGGATCCGGCGCCAGCACCATGATCAGGTCGGCTTCGGCGGCAGCCACGTCTGGGGTGACCACGCGCAGACCCTCGTCGGTGGCCTTCGCCCGGCTCTTGGAACCCTCGGGCAGCCCGACGCGCACGTCAACGCCCGAGTCGCGCAGCGACAGCGCGTGGGCGTGGCCCTGACTGCCGTATCCCAGGACGGCGACCTTTCGCCCCTGCACGATCGTCAAGTCGGCGTCGTCGTCGTAGTAGATGTCCACGGCCATGCTGATGGGTCTCGCTCTCTGGGTTGGTGTTCTCTTGGGTGTACTGAGCTCAGGCGCCGCGTTCGACCGTGCGCAGCGTCACCTGTGACATTGACCGGGGCCCGCGGCCGAGGGCCACCATGCCGGACTGCACCATCTCACGGATGCCGTGCGGCTCCAGCATCTTCAGCATGGCCTCGAGTTTGTCAGGGCGTCCGGCAAGCTCGACGGTGACCGCCTCGGGTCCGACGTCGGCGACCTTGGCGTGGAAGAGCTCGACGATCTGCAGCACGTCACTGCGATTGGCGTCATCGGCACGCACCTTCACCAGCAGCAGTTCTCGCTGCACCGCCTGCCTCTCCTCGATCTCCACGATCTTCAGCACATTGACGAGCTTGTTGAGCTGCTTGGTGACCTGCTCGAGCACAGTCCCCTCAACGCTGACGAGGATCGTGATACGTGAGATCTCCTCGTGCTCGGTGGGGCCGACCGCGAGCGACTCGATGTTGAAACCCCGGCGACTGAACAGGCCGGAGACGCGGGCGAGGACACCAGGCTTGTTCTCGACCAGGACGGAAAGTGTGTGGGTGCTCATGCGAGTGCTCCCGAGTCGTGAGTGCCGCCGACGATGAAGTCGGATAGGGCCGCGCAATGCAGCAGTGTGGAGTCGAGCAGCGGCACCGCGGCATCGCCGTCGGTGAGGAGCAACCCGATCTCGGTACAGGCGAGCACGACCGCCTCCGCACCGCGCGAGACGAGGCGGTCGATGATCGCCAGATAGGTGTTGCGTGCCGCCGCAGAAAGAACCCCGTGCACAAGCTCGTCGAAGATCACTCGGTGCACGTCGGCTCGATCGGGTTCTTCCGGGAGCAGCACGTCGACGCCGAGCGCACCCAACCGCGCTGGGTAGAGGTCACTCGCCATCAGGTATCCGGTGCCCAGCAGCCCAACCGTACGCAGCCCGGCGTCCGTGACCGCCTTGCCCACGACGTCGACCAGATCGATGAACCCCACGTCGATCCGGTCGCTGATCTCATCGGCGACCACATGCATGGTGTTGGTCGCGAGCGCGATCGCTTGCACACCGCACCGCTGCAAACCCTGTGCCGCCGTCGCGAGGATCTCACCCGCGGCCGTCCAGTCGCCGGCCTGTTGCAGGGCCTCGATCTCCGCGAAGTCGGCCGACCACAGCACCAGGGGTGCGCTGGCGTGGCCGCCGACGCGCTGCTGGACCATCTCGTTGAGCAATCGGTAGTAGTGCAGGCTGGATTGCCAGCTCATGCCGCCGAGCAGCCCGACCCTACGCAGCGATGTCATTCGTCGGACTCGTATGTCGGGCGAATATCGCGAGCTGCCTGGATCTCGTCGTTGCTCGCGCCGGCCGCGACCATCGGCCACACCATGGCGTCCTTGCCGACCGTGAAGTCGACCACCACCGGCGCGTCGGTGACAGCCATCGCCTTCTCGATCGTGGCGTCGACGTCGGATCGCGACTCGCAACGCAGCCCCACGCAGCCCAGTGCATCGGCGAGCTTGACGAAATCGGGGATCCGCTTGGTGGCTCCCCCGGCGCCGGTCGCCCGAGCGTGGGTGCCCAGTTCGGTGTTGCTGTAACGCTCGTCGTAGAAGAGTGTCTGCCACTGCCGCACCATGCCGAGATTGCCGTTGTTGATCACCGCGACCTTGATCGGGATGTTCTCGATCGCGCAGGTGGCCAGCTCCTGGTTGGTCATCTGGAAGCAGCCGTCGCCGTCGATGGCCCACACCTGCCGGTCGGGGCAGCCGACCTTGGCTCCCATGGCAGCGGGAACCGAGTACCCCATCGTCCCGGCGCCACCGGAATTGAGCCAGGTGTACGGGTTCTCGTAGCTGATGAACTGGGCCGCCCACATCTGGTGCTGACCCACACCCGCCGCGAAGATCGTCTCCGGCCCGGCGAGCTTGCCCAGGCGCTCGATGACGTACTGCGGCGCGAGGGTTCCGTCCGAGGGATCGGTGTACCCGAGCGGGTAGGTCGCTCGCCAATTGTCGATCTGCCGCCACCAGCCGGTGAGATCGGCCCGGTTGCCCCTGGCGAACTCAGCCTGGATCGCGGGAACCAATTCGCTCACCACCTCGCGCACATCGCCGACGATGGGCACGTCGGCGACCCGGTTCTTGCCGATTTCAGCGGGATCGATGTCGGCGTGAATCACCGCGGCGTGCGGTGCGAAGGTGTTGAGCTTGCCGGTGACGCGGTCGTCGAAACGAGTGCCGAGCGCAATGAGCAGGTCGGCCTTCTGCAAAGCGGTCACTGCTGCCACGGACCCGTGCATGCCGGGCATTCCCAGGTGTTGCGCATGGCTGTCGGGGAAGGCTCCCCTCGCCATCAGGGTGGTGACGACCGGAATCCCGGTGAGCTCGGCGAGTTGGCGCAACTGCTGGCTGGCGTGCGCCTTGAGGACGCCACCACCGATGTATAGCACCGGACGGCGGGCGGCGCACATCAGGCGCGCGGCTTCGCGTATCTGCTTGCCGTGGGGACGGGTGACCGGGCGGTACCCGGGCAGGTCTATCCGAGGCGGCCACACGAAGGCCGTGGACTCCTGCAGGACGTCCTTCGGCAGGTCGACGAGCACCGGGCCCGGCCTACCGGTGAGTGCCAGGTGGAAGGCCTCCGCGATGGCCTGCGGAATATCGGATGCCCGCTGGACGAGGAAGTTGTGCTTGGTGATGGGCAGCGTGATCCCGGAGATATCAGCTTCCTGGAACGCATCGGTGCCGATCATCGGACGGCTGACCTGCCCGGTGATCGCCACGATCGGCACGGAGTCCATATATGCGTCGGCGATCGGGGTGACGAGGTTCGTGGCCCCGGGTCCCGACGTAGCCATACAGACGCCGACCCTGCCGGTGGCCTGCGCGTATCCCTCCGCGGCATGCCCTGCACCCTGCTCGTGGCGGACGAGGATGTGCCGAACTCTCGTGGAGTCATACAGAGGGTCGTAGGCGGGCAGGATCGCGCCGCCCGGAATCCCGAATACGACCGAGGCGCCGACCTCCTCGAGCGAGCGGACGAGTGCCTGCGCTCCGGTGATAGTCGGCTCGGTCATTGCGATGCCTTCCTGTTGGTGCAGTTCGTGGGGCGGGCTCAACTAGTGCAACAAAAAACCCCCCGTGCGAATGCACGAAGGGTGAGCGCGTCGAGAAGGTCTGCGACCTACGCGACGCGCCGGTGGATAAGTACGAGGTTGCTCACGCCACCGAGACTACCCGTTCACCTGGGACCAGTTCAACACACTGGGAAGCCAATCTCATTCAGTGGGATATGACGCGGGTGACCACGAAGAGATTGTGTAGTTTGCACCTTGTGTAGTTGGTGTAAATGTGTTGTAGGATCCGTGTCAGGCGGGGGTCGCCGGGGGGCGAGAGATCGAGTCCCTACATCCGCACTAGCGAATCGGACGGCCCACATGCCTGATCAGCTGACAACCCTGACGACCCCTGCAACCGCAGCGGTACCGTCCGCACCGGCCTCGATAC
>JALYIS010000020.1 GCA_030775705.1 Actinomycetota bacterium
GTCGTGCCCGGTGCGGTGCGCGCGTTCGGGCCCGATGTCCTGGTCACCCAGTGCGGCTGCGACACCCACCACGAGGACCCGCTCGCCAACCTCGAGTTGTCCGTGGACGGGCAGCGCACCGCGATCGCCGAGCTGCATGCCCTCGCCCACGAGGCCGCGAACGGTAAGTGGGTCGCCCTAGGCGGCGGCGGTTACGGGATCATCCGCTGCGTCCCGCGCACCTGGACCCATCTGCTGGCCGAGGCGACCGGGCGACCGGTGCGTGCGGACACGGCCGTGCCGCCGGGCTGGATCGAGCAGGTGCGCTCGCGGGGGGTGCGTGGCGAACTCCCGGCCACCATGGGGGAGGGCCGCCTCATCGCTGTCCAAGCGTGGGAGCCCGGCGGGGACAGCTGGCTGGATCGCGCCATCGGCGCCACCCGCCAGTTAGCGTTTCCGCTGCTCGGGCTCGACCCGGATGATCCCCGTGACTGACGGGGAGCTGCGGGCTCAACCGCCGCCGCACTGGGAGGCCGACGTCGTCGTCGCCGACGGCGGCACGGTGCACCTGCGCCCGATCCTGCCCACCGATGCCGACGCCCTGGTCGCGTTCCACGCCGGGCTGTCGCGGCGGACCAGGTACCTGCGCTTCTTCTCCGCCTACCCCAGGATCCCGGACCGAGACCTCCAGCGGTTCACCCAAGTCGATCATCGCAATCGGGTCGCGTTCATCGCCGAGCTGGGCGGGGCGATCATCGCGGTGGGTCGCTACGAGGGCAGCCCCGACACCGACGAGGCGGAGGTCGCATTCGTCGTCGCTGATGCGCACCAGGGCCGCGGCATCGGGTCCGTGCTGCTCGAGCACCTGGCCGCTGCGGCGCGCGAGAGCGGGATCAAGCGCTTCCACGCCGTGGTGCTTGCGGAGAACTCGCCGATGATCAGAGTCTTCCAGGATGCCGGTTACGAGACCGCGCGCCACATCGACGAGGGCGAAGTGACCCTCGAATTCGCGGTGGACGCGACGGCGGTGACCGAGGCGGTGATGCGCGAGCGCGAGCAGCATGCGGAGGCTCGCTCGATCCAGCGACTGCTGTTCCCGAGCTCGGTCGCCGTGGTGGGCGCCAGCGAGGACAAGACCAAGATCGGCAATGCGGTCTTCGGCAACCTGCTGCGGATGGGATTCAACGGCCCGCTGTATCCGGTGAACGCCGACGCACGCCACGTCGGTGGAGTGCGCGCCTACCCGTCGGTGCTCGACGTCCCCGACGAGGTCGACCTGGCCGTGATCGCCGTTCCGGCGGCCTCGGTCCCCGGTGTCGTCGAGCAGTGCGCCGCGCGCGGCGTACGGGGTCTGGTGGTGATCTCCGGCGGGTTCGGTGAACGTCGTGAGGACGAGGAACGCAGCCGCGGGCTGGCCGCCCAGCGCAGCCTGGTGCACTCCGCGCGCACCCACGGGCTGCGAGTCGTCGGCCCCAACTGCCTCGGCGTGGTGAACACCGACCCCCAGGTGGCACTGAACGCGTCGCTGGCACCGTTCCCCCCGCTGCGGGGCCGGGCCGGCTTCTTCTGCCAGTCCGGCGCCCTCGGCGTCGCCGTCCTGGGCGAGGCGGCTCGGCGTGGTCTGGGAATCTCGACGTTCGTCTCGGCCGGCAACCGTGCGGACGTGTCCGGCAACGACTTGCTGCAGTACTGGGAGACCGACGGGGCCACCGACGTCGTGCTGCTCTACCTGGAGAGCTTCGGCAATCCCAGGAAGTTCGCGCGTGTCGCGCGCCGACTGGCCCGGCACAAGCCGATCGTCGCCGTCAAGAGCGGCACCGGCACGGTGGTGGCGGGCCTGGCCAGCACGACCGTCGAGGTACCCGAGACCAGCGTGCGGGCCTTGTTCGAAGCCTCCGGGGTGATCCGGGTCGACACGCTGGGTGACCTGTTCGACGTCGCGCTGCTGCTCACCTCCCAACCGCTACCCGCGGGCGGGCGCATTGCGTTCGTCGGCAATTCCACCGCACTCGGGGTCCTCGTCGCCAACGCCTGTGCCGCGCAGGGCCTGTCGCTGAACCGGATGGATGACATCGGGGTGGACGCGTCCTCCGAAGTGTTCCGGACGTCGGTCACGGCCGCCGTCGAGGACGACGAGGTCGACGCGGTGGTCGTGGTGTTCGTGCCGCCGTTGCAACGGACCTCCGGTGAGGATGTCGCGGCGGCGCTGCGTGCCGCGGCGGCCGCCGGCGCCAAGCCGGTGCTGTCCACCTTCCTCGGCTTCGAGGGGGTCCCGGTGGATCTGGCCCAGGCCGGCGACTGTTCGCCCGCGCCCGGCTCGGTACCGTCCTACCCGACACCCGAGCGGGCCGTGCGCGCTCTGGGCCGCGCGGTCCGCTACGCCGCCTGGCGACAGCGGCCGCCGAGCGCGGTCCCCGTGCTGGAGCGTTTCGACCCGGCGGCGGCTCGCGCAGTCATCGAATC
>JALYIS010000021.1 GCA_030775705.1 Actinomycetota bacterium
GTGCTGGCTCCCGCCGCAGGTCGCGGGAACCAGCACGTCGCGGCGCGCCGATACTGATCGCACTGCCGGCCCTGGTGGCATTCTGCTTCCTCGTGCTTCCGTTGGTGGCGTTGCTCGCACGGGCGCCCTGGGGGAGCCTCGGCAAGTTGCTGTCCGACAAGGACGTGCTCGCTGCGCTGCGGCTGTCGATCGAGTGCGCGACCCTGGCCACGGTCGTCTCGCTGGTGATCGGGGTGCCGCTGGCCTGGATTCTGGCTCGGGTCGAGGTTCCCGGAATAGCCGTGGTGCGTGCGCTGGTCACGCTGCCACTGGTGCTCCCTCCCGTGGTGGGAGGGATTGCCCTGCTCCTCGCACTCGGTCGCAACGGCATCGTTGGCCGTTATCTCGATCGCTGGTTCGGCCTGACGTTGCCGTTCACCACGGCAGGCGTGGTCGTCGCCGAGACGCTGGTCGCAATGCCGTTTCTGATTGTCACCGTCGAGGGCGCCCTGCGCTCGGCCGACCGCGACATCGAGGAGGCGGCGGTGACGCTCGGCGCGTCGCGCATCGTCGTCTTCGCCAGGATCACGCTGCCCGTGATCGCGCCGTCGCTACTTGCCGGCTCGATCCTGTGCTGGGCGCGCGCGCTCGGTGAGTTCGGCGCAACGATCACCTTCGCGGGCAACTCCCCGGGCACGACCGAGACCATGCCGCTGAAGATCTACAACGCGTTCGAGTCCGACCCGGCCGCCGCGACGGCGCTCAGCCTCGTTCTGCTGTTCGTTGCAGTCGTCGTGCTTGCGGCGCTGCGCGATCGGTGGCTGCGCGGATTGACTGCGCTATGAACGCTCCAGGCGGACCGGGCGACCCGAAACCCGCGGAGCAAGATTTCGGCGACGGTCTGGCCATCGAGGGGAGCATCACGCGCGGCGGGTTCGAACTGAGGGTCGATCTCACGGTCGCACGGGCGCAGATCCTGGGTGTGTTGGGCCCGAACGGCGCCGGCAAGACGACATTGTTGCGAACCCTGGCGGGCCTGCACGCGATGACCGACGGCCAGATCCGTCTCAACGGCACCGTGTTCGACGACGCCACTCGCGGGGTGCTGGTCTCCCCCGAACGTCGTCCGGTGGGCTTCGTGTTTCAGAACTATCGCCTGTTCGGTCATCTCAACGTTCGGGACAACGTGGCCTTCGGCCCGAGGTGCCGGGGAACGAGCAGAGGCGAAGCGCGCCGTGTCGCGGACAGCTGGCTTGCCCGCATCGGAATCGGCGAGCTGGCCGGTCGCAAGCCAGGCGGGCTCTCCGGTGGCGAGGCCCAGCGGGTGGCCCTGGCCCGCGCGCTGGCTGCCGAGCCGGCGTTGCTCTTGCTCGACGAGCCACTGGCCGCACTCGACGCGAGAACCAAGATCGAGGTACGGGGCGAGCTCCGCCAACATCTTCGTGGGTTCGGCGGCGCCACTGTGCTGGTCACGCACGACCCGCTGGAAGCGATGGTGATGGCCGACCAGTTGGTTGTCATCGAGGGCGGCCGGATCGTGCAGCGCGGTACCCCCGCCGAGGTCGCGCGGAGGCCCGCGACCGAATACGTGGCGCGCCTGGTCGGGCTGAACCTGTACCGCGGGGTGGCGCACCCCGGTGGCGCGATTGCCCTCGACGGCGGCGGCACGCTGCTTGCCAGCGCCGCTGCCACCGGTAGCCGCGTCCTCGTTGCGATCAGGCCCAGCGCACTCGCGCTGCATACGGTGCGCCCAGAGCACTCCAGCCCGCGAAACGTCTGGCAGGGAAGGGTGGCCGGGATGGAACTACTGACCGACAGGGTCCGCACCCAGATCGAGGGTGAGCCCCCCGCGCTGGTGGACCTTACGGCGGATGCGGTAGCTGATCTCGGATTGAGCGAAGGGAACTCGATCTGGGTCAGTGCCAAAGCCACGGACCTCGATGTCTACCCGGATCTCACGTCTCCGTGGTCAGGTTGCTGACGTCCTGAGGAACATCGACGGCATACAGGCGCAAGATCGGCAACGGTGCGATGTCCAGGGCGCGTTCGTTCGTGGCGGCCAGGACTACCGGCGGGGCGACACCGTCCACGTGCGCCTGCATCCACCTTGCGGCTACCACGCACCAGCGGTCTCCGGGACGCAGCCCTGGGAATCGGTACTGCGGGATCGGGGTACTCAGATCGTTGCCCACGCCGCGCTGGTGGGCGAGAAATTCGGCGGTCGCAACGACACAGATCGTGTGACTGCCCAGGTCCTGAGGCCCGGTCAGGCAGCATCCATCGCGGTAGAAGCCCGTCACCGGGTCGGTGCCACACTCCTCGAGGTCCCCGCCCAATACGTTCCGGTCACCACTCATACCTGCGATTGTCGCAACACAAGTGAGACCGCTGACAATCGTCACCAGGTATCGGGGTCGCTTGCCGCTGCCGGGGCGCCGCGCCGCAGCGGCACAATGGCGCGGTGACCGAACTGCGTATGAGAGCCCCGACCAAGCTGGTCAGCCCCCGGGCACGCTGGTACTGGGCGACGCGCGCCGGTCTCGGCTGGGCCGTGATCTTCGGGGTTCAAACGATCGTGTGGGTCTCTGCACCCGAATCCGCCATGGGGCACCTGGTCGTCGCGATCGTCACCGCGACGATCGCCGTGGTCCACCTCGCCGTCATGCCGCAGTGGCGCTTTCGAGTTCATCGGTGGGAGTCGACCGAGAGTGCTGTGTACACCCAATCCGGCTGGGTGAGCCAGGACAGGCGTATCGCGCCGATCGCGCGGATCCAAACCGTGGACACGCACCGAGGCCCGTTCGAGCAGCTGTTCGGGCTGGCCAACGTCACGATCACCACGGCGTCGGCCGCGGGACCGCTACGGATCCACGGCCTTGACCTCAATGTCGCCCAATCCTTGGTCGAGGACCTGACGGCCCGCACTCAGAACGCGGGCGACGGCACATGACCTCGCTGCTGGCGGGCGATCTGGTCAACGCCGATCTGCCGTGGCGGCGGCTGAGCCCACGCATGCTCCTGATCCATCCCGTCACCGAGGTGGGTCGAGCCATTCCGGCGCTTGCCGGGCTGTTCTTCGCCGGATCGAGCAGCGGCGGTGGCTCGATGTGGAGCCTCATCGGCGCCGTGGCGGTCATCGGCTACTCACTCACGCGATGGTTCACGACCAGCTACCGCGTCACCGACGGCCAAATACAGCTGCGCAGGGGTCTACTCAGGCGCACCACCATTGCCGCTCCTCTGGATCGGGTCCGCACCGTCGATGTCACCGCACACCTGCTGCACCGGGCCTTCGGACTCAGCAGGGTTGTCATCGGCACCGGTACCTCGGATCGCAAGGGTCGCGGCGGCCTCGTACTGGACGGTCTGGGCGCCGCAGCCGCCGCGGACCTGCGCGGTGAACTGCTTCACCGCGCGGTGCCGCCGACACCGGCGGCCCCAGGGACCTCGGGAATCGCGACAGTGGCGACACCGAAGTCCCGGGGCTCGAGGACCGCAGGTCCGTCGGCGAGCGAGCAGGAGCTCGCCCGCCTGGATCTGTCGTGGATCCGCTACGCCCCGTTCACGTTGTCCGGCGCGATCACGAGCGCCGCGGTGATCGGATTCGGCTGGCGCCTGGACAACGAGGCACATGTCAACCTCAGCCACGTGGGGCCGCTGCGCGCGCTCGGCGCAGACCTTCGGCGGACCTCTTTGCTCCTGGACGTCGCGGCGATATCAGTGCTCGTCGCGATCGTCGTGAGCCTGGCATCGACGATCGGCTATGTACTCGCGTTCTGGAGGTTCCGTCTCACCCGGCACGACGGCGGATCGTTGCAGGTCTCACGCGGCCTGATCACCTCGCGGGCGACCAGTATCGAACGGCGTCGACTGGTCGGGGTCGAGGTTTCCGAGCCGTTGTTGTTGCGCTTGGTGCGCGGCTCGCGTTGCGCCGCGGTCGCGACGGGGCTCCGTGTGGGGCGAGGGGTCGAGCGGGGCGGAGAGGTCCTGCTGCCGCCGGCTCCACGGGCCGTCGTCGCCGGCGTGGTGAGCGAAGTTCTGGGGTCTGCGGAGGTGGGCACACACCCGCTCCCCCGGCATCCCAAAGCCGCGCTGCGTCGACGATTCGTCCGTACCCTGGCGGGCGCAGTCACACTTGCCGTCGTCGACGGCGTGCTCGTGGCGTTCACCGGCTTCGCGACGTACTCGTGGCTCGTATGCGTCGCCCTGGTTGGGCTCGCGTTCCCGCTGGCGATCGACCGGTATCGGGGCCTTGGTCACGCGCTCGTCGATGGGTACGTGGTGATGCAGCTCGGCTCGCTCGTCCGCCGCCGCACCGCGATCCGGGCTGCGGACGTGATCGGGTGGAACTTCTCCTCCAGCCTGTTCCAGCGCCGTGCCGGGCTGACCACCCTGACGGCGACCACCGCCGCGGGCAGGCAGGGGTATCAGACGGTCGACCTTGCCAATGGCGACGCCGTTGCGTTCGCCGAGCGAGCCACGCCGGGCCTGATCATGCAGTTCGTGTCACTGTGACGGGCGAGTCGGCGTCAGCCGATCGACTTCCGGTTCTGGAGATCGGTGGCACTCATGTCACGGGCGCGCTCGTCGACGCACACACCTGGCACCTTGTGGAGTCGCACCGGCGGCCCCTCAACAGCAACGGGGACGCTGAAGAGATCGTCGGTGCGTTCGTCGCCGCCGGTGATCAACTGAACGCCCTCGCTGGCCTGACCTGGGGCGTGGCGATGCCGGACCCGTTCGACTACACGAATGGCATCGCCACCTTCCGCGACGTCGGCAAGTTCGATGCCATCTACGGAATGGATATTCGCCAGGCGCTCACTCGCCGCCTCAAGGCAAGACCGGCGCACATCGCCTTCCTCAACGACGCCGACGCGTTCGTTCTCGGCGAGTGGACAAGCGGTTCGGCCGTTGGTTACCGCCGCTGCGTCGGCATCACGCTGGGCACTGGAATCGGCTCGGGATGGCTGATCGACGGCGAAATCACTGTTCGCGCACCGGGCGTACCGGACCTCGGACGAGCCCGCAACCTGAAGGCCTACGGCGCCGGGCTCGAAGAGACCGTGTCCAGCCGGGGAATCAGGCGCAACTACGCAGGCCGTACCGGGGACACCAAGGCCGACGTCGCCGACATCGCCGACCGGGCCAGAGGCGGCGACTCGGCGGCCGTGCAGACGCTGCGGCACACGTTCGAGGGACTCGGCCAAGCACTGGCTCCCGCGGCGCGCGACTTTGGAGCTGACGTCGTGGTCATCGGCGGTTCGATGGCCAGATCGTGGGATCTGTTCGAGCCGTGGTTCCGAGACGGTCTGCAGTGGCAGGGAGCGCCTCCCGTCCGCGTCGCCGCGGACCTCGAAGCGGCGGCCCTGGTCGGGGCGACCTGTCACGCGCTCCGCCTGCGCACCGGCTCGTGATCACGCGCCGGTGCCGATCAAGATGCGGGGGTGCGCCGCCGGTGACAGCCAGCGCAGCAACGTCACGAGGTACGACTCGGGGATCGAGACGCAGCCCTGTGTGGGTTCGCCGACGGTGACGTGAACGAAGAAGGCACTGCCGGCTCCCTGAACCACGGGCGAGCGGTTGTAGTCGATGACGAGCGCGTATGCGTAATACGGCAATGTCTCATACAGGTGTTCGTTCGGCTCCCCGAGCGCAAATGGGCACATCGTCCCTGCACACGTCTGGAAGGTGTTGTACAGCGGGCCGGGCTCGCTGATCCACCAGTCCGCGGGCGTGGTGGGCCGGTAGGGCAGCGAGGTCCCCGGGTTGGGGTCGCGGCCGAACGCCTCCGTCAGCGTGAAGCTTCCCATCGGGGTCGCCGAGATGGACTCGCTCGGATGGGTGGACATCCCGTCAGTCCCCAGATCGGCGAGGACCGCGGGGGTGAACGCCGTCCAGCCGGCGCGCGTCCGGCTCCACGCCTGCAGGGTGGCGGTCGTGCTGGCCGTGGACGTTGCTTGGACCGTGATCACCTGTGTGGCATTCCCGGTCGAGTAGCCGAGACGATCGGGTAGTGCCTGCGCCACTATCTTCGGGTGAGCCGCGGGATCGGGTGTCGTCAGCTGCCCGGGAGTCGGCCGCGTACTGGTACGCGCGATTCCCGGGTCCGGTGGCGAGTACGGCGGCTGCGACGCCCCCGTCGAGGCGCGAGTCGATGGCGTCCCGGACGGGGATTCAGCGGCGTTCGTGTGCGCGACCGTGCAGGCGGCGACGAGCATCAGCGGCGCCACGACACCCACCACACCCGCTACGCGGACTGTGGCTGTCTCTAGCCACCGACGCGTCCCCGACATCCGTCCAGGGTGTCACGAGACACCGATGAGGATCCTGGGGTGGGCCGTGGGTGTCAGCCAGCGCATGATCGTCACCAGATTGGATTGCGGAATGGCGATGCATCCGGCGGTCGCCGTCCCGTCGGTGACATGGAGGAAGAACGCACTCCCGGCACCCGCTCGGACCCCGGTGGGCGAGTTGGCGGTGTTGTAGTCGATGACGAGTGCGTAGTTGTAGAACGGAGTCTCGGCGCGCAGCTGCTCATTGCCGCCGAGCGCGTAAGGGCAGCTGCTGGGGTCGGCGCAGCGCTGATGGGTGTTGTACAGCGCCCCCGCATTGCTGATCCACCAATCCGACCAGTTGGTCTGGAAGTACGGGACCCGAGTGCCCGGATTCGGGAGCGCCCCGAATCCCTGGGTCAAGGTGAAGCTGCCGATGGGCGTCGCCGAACGACGCTCGCTCGGTGAGGTGCTCAGGCCATCCGAGCCGACGTGGGCCATTATGGCTGGCCCGAAGGGCAACCACCCGCCGCCTGGAGCACGGTTCCAGGCCTGCAGCGTGGCGGTTTGGC
>JALYIS010000022.1 GCA_030775705.1 Actinomycetota bacterium
ACCCACCGCAGCTCGTACACGCGCCGGTAGACACTCGCCCCGTCATGCATCATGCGAGCATCCGGGCGAGGACGAACAGCAAGCGCCCACAGGGGAAACTCCGTGCTAGACCTTTGGGGCGACCGGGGTCGACGACGCGGCGACGGGGGACACCAGCTGACGGACGGCGGTCAGCAGGATGGCGATGATCCCCGAGACCACACCACCGAGGACGCCCTGTCCGGTGGGGATGGATGCGGCCAGCGTCGAGACGATGCCGACGAGCATCGCCACCAGGGCCGGCTCGCGCTTGATGAAATCAGTGATCGCGGTCATGGGTTCTCCTACTTGTGGATGAGGGATTGGACGTTCGCGTCGATCCGGGCGAGCAGGGAGCCGTCCTGACCCGCGAACAGGGTGTTGTGGATCTCCTGCACGTTGGCGGCCATCGACTGGAGGGACGCGACCGCCTGACGGAGCAGGCTGTCGTCCTCGCCGCCGAACAGCGTGTTGTGGATCTCCTGAAGCATCGCTGCCTGTTCTGGTGTCATCTGAAGCTCCTGTTGTGGTGTGCCGCCCGTCGGCTGTTTGTTGCCTGCCTGCTGTGCCGAGAACCGCACCAGCGCGACCCAGACGGTCGCCGCCTCGATGACGCCGCGGTCGTAGACCATGTCCCGCCCGCCCCACGGGTTCATGCAGCGCACCCCGCCCGACGGGTCGATGGCATAGGCCACCACGTAGTGGCGGAAGGCACCGTTGGGGTCTGGATCGGCGTTGCTGTTGTCGCGGATCAACACGAGCGCGTAGGCGTCGCCGGCTGAGAGCAGGACGGGCCACTGGCCGCTGATCGGCGTGACCACGGCCCCGTTGTCGCGGAGCAGCTGCGAGAGTTCCCCGGTCTGCGTGCTGCCGTTGTGGTTGAGGTCGCTGATCTCCTCCATCGGCGTGTCGGGGAACCCGCCAGCCTGGAGCAAAGCCGCGACCGCCGTCTCGCCACAGTCGTTGCTGCGCTGGTTGTCGGGCAGGCTCAACTGGTTGAGCAGCGGAGGACGGTTCGCCACGTCTGGCAGGGTGGCTACTTGTCGCGGTTGCCCTCATACGGGCGAAGTGCGTACCACCACGCCCAGAAGGCCGCCAGCCCGATCAGCCCGAGGATGATGCCTGCCCACACGAGCGAGGCCAGCATCGCCTAGCCCCCGAGGTCTTCGTTCAGGCGGCGTGTTTCCGCTGCCAGAGTGGCGTTGAGGTACATCCGCTCCAGTTCCTTGATGCGGTTGCGGAGCCGGGTGATCTGCCCCTGATGCTCGGCCTTGAGCGCCGCCACTTCCTCGCTGCACTCCCTGTGCTGGCGGTCGATCTCAGCCTGGAGTGAGGCGACCAACTCCCCCCACGAGGTGGCCTCAGTGCCCGCCGTGATCTTCGCGGCCGCCTTCCGGTTGGCGAAAAACTGGAAGGCCACTCCGAAGATGGCAGCGATTGCCATGACCAGCCCGGTCAGCTCGGTCGGGCTCACCTGAGTGAAAGAGGCGCACTCTCTCGGGTGAGCCAGATGGAGGCCCGCACTAGGAGGTAGATCTGGATGACACTACTTCCGAAGGTGAAGGGCGTCGTGCTCGGGTTGGTCAGGTAGCGCACCACGAAGGCCAGCCCCCACGCCGAGGTCAGAACGAAGTTCACAGTGATCGCTGTCTGGATCACCCAGAGCCGGCGACGATGGCGCATGACGTACACACCCACCGCCAACAAAACGGACGCGACGAGGTAGATGACACCCCACCAGAACTCGGGGATGACGTGGAACAGGTTGTAGTAGGCCGGGGTGGCCGTCCAGCGATGGGGCTGGACGATCAGCGACACCCCCCAGAGAACATGGACAGCCGCAAGGATCAGGCAGTTCCATGAGGACGTCCCCCAGCGAAGCCTCACGTGGAGATCGCTCACTAGAGAACCCCGAGCACCCGCAGCAGAACCACGATCAGGATGACGACGAGCAGGACGTAGAGCAGGTTCATTTGGAGATCAACCCCAGCACGTAGTTCTGTGCCTCCCAGTCAGCGTGGGCAGCGGTGTGTGCGCCAGCCGGCCCGCGATGGTGGAAGGCGCAGAGCCAGCGGAAGTTCACATCGCTCTCCACCCATGCGCCGACGTCGGTGGCGTCGCTGATGCCGGGAAAGTCGTGCTCGAGCGCCTCGAGGCTGATCCCCTGCTGGAGGCTGAACTCGACGTGCGCGTGGTGGAGCTCCAGGCCCGACTGCTGGCCCTTGGCGTCGACCTCGCAGGGCTTGGCCTGTGCGTCCTTGCACTCGGTGAAGCCGATCCGCTCGCCCACGTAGCAGCGGGCGGTGGCGCGGTGGAGGTTGTGGTAGTGGTTGAAGTCCACGTAATGGGGGTCGGCCGTTCGGGCCGGGTGCGGCGGGAAGTGGACGACGTAATGGTGCGTTTGGGCCGCGGAATGGGCTGCGACCTCGGCGATCTCGACCCCGACGACCTTTTCGACGTCCTTGGGCTTACGGCTCACAATTCCCGAGGGTGGCGGGGTTGAAGGGTTGCCCCTTAGCGCGTCACTGGGGACCGGTGCAGGAGATGGCGAGGTACGTTCCAGTGGTCTGGCCGCCGTTGACGTTGACGCTGCCACCAGAGTTCTGCAGCGTCTCCATCGTGACCGTGTCCCCGGAGTTGAGCCGGAGAACCGTCGGCAGGATGCACTGGCTTTTCGTCGCTGAGGTGTAGTTGCTGCCGACGGCGGTAATCGCTGTGCCGTTGACCTTGACTCGGAGGTCCAAGGTGCCGGTGAGGAGCGCGATCTGCATGCCCGCGTTGATCGCGTACCGTCCGGACACCGGCGCCGTGTAGGTGTACGTGCCGGTGTTGAAGTTGGAGTTGGGGTCGTAGTCGATGGTGTCGTAC
>JALYIS010000023.1 GCA_030775705.1 Actinomycetota bacterium
CCTCATGCATCACTCAATAGAGGGAGTCTGATGAGTACCCAATCGCGTACCGCGCTCGTGAGCGTTGCGTTGACCGCCATGCTGTTGGCGGGCTGTTCCAGCGGCACTAGCGGCACGAGCACGAGCGGCACGAGCGATCACGCCGCATCTTCAGGACCCGGATCGACTGCCTCGTCCGCGCCAGCATTGCCCGTGCCGGCCACGAGGTCGGTTGCGACGACGACCCCGGCGCCTAGCGCGGCTGTGTCCACCGCCCCAAGCGTATCCACGAACCCCACGAGTTCCGGCATTTTCACCGGCAGCTGGTCAGGACATGGTCGCGGGCTCGTCATCAGCAGCGACGGTTCCGCCAGTACTACCTATCGTGTCTACGTGTTCTGCAATTCGTCGAACCCGCCGCCAACGCCATGCGACAACGAGAATCCCCTCACCGACGGCGGCCACGTCACGCTGCACATCACCAAGGTCGCGACAGCCAGTCAGATGTCGGTGGCCACCGCCGTCGTGCTGTCATCGAACGACCCGGCGCACGCCGTCGTCGGCAAGTCGCTGACCTTCACGCTCCGCGGAGACGTCATCAGCTCGCCGCTCGGCACGTTCTGCGACCCGAAGGCCGACGCTGCCCGAGTCTGCGGTTGATCGGCTGACGAACGGGCGCTCGTTGGCGGGCGCCGTCCGCCATCGACGCGCGCGTCGAGCCTGAGAGGATTCCAGCGATCGGTTTTCGTCACCGCGTGTGATCATTGCCGTGTCGGAACTCGTTGTTTCGGCGTCGTGTCCGAACCGCCGTGCGGCAAGCACTCGCCTGCCGGCAACCTGCTGGAGGTTTGAGGTCCGTGCCTAGCGGCATCGCTGCCCAGGTGCGCTACGCACTGGTGATCGCTGTTGGCAGTCTGGTGCTCGTGTCCTGCGCCGCATCGACGCCCACAGGGCTGCCAACGACCTCAGATGTCGCGGGCGTCTGCAAGACGATCACCACGGCCGAGGAGATGATCACGCCCAGCGACGTGTCTCCCGCCGTCGCGTGCACCGGCCCGCACGTGTACGAGACGTACGCGGTGACGACGGTGCCGGCGGCCATCTCCGGGCTGGTCGAGCGGCCCGAACCCGAGCTGCTGCAGGCATCGGCGGCCAACGTGTGCCCGCTGGCCCCGATCCGCCCGTACCTTGGTGCTGGGCCGATGGACAGCCAATGGGGCGTGACCGTGTGGACGAAGTTTCCCACTCGCCCCGAGTGGTCGGCGCACGTCCGCGCGGTGGCTTGCGATCTGGTGGTGGACGCTCCGCGCCCGGACGACGTCCCGTTGGTGAGCTTTCCCTTGAACGACGTAATGGCTTACACCGATTCGGGCCGCGTGCGGCTGTGTCGAACGGGGTCCCCCTTCGTCAACGTGACGTGCAATGTGCCGCATGCGGGCGAGAAGACCGGTGCGGTCACGATCGCAACCGGGCTGTCCCCTTCGGCGACGCAGGCCGCGGCACAGCACGCCTGCGACACGCAGACGAGGGACTACACCGAGCAGCCGAACACACCCGGCTTCCGCTCTGATTTCGTGCTCGGCCCCGGTGGTTCGACGGAGTGCTGGCTCAGCAGCACCGGCGCGCCGGTCACCGGAACTGAGCGCGGCGGTCTGGTACCACGATGATCGAGGTCCGCCGTCGTGCCGCTGGCGACCACCGGTCCGTTCGGGGCGGGCGGCGGCGTCCTCGCGCAGCCGTCGACCTAGCACTGCACGGAACTCCTCGCGGACGCGGCTCGGCAATCTTCGCCGCGGTCGTCGGAGGGTTGTCGGGCGGGGGTCTTGCTGCCCGGCTGTTCACCGGCGGCGCGATCGGCGTGAGCGATCAGGGTGATGGCACGCGGCTGCTGTGCAGTCTCGGTCTGCGCGAAGGCAATCGCTACAACACGTCCACGACGGACTATCTGTACCTGACCTGGTACCACCACCAGTGGTACGGCGAGACCTGTGGGGCTACCGGATCGGGCGAGCCGTATAACTCCTCCCAGCTGTGGTTCCTGCACATCGCCAAGTGGCTCACCCCGATCCTCGGGCTGCCGGGCGCGTTGGACCTGCGCGCGCTCGGCGCCGTCTTCTGTGTCCTCGTGGCGGTGATCACCGCGGTCGCCGCACTGCTCTTGCCGGGTACCGGGCTCGCCAGGTTCCTGGGAGCCGGCGCGCTCTGGCTGGTCATCGCCGACGGAGCGTTCGCGGGGTACTTCGTCTCCGCCTACAGCGAACCCGCCGCACTCATCGGGATCCTGGCGCTGCTCCTGAGCGTCCTCGTCTACTGGCGCACCCGGACGGTCCGTTGGTGGGCGGTCCTTCTCGTCTGCGCAGGGGCAGCGTTGACCATCACCGCGAAGACTCAGAGCGCCTCACTACTCGCCACGGTCATCCCGCTGCTGCTTGCCAGACCCACGTTCGGCGAGTCGATCCAGGCCCACCTCGACAAGGGCGGGCTCTACGCGCGCGTCACCGCCCGCCGGCGCGTCGAGGCGTTCCTGGTCACCCGCTGGCCCGCTCTCATCGCCGGCGCCGTGCTGGTGATCATCACGCAGCAGTACTTGGCGCACCAGCCGAAGCGGTTCGAAGTGCAAAATCGCTATGCCGCGGTGTTCATCGAGATGCTTCCGCACAGCAGCAACCCGGCCGCCGACCTCCGAGCGCTCGGCCTGCCGGCGAGCATGGTCTCCTCCTCGGGTGTCTCGATCAACGCGCCTGGCAGCGCGGCATCGACGCCGCAGTTCGTCGGCTTCGTCGACAAGACCTCGCCGCTGCGCACCTCCGAGGTGTACCTGCGCGACCCGGCGCGCCTGGTGGGGATGGCGGGGCGAGGACTGAAGGGGATGGCGGTATTGCGCGCCGACTACGTCTACTCCTACCCGCAGTCGGCGCAACGACCGCCCAATACGGAGGAGTGCCGTGTCTGCGTGTTGCAGACCGTCTGGAAGGCGGTTTTCGGGGCCGCCCCCGATTTGATCGTGCTCGTCGGTCTGATGTGCTTTGGAGTGTGCCTCTACCTGGCCGCCACCCGGCGCGAGCGTGAAATCGCTGCGGTCGGTGTGGTCGGCATGTTCCTCGGACTCAGCGCTATCGCACAGTTCTGGGTCGTCATGCTCACCGAGGGTGCGTCCGACCTCATCAAGCACATGGTGCTGGCCAACTACCTGCTTGCGCTGATGTTCGTCATCACCGGATACGCCGGCTACCTGATCCGTCGTTCGAACTCCAGCCGCAGGGATCCTCCGGCGCCGGCCGAGTCCTCGCCTGGCCGGTGATGGAGGGCCGGCCCCGGCACAGTCGCAGGACAGACGGCTAGGTCCAGCTCATCGATGGCGCCGCGCAACCCGTCCCGGGGAGCAGCTCGTCGGCCCGTACTGCCCGCATCGCCGTCATCACTGTCTCCTTCCTTCTGCCCATACCGGAAGCTCCTGGGGTGATCTGACTAGCCTGCGATCGCCGGCTGGGCCGCCAGGGGCTCGGCGCGCAGGTACTGGCGACGAAGTTGGCGCCGGGCGCGATAGATCCGCGCAGCGGCTGAGTTGGCCGACTGTCCGGTGTGGGCGGCGACCTCTGATGCCGTGTAGCCCATGACCTCCACCAGCCACAGCAGTTGGCGCTGGTTGCCGCTGAGTCGGCTCATCGCCGATGCGAGGACCTCGTCGGCCAGCTCGTGGGGGCTCGCGGCATAGATGGCGTCGGGCACATCGGGAACCAGCCGGACCCGGGCCCGCTGCACCCCTTGCAGGGTGGCGATCCGGTCGATCGTCACCCGCAGGTAGCCGTCGAATGTCGTCGTGGGACCGCCGCCGTTGCGGATCGCGACGATGATCCGCTCGAACGCCTGGGCGCACACATCGGCGGCGTCGGCTGGTTGACGACAGCGGCCTCGCGCGATGGCGAGTCCCTTGAGCCAATGATCGCGGAAGAGCTCCGCGAGGCCACGAGGATCCCCTGCGCGTGCGTCCGCTAGCAGGACCTCGTCCCGCGGACCACACGACCCCTGCCGAGACTCGTCCATGTCCGACCCCAACCCCGGACCACCAGCTCTCGCTGTGCGCCACCCAGCGCGTCCGTGTGGTCAGCGTCGTCCCGTGCGATCGGAGCCACATCGGGCGACCGACCTATTTAATCGGCGTTTGGCCTCATCAATTCGACCCCCAAAGCGCTCAACTGGGCGCCGGCGGCGTCGTCGCGAAGCCGTCCAAGATTGCCTGGGCAATCGACTCGAGTTGGGAGATCTGCGCAGGGCTCAAGCGGGCAATCATGTTGCTGTGCACCGCCTCCACGTGTCCGGGGGCGGCGGCCGCCAGGGTTGCCAGTCCACCGTCGGTGAGGTGAGCCACCTGGCCGCGCCGGTCGGTCGGGCACTCCACGCGTTCGACCCACCCCTTCTCCTCGAGTCGTGCGACGGCATGCGACAAGCGCGAGCGCGAGGACCGGGTCTGCTCGGCCAGTTCGCTCATCCGCATCGACCGGCTGGGACTCTCGGACAACCTGACGAGGATCTCGTAGTACCCGTGCGGCATGCCGGCGTCCTGCTGGAGCTGTCGATCCAGCGCGTCGAACAGCAGGTTGTTGGCCTCGAGGTAAGCGCGCCAAGCGCGCTGCTCATCCGCGGTCAACCACCGAGTCTCGGTCACGGAGTTGAGGATAGGGGAATGTTCGCGCGCGCAACAGTTGAAGATTCAACTAATATGTGTTAGGCTTGCCTGACTTGTGAAAGGAATCGTCATGGCGATCCATCGGCTCAATCACGCAGTCCTCTACGTCCGCAACGTCGAGCGAAGTGTGGCGTTCTACCGGGACGTGCTCGGTTTCGTGCCTATCGCCGATATGGGTGGGCTGCGTGGTGCCGCCTTCCTGCGCGCGCCCGAGTCGACGAATGACCACGACCTCGGCCTCTTCGAGATCGGCGAGGCTGCAGGCCCCAGCGGCGCGGGACGCACGAACGTCGGGCTGTACCACCTGGCGTGGGAGGTCGACACGCTGCGGGACCTCGAGACGCTCGCCGCGCAACTGGCCGAGGCCGGCGCACTGGTCGGCGCCTCCGATCACAGCACGACCAAGTCGCTGTACGGCCACGACCCGGATGGCCTGGAGTTCGAGGTCGCCTGGATCGTGCCGGCCGCGCGCCTGGACGATGTTGCCCTCGCCGGGCGGAAGTCGATCGCCTCGCTTGACCTCGACAAGGAGATCGAGCGCTACGGCGCCGACACGCCTGGCGGCATGGGCGTCAGTCGCCCTGTGGTCGCCGCCCAGCGATAGGGCGCGCCTTAGACTGGTGCCAAACCGATCCCGCTCATCTTGAGGCTGCCCTGTGACCGAGTCACCCGTGCGCGTAATGCTGCTGGAACAGATCCATCCGGATGCGGAGGAGATTCTCCGCGCGGCGGGATTCGAGGTCGAATCGGTGTCCCGAGGCCTCGACGAGGACGAGCTCATCGAGGCGCTGCCGGGGGTATCACTGCTGGGCATCCGGTCCAAGACGCACATCACCGATCGGGTTCTGGAGGCGGCGCCGCAGTTGGAGGGCATCGGCGCGTTCTGCATAGGCACTAACCAGATAGACCTCGACAGCGCCTCTGAACGCGGCATCACCGTGTTCAACGCGCCGTTCTCGAACACGCGCTCGGTGGTGGAGCTCGCGATCTCGGAGATCATCGCGATGACCCGCGGCCTCACCGAGAAGAACTCCCTGATGCACGCCGGCGTCTGGGACAAGTCCGCGGACGGCGCACATGAGGTGCGTGGGCGCACCCTCGGGATCGTGGGCTACGGCAACATAGGCACGCAGCTTTCGGTGCTCGCGGAGAACCTCGGCATGAAAGTGATCTATTACGACACCGCCGACCGCCTTGCCCTCGGTAACGCACAAGCGTGCTTGACCATGACCCAGTTGCTCGCCGAATCCGACATCGTGACGCTGCATGTCGATGGACGCGCGTCCAACAACAGCCTGTTCGGCGACGAGGACTTTCGAGCTATGCGGCCGGGTTCGCTGTTCCTCAACCTGTCACGCGGCTTCGTCGTCGACTACGCGGCGCTGCGCAGCCATATCGAAAGCGGGCACGTCGCCGGAGCCGCGGTCGACGTGTTCCCGGTCGAGCCGAAGGGGCGTGGTGACGAGTTCGTCTCAGAGCTGCGCGGGCTGCCCAACGTAATCCTTACCCCGCATATCGGTGGCTCCACCGAAGAAGCTCAGCGAGACATCGGACGCTTCGTTGCCGGGAAATTCCGCGACTTCGTCCGCGACGGGTCGACGGCGATGAGTGTCAATCTGCCCGGGCTGGCGCTGCCGCAGACTCCGGGCTCCACTCGGTTCATCCTCATTCACCACAATGTCCCCGGCGTCATGGCGACTGTGAACGGAGTCCTGGCCGACCACAAGGTCAACGTCGAGGCGCAGCTGTTGGGGACGCGAGGCGAGCTCGGCTACGTGGTGACGGACGTGAACGCTGCTTTCACCGGCGACATGCTTGACGAGCTGCGCGGGCTCCCCTCAACCGTTCGACTGCGCGTGATCTGACCGGCCCGCGCCAACCTTTGAGCGCCGGTCGTGGGTTTGGCGCGGTTTCGTGCCGGTGTGACGCCGTCCAGCAATTTGCGTGGCCGCCTTGCCATTGTTACCAGTGGGTAATATCCTTAAGTTACTGACGAGTAACAATCACCCCGCGGTGCGAGTCGCACGGGACGAGATCAGGAGACACCGGACATGGGCCACTACAAGAGCAACGCCCGCGATATCGAGTTCAATCTGTTCGAGGTCTTCGGCACGGACAAGGTGCTGGGGAACGGGCCGTTTGCCGAGATCGATGAACAGACTGCCCGTGGCATGATCCGCGAGGTCGCCAAACTCGCTGAGGGTCCCCTGGCGGAGTCCTTCGTCGATGCTGACCGCAATCCCCCGGTGTTCGACCCCCAGACCAACTCGGTGACGCTGCCCGAGTCGTTCAAGAAGTCTTTCAAGACGTTGCTCGACAGCGAGTGGTGGCGCCTGGAGACCGTTCCCGAGCTCGGCGGCCAACTGGTCCCCCGTACCGTGGTCTGGGCGATCGCCGAGCAGGTGCTGGGCGCCAACCCGGCGCTACACATGTACATGGCGGGTGCACCCTTCGCGGGCATCCTGTACGCAAACGGGAACGACACTCAGAAGAAGATTGCCCAGCACATGGTCGATCGTGCGTGGGGCGCGACGATGGTGCTGACCGAGCCCGACGCGGGGTCCGACGTCGGAGCGGGCCGGACGAAGGCCGTCGAGCAGCCGGATGGTTCGTGGCACATCGAGGGCGTCAAGCGGTTCATCACGTCCGCAGAACACGATCTCACCGAGAACATCGTGCATCTGGTGCTGGCGCGTCCAGAGGGAGCCGGTGCGGGGACCAAGGGACTGTCATTGTTCGTGGTGCCGAAGTTCCACTTCGACGTCGAGACCGGTGACCTGGGCGAACGCAACGGCGTGTACGTCACCAATGTCGAGCACAAGATGGGCCTCAAAGCCTCGACGACCTGCGAGCTGCGCTTCGGGGAGAACCCGGCCGATCCGGCCATCGGCTGGCTCGTCGGCGAGGTCCACGACGGTATCGCGCAAATGTTCCAGGTGATCGAGCATGCGCGGATGATGGTGGGGACGAAGGCAATCGCCACTCTCTCGACGGGCTACCTGAACGCACTGGACTTCGCGAAGTCGCGCGTGCAGTCAGCTGATCTCACCCAGGCGTCGGACAAGACCGCGCCGCGCGTGACCATCATCAACCACCCGGACGTTCGGCGCAGCCTGATGCTCAACAAGGCTTACGCCGAGGGCCTGCGGTCGCTGGTCCTCTATACCGCGGCAGTCCAGGACCGCATTATCATCGGGGAGCACTCGGGATCCGACATCACCCTCGACGAGGCGATCAACGACCTACTGCTGCCGATCGTGAAGGGGGTCGGATCCGAGCGCTCCTACGACCAGCTCGCGCAGGCGCTGCAGACCTTCGGCGGCTCGGGTTATCTGCAGGACTATCCACTCGAGCAGTACATCCGCGACGCGAAGATCGACACCCTGTACGAGGGCACGACCGCTATCCAGGGTCAGGACTTCTTCTTCCGCAAGATCGCCCGCAACAAGGGCGCCGCGCTCGGCGCGCTCTCCGGTGAGATCACGGCATTCCTGGAGGAGATCGCCGACGAGGGTCGCCTCAAGGAGGACCGGGCCGCCCTTCAGAAGTCCCTCGACGACTTCGGCGCCATGGTCGGGGCCATGTTCACCCAACTGATGAGCGGTCAGGAGGACGTGCGCAACGTCTATAAGGTCGGACAGAACACCACCCGCCTGCTCATGTCAGCCGGGGACCTCATGGTGGGTTATCTGCTGCTTCGCCAGGCAGCGTCGGCCCTGACGAAACTCGACGACAACGGCCTGTCGGCCGGTGACCGCGCGTTTTACGAAGGCAAGGCAGCCGTCGCCCACTTCTTCGCCTCGACGGTGCTTCCAGAGCTGAGCGCGCGCCGGGTGGTCGTGGAGAACATGGACAACCAGCTGATGGATGTGCCCGAAGCCGCGTTCTGACGTAGCCAGTCGGACGTGCCGCCCCGGACCGGGCGGCACGTCCCGTTCATACCCGGTCGTTACGCTCGAGCAGTGACTGACGAGACGAACTCGCGCTGGATCCACCTCGACGGCGCTGTGAACGTGCGCGACCTCGGCGGACTGCCCACGGTCGATGGCGGCACCACGCGGCGTGATCGACTGATCCGGGCGGACAACCTGCAGGGGCTTACACCCGCCGACGTCCACACGCTTCTCGACGTGCACCGGGTGCGCGCGATCGCCGATCTTCGAACCGGAGTCGAGGTCGAGTACGAAGGACCCGGGCCGATGACCCGGGAGCCGGTCGTGACCATCCACCACCTCTCGCTGTATCCGGAGGCAGGACACAACACCGACGTGGCCGCGCTGGATGACGATGGTGTGGCGGTGCTCCCGTGGCAGAACGACGAGGTGGACGCGCGTACCGACGCGCCCAAGTCGGCCGGCGACTACTACTTGCGCTACCTGCATGCTCGTGGTGACTCGATCGTCGCTGCGCTGCGCCTCATCGCCGAGACAGACGGCGCCACGATTGTGCATTGCGCGGCGGGTAAGGACCGCACCGGTGTGGTGGTGGCCCTGACGCTGGCCGAGATCGGCGTCGAGCGGCAGGCAATCGTCGACGACTACGCCTTGAGCGCCGAACGGATCCAAGACATCTTCGCTCGGCTCCGGGCCTCCGACACCTACGCCGAAGACCTGGCCGCGCAGTCGATCGACAAGCACCGTCCGCGCGCCCACACGATGGCCGAGCTGCTCGACGCCATCGACGCCGACTTCGGCGGCGTTCGGGTGTGGCTGCGCTCGCAGGGATGGACCGACGACGATGCGAGCGCCCTGCGCAAACAATTGGTCGACTGATGGCCGGGCTCCAAGGGCGGGTGGCCGTGGTGACCGGCGCGAGCCGTGGCGCGGGCAAGGGCATCGCGCTCGCGCTCGGTGGCGCGGGCGCCACCGTGTACGTGACTGGCCGCACCCGCGACGAGGGCACATCTGCCTTTCCGGGAACGGTCTTCGCGACCGCCGCCGAGGTGACTCGACGTGGGGGTGTCGGGGTGCCCGTGGTCTGTGATCACGCCGACGACACCCAGGTGGAGGCCTTGTTCGCGCAGGTGTCGCGCGAGCATGGGAGCCTCGACATCCTGGTCAACAACGCGTTCGCGATTCCGGATCGACTGACGTCGAAGCGGCCATTCTGGGACAAGCCCCTAGATCACCAGGGCATGCTCGACGTAGGGCTGCGTTCGACCTATGTCGCATCATGGTTCGCGGCGCCGCTGATGGTCACCGCCGCCACCGCTGGACGACTGATCGTCAACACCTCCTCCTTCGGAGGCCGGTGCTACATGCATGGTCCCGCATACGGTGCGGCGAAGGCCGGGGTGGACAAGATGGCACACGACATGGCCGAGGACTTGCGGCCGTTCGGCGTTGCCGCGATCTCACTCTGGATGGGGATGCTGCGCACCGAACGCACCGCCCCCCTGCTCGAAGCCGCGGCGCAGCAATACGGTCCATTGGCTACACAGGTCGAGTCTGCGGAATTTCCGGGCCGGGTCGTGACCGCGCTCGCGCTGAGCCCGGAGCTGATGACGTACTCGGGTCAGGTGCTCCTGAGCGCCGAACTCGGTGTGATCTTGGGTGTCACCGAGGTCGACGGGTCGCAGCCGCCGTCGCATCGCCAGGAGTTGGGCGGCCCTACCCGCTTCAACCCCGCCGTGGTCCGCTAAGCGCAACCACCGCGCCGGGTTCAGGTAGTTCGGTGGCCTGCGGGCCTCGACAGCGCGTCGCTATAGCTCGATGCCGTTGCTTGGCACGTGTGGCCGTAGCTGCTCGCTCCGGTTCGGCGCGCTGGGGCCAATCCGTCTGAGCACGCCCGGCAGCACCAAGCGGTCCGCAGAGTTCGGTTCGTTGAAGGCGTGGGTCGCCTCCAGGGTCTGACGTGCAGCCTCGACGCTGCGCCAGGAGATCTGAGACGTGTAGTCGTGGGCGTACCGCAACGCCCTGATGAGGACGCCGGGCCGGTCTTGGCGACTGAACATGCGCAGCCCGTCGAGGTAGTCATCGCGGAACACGGTTGGCACGATGATGCGGCCCTGCGCGCCGGCGACGAGCTCTGCGTTCATCATGACCCGGGCGACGCGACCGTTGCCATCGTCGAACGGGTGCACTTCGCTTACCAAAAACATCGCGTAGACGGCCCGTTCGAAGGGGGTGTCCAACTCGGCGAGGCGCGACCAGCCAGCGCGTAGGGTGCCGTCGACCAAGGTAGGCAATACGAACGCGGTGTCGCCGGCCCGATTGGGCAGCTCCTTGAACATTCCGGGGTTCTTGTCCGGCCGTCCGGCGAGGATCGTGGCGTGGCGCGACCGGAGCAGCTGGATGAAGTCATTGGCGTCTGTTGCGACGGTGCGCATATCGGCCAAGTCGTTGACTATGCGATACGTGCCGAGCAGGTCGTGGCTGTCGTCGGCTCGACCCGGGATGCGCGCACCCTCGTAGACGATTGCGACGGCCTGATCGACTTCGAACTCGGTACCTTCGATGAAGTTGCTGAAGTACGACTCGAAGAACGGTAGATGCCGATATTGCTCATCCGTCGGGTCGGCGACGGCGCGGTTCTGCGGCGCGGACTCGTGGAGTGCCTCGATCAGGGTGCCGAGCAGCCGCATGCGGTCGCGATCGTAAGGGATGCCGGACTGTCGCGCGGCAAGGGCCATGGATCCGGTGCGCGCTTCCTGCGTACCCAGTGCGGCTCCGATCAGCCGAGAGAGGCGGGCGGTGCGGTCCGACGTCGCTCCAAGCGTCTGGGCCAGGGATTCGGCTTCCACGCGATAGTTCTGGATCTTCTCGTCGCCGTCGATCATGGCGAGTCGATCGATCCAATCGGCGAGCTCGTCATCGCTGAGGGTGCGCCTAGCGTTCGCGCCACGGGCGCGTGAGGGTGCCGTGTTCTCCACCAATGCGCGCGGCTTGCTGGCTTGGTAGAGCCCGCCTGGCAGTGCTGCGTCATCGGCCATCGGGCCCGTGCCCGAGCGAGCGCGCACGATCAGGCCCGGTAGGTGTGTCTCGCGGTTGCGGCCATCGTGGGCGAGATACAGCACCCCGTCCGCGGGACCGCCCGTCACGGCAGATCGGTCGGTGATCACGGCCCGGGGGTAGAGCCGCCCGATGATCGTGTGCCACTCTCGGAGGACCACGCGCTCCGGCGCGGTCATGGCGTCGGACGTGTACACGCCGGTGGCCAGGCGGACCAGATCGCCACGCCGCACCCGTGCGGCGACGGTTGCCGCTGGCAACTCGGCGGCGAACACGATGCTGCTAACCACGGTTTCCATCACTCTCTCCGAAGAAATCCGCGTTTAATGTACCTGTTTCGCTGAAATCTGCGCTTAGCGTGCCGACTCGGTGGTGCTTGACGGCGCCTCCGCCGTCTGTTCGGGTGTCAACGACACCACCGGCGAACCTGACGCGACATCCATCGGGGCCTCCTCGGCGAGGTGGACACGGTGTGGACACGGGTCGGGAGAATCGAACGCTGGACCGCCTGGCCGCATGTGACGCGGTGTGCGCACGGGCGCCGCTGGTTGTCTCAGTGGCCAGAGGTTGCGATACCTTCGGACGCTTGGAGGGCTCGCATAGTGGCCGAGTGCGGCGGTCTTGAAAACCGCTATAGGGAAACCTATCGAGGGTTCGAATCCCTCGCCCTCCGCACCTCGCCCTTCGCTCAGTGGCCGTCCGCCCTCGGCGGTACTAGGTGTGACCAGATTTGGTACCGGCGCGGGGCCTCGATGGGAGGGTGCGTGCGGTGGATGTACTACAGACGTAGGACAACCTCCGATACACACCCCGGGCCCACGCCCCGCGAGTCAGCTCCCTCGGCAGCTGCGCGCGGATGATGACCGCCATGGGACACGCCGGAGGCCGCACGACTGCGGTGCGCTTGGCCGCATGGTGGCTGGCGCTGCTGGCCACGGCCAGCCTGGCTGGCTGGCTCGTCGTCCACGCCGGCCACGGATACGCGCTCTCCCATCTCGACGCGGTCGTCCAGCGCGACATCCAACCCGTCCATCCGGACCTGCATCACCTAGCCAGTGTCGTGACCGTCCTCGGCAGCCTTCCGGTCGTGCTCGGGTGCACCGCAGCCTTCGCGTTCGCGGCCAACCGGATCACCGGAGCCCCCGTCCTGATCTTGGTCGTCGTCACGCTCGGCGCGGTCGCGCTCTCCGACCTCGCGAAGCTCATCGTGCGTCGCACCGGCCCGGCCCATCGCGTCGCGTCTGGTCTGCATGACTACTCGTTTCCCTCCGGCCACAGCACCAGTGCCGGTGCGCTGTTCGTGGGGGCGGCATTGATCGCGACCGTCGGATCGCGGTGGCGGCGGCTGGCTGCGATCACCGCGACTTTGGTCCTCGCGTCGGGCGTGGCCTGGTCTCGGGTCGTCCTCGACGTGCACTGGCTCACGGACGTGTTGGCAGGTACCGCGCTGGGAGCCGGCTGGGCCGCGGTCGTGGTGCATACATGGTTGCCTTCGGGCAACCGTTCGGCCCGAGTCAGGAGTCCAGGGCCTCGTAGACCGCCTGCAGGTATTGGGCTCCGCGGGCCAGCCCGATGAGGGCGCTGCCCATCTTGTTCATCACGTAGGCGATGGTCAGGCGCCGATCGAGATCGTTGATCACGATCGACCCGCCGTAGCCGGTCCACCAGCACACCCGACCCTGGCGAATCTCGGGTTGGGCTGACGGATGGGCGAGCCCGTAACCGATGCCAAAGCGGAGCGGCAACCCGAGAACTTGGTCGATACCGTCGGCCTGCACCTCGAAGATCCGGTCGATTGTCGACCGCCGAAGCGCCGGCCCACCGTCGACAGACCCGCCATGTGACACCAGCGCCTGGACGGTGGCGACCGATCGAGCGTTGCCGTGCCCGTTCACCGCGCCGAGCTCGGCCTCACGCCATTGCCGGGTACGGACCTGTCGCACGTCGACACCGGGATTCAAGAGGGTCTTGCGGGTCAGGCTCTGCGGCGGCAGCGCCTTAAGGTCGACCTCCGACCTCGGCGGAGCGACCATGATCGCGATGCGGGGATCGACCCGCTCCGGCGTGCCGATGTAGTAGTCGGCGCGCATCGGGCCGCCGATCTCGGCGGCGAAGAATTGCCCGAGTGTCTGGCCGGTAACCCGAAGGACGATCTCCCCGACCAAGTGGCCCTGACTGAGCGCGTGGTAGCCGGACGCGCTCCCCGGACTCCACCAGGGCGCCTGAGCTGCCAGCAGCGCGCTGGCGGCCTCCGTGTCGTAAAGGTCAGCGAGGGTGACCTCCTGCTCCCATCCCGACACGCCCGATGTGTGACCCAGCACATGGCGCACGAGTACCCCGGCCTTGCCGGCTTCGGCAAATTCGGGCCAGTAGGCCGCGACCGGCGCGTCTAGATCCAACTGGCCTGCGTCGACCAGCAGCAGCGCGGCGAGTGCGGTCATCGTCTTGGTCAGTGAGAACGTATTGACCACGGTGTCGCGCTGCCAGGCGGTACCGGTCTCTACGTCGGCGAGGCCGCCCCACAGATCCACGACGACGCGCCCGTCATGAACCGCGCAGACCGACGCGCCGGCCTCCGTACCGTCGTCGAGGTTGGCCTGCAGACGCTCACGCAGCCGGTCGAAGCGTGGCTCCGCCGTGCCGTCAACTGTGCCCATGTGCTCCTCGCCGAGATTGTCGGGCCACACTAGAGCACGGTTGTCCCGCCAGAACCGCGGCTAAGCTACCGGCTGGCAACCGACAGCGACAGCGCGAAGTCGTTTGCCTCGTCGGTCCACCAGTGCGTCATGCGCAGCCCGCTGCGTGCGAGCTCAGCCTCCACACCGCTACGACGGAACTTCGCCGAGATCTCCGTACGCAGCTGTTCCCCCTCTTGGAAGGACACTTCGAGATCGAGATGGCGCAGCTGGACGACCTGGGCACGGGTGGATTGCAACCGCATCTCGATCCATTCGTGCTTCGCATCCCACACCGCACGATGGGCAAACCGATCGAGGTCGAAGTCTGCGTCGAGCTCGCGGTTGACTACCCGTAGGACGTTCTTGTTGAACGCCGCCGTGACCTGCCGCGCATCGTCGTAGGCCGCGAT
>JALYIS010000024.1 GCA_030775705.1 Actinomycetota bacterium
ATTCGCGCGCTGCCACCGGCGGTCCGCGGCCGCCGGCCCTGCTCGGCGCCGTAGCGACGTGCTGCTTGTTGGCCAATCTCGCGGCCACCGTGGCCGTGCTCTGTGCTGCCGAGGTCGCCCGACGGCCGTCGCTTGACCGCCTCGGACCGGCGCCCTAGCGTCACCTGAACTAGAACACGTTCCAGGAGGAGGTCGACGATCATCGAGTCCACGGAATCCACCGACCGTGTGGACGTTGCCAAGCAGATGACGACAACCGCTACTGATCTGGACGCATTGCGTCGGCAGCTACAGGACTGGCTCAGCGTCCAGGTGGGCGCACCGGTCACCGTCGGTGAGGTCACCAGGCCAGGTCAGGCCGGCATGTCGAACGTGTCGTTGATCTTCGATGCCTCATGGATGCAGGACGGTGCCGAATGCCGCGCAGACCTGGTCGCTCGGATGGCGCCGGACGCGGACGCGGTCCCGGTCTTCCCCGCGTACGACCTCGCGCTGCAATACGAGGTGATCGCCGCGGTCGCCGCCACCAGTAAGGTGCCTGTCCCGCAGCTGCGCTGGATCGAGCATTCGCCCGCGGCTCTGGGTTCGCCGGTCATCGTGATGGACCGCGTCGAGGGCCGCGTGCCGGTCGACAACCCGCCCTACGTCTTCGGCGGGTGGTACTTCGACGCCGCCCTGGCCGACCAGCTTGCGCTACAGAGCGCCACCCTCGAACTCATCGCGCAATTGCACGCCATCCCGGAGGTTGCCGCGACCTTTCCCGTGCTGGCCAGCGGCGTCGGCCCCGACCCGCTGCGTAGCCACTTCGACCGGCAGCGCGAGTACTACGAATGGACCCGGCACGGCGACGGACTGCACATCCCGGTCATCGAGGACGCCTTCGGGTGGCTGTCGGACAACTGGCCTTCCGACCCCGGCCCTGCGGTGCTCTCCTGGGGTGACTCGAGAATCGGCAACGTCATTTATCAAGGATTCGAACCGGTCGCGGTACTCGACTGGGAGATGGCGTCGCTGGCTCCGCGCGAGGTCGACGTGGCGTGGTTCATCTTCATCCACCGCTTCTTCCAGGACATTGCCGAGATGTTCGAGCAACGTGGCCTCCCAGAGGTGTGCCGCCGGTCGGATGTGGTCGCGACGTACGAGCGCGCATCGGGGCATGAGCTGCGCGACCTCGACTTCTACCTCGTCTACGCATCGCTGCGACATGCCGTGGTGATGTCGCAGGTCAAGCGGCGCATGATCCATTTTGGCGAGGACCCCGAACCCGGGAGCCCAGACGAATACGTGCTGCACCACGCCAGTCTGCGTGAGATGATCAACGGGACCTATGACTGGGCGGATAGATGAACCCCGCCCCCTTGGACGAGTACCCGATTCACCAGAGCCCGCTGTCGATGGCTCGAGTCGCTACCAGCGACCGAAACTTCTACGACCGGTGCTACTTCAACGCGCACGACCGCACGGGTGACGTCTTCCTCGTGACCGGGCTGGGCACGTACCCCAATCTCGGGGTCGTCGATGCGTTCGCGACTGTCCGCCACGCGGACCGGCAGTACACGGTGCGCTTCTCCGACGCCCTCGGGGAGAGGGCACTGGATCAGGTAGTTGGCCCCTACCGGGTCGAGGTGATCGAGCCGCTGCACCGGATCCGGGTCGTGTGTGACGCTGCCGCCGACGGCGTCGGCTTCGACCTGCGGTGGGAGGGATCGTTTCCGGCTCTCATGGAGCAGTCCCACCAGCTGATGACCGGTAACCGAGTCACCCTGGATGCGTCGCGCTTCGCCCAGTTAGGGAGCTGGCAAGGATCGCTGCACGTCGCCGGCATCGATTTCGACGTCGAGGCCGACACATGGCTCGGCTCGCGCGACCGGTCGTGGGGGATCCGGCCGGTCGGCGAACCGGCACCGCCAGGGCGTGCGGGCGACGAGCCCCAGGCGGGGTTCTGGTGGTTGTATGCCCCGGTGCGTTTCGATGACTTCGCACTCATCGTGATCTTGCAGGAATCGCCCGACGGCTATCGCACCCTCAACGACGCCACCCGCATATTCGCCGACGGCCGAGTCGAGCAGTTGGGCTGGCCGCGGGTCGAGATCGACTACCGCAGTGGCAGCCGCCACCCCGAGCACGCGCGACTGCACCTGACCACGCCGTCGGGCGAACCGCTGGTCGTCGAGATCGACATCTTGACGTCGATGGCGCTACACGTCGGCGCAGGTTACGGGGGTGATCCGGACTGGACCCACGGGCAGTGGATGGGGCGCGCCTGGTCGAAGGCGGACTCCTTCGACCTCACCGACCCCGCGGTCTCCGGGCGCTTGGGCTGGGGCGTCAGCGATCATGTCGCCCGCGCCACCTGCAACGCCTCGATCGGGTGGGGGATGTTCGAGCACGCCAGCCTGGGCCGCCACGACCCGACCGGCTTCGCCGACTGGATGTCTGTGGCTCCCTGAGCGATGCGACAGATCCCGCTCAGGGGTGGGCGCGGATGGTGACACTCACGCGCACCGCACCGGTCGCCGACGTCAGCCTCACCGTGCTCGCGCCGGGACTCGAGACGACAGTCGCACCGCTGGCCGTCACCGTGTAGCCGGCCGGGAACGCGACCGCGGGGGCGGCGATATCGGTCTCGGAGCCAGCGGCGAACGCGGGACCGCCGCCGACTCTCGCGGTGGAGTAGTCGAAGGTGAACGCCCCGCCGGCGAACGACCATGCCGTCGGCGTGCCTGCGACTGCCTGCGGGAACGGCTCAGCCAACGCCTTCAGGGTGCCCGTCACCACATTGGCCCCGGTCGGCGGCTGGTGCGGGTCGAGCACGAGTGCTTGGCCGTTGGGTGATGAACTCGTCTTGTCGTTGCCGGTATAGGCCCACTCAAGCCAGCTCAACCTGTTGGCGTCCGCGAGCGCGACGACCTGGGACAGGTACGGAGCGTCGTTGGTGGCGCCGAATTCGGTGAGCAACCAAGGCACTGCGTGCTGCGTCGCGTAGGAACTCGCCGCGGCGACGGTGGCGCCGTCGAGCACGGGGCACAAGGTGTTGCCCAGACCCTCGGACTCCGTAGCGCAGTAGTCGTGGAAGGCCCATCCAACGTGCGGATCGCGCACGGCGCCGACCTGCGTGGAGTCGACCGTCGAGAAGAGCGCGTTCGGTTCGATCCACACCGTTCTGGTCGGGTCCGCCGTCCGGATTGCAGCGGTGACACGCTGATAGAACGCGGTGAGCTGGCCGTCGAACAGCGGACATCCGACAATCGGGAGACCGCACTGCTCCCACAGGGTGCCGGGCCACGGCTCGTTGATCAGCTCATAGCCGAAGACAGCATCGCTGCCGTGAAAGTAACCGGCGACATGCGCCCAGGCATTCGCATAGTGCGTCTGTAGCCCCACTCCGTCGCCGGCTCGGGCGTTGCTCCAGAATGCGTCCCAGGCGTGGTCCTCGGCGAGGTTGCCGAAGTAGTTGAACGGGAAGCCGAGTGCCGGATTCGGTAGTCCGCCGTCCTGCACAGCCCAGGCGGGCGCGCCCTCGCCCTGGAACTTCTCGTTGTACAGATCCTGGTGAAAGTCGAGCAGCGACCTGATGCCGTGGGCGGCAAGTGTCTGGACAGTCTGTGCGATGGATGCCAGGTACCCGTCGTCATAGACGCCAGGCCGCGGTTCCACCGCGGCCCAGATCACCCCTATGCGCATCGCATCGAAGCCGTTTGCCTGCAAGAACGCTGCGTCGTCGTCGCTGAATCCCGATGCCGACGGTTCGTACGGCGCGAGCTTGAACACCTCGTTCAAGCCGTGCAGCACCACCGCGCGGCCCTGCGAGTCAAGCAGCCACTGACCGCTCTGGGTCAGCCGCAGCGACGGCACCGGCGTGGGGGGCGCCGATCGCGCGGGTCCGGCCGCGAGGAGCACAGTGGCGGCGAAGGTCACCGCGGTCGCAACGGTGCTCAGGACGAGCAAGATTTTGCGTCGCTGGTGTCCGGACGCCAGATGTGCAGCCATGACGGTCCCTCCGCGAGGTAGCTCGCCAGAGCATCGCACTGGAACACGTTCTATGCATCTTCTGCGGCGTCGAACCGGTCGCGAACCTCGGATTCGAGCCTGCGGCGGTGCTTGGCTGCGGTGCGCCGGCGGCCGGGGATCGCGCACGGCGCTCCTTCGCGGATCTCCGCCGTCAGCCTGGTCATCAGTGCAGCGGCGTCCTCGCCGGCCTGCGGCCCTCCGCCGCGCGGGGCGAAGAATTCGACCCTCACCGTCGGGCGCTTCGGCACGCGCACGACGTCGGTGGCGCCGACGACGCGCACGCACACGATCTGGGTGCCCGGCACGGACAGGATCAACCGTCCGGCCCCGCTACGCGCACGTAGTGATCGACCTAGCGATCGGGTGGACTCGGGGAAGACGCCGATGCATGCGCCGTCCGCCAGCGCCTGCGTCGCCGTACTGATAGCGGCATCGTTTGTCACGCCGCGCACGATCGGAATATGACCCATGCCGTTCATCAGCCACGCGATCGGCGCGACCCTCCACAGGGTCGATTTGGCCAGCGCCCGCACCTGCCGTCGCGACCGGGCCGCGACGGCGATCGCGATCGGGTCCCAGTAGCTTTCGTGATTGGCGACGAGCAGGGTTGGGCCGCTCGACGGGAGGTGCTCCACTCCGGTCACGACCAGGCGGGACCAGCGCGTCATGATCGGCGTAGTGAGCCGGATCACCCCGCGGTATGCGGGGGTCATCGGTACCTCGATCGCATCGGCCGCGTGGTTCATGCCGCGATGATGGTCTATCCGCGTTGTTTGGGACAGCACCCAGGTCCGCGCCGGCTGTTCACCCCGGGGCCCTGGGATGCGGCTGGTCCGGCGCTCGCGGGAAACCCGGTAGACTGGGGCTAGCTGGCGGGCACCAATGCCCGCGCCGCAGCTTCATTCGACGCATTCGATCGCGTCGGGCTCGTGCCAGACCGCTCATCGATGCGGGATTCCGGGACGCGCCACTGTCCCGAAGGATTTGTTTTGACCCGCTCTTCTGCGCGCGGTTCTGCCGCGCCCCGCAGCTCGTCCGCCCCCCGCACAGGCGGGTCGCGCAATTCAGGCGCGAGCCGCTCGAACCGAAACTCCGGTCAGTCGAGCCGCTCCGCCCGACCGGCCAACCGGTCCCGCTGGGACGACATGGCGGTGCAGATCGTGCCGACGCAGAATCTCCCCGGCTTCGCAGCCCTCGGTCTGCCGCGCGGCATGGTCGACGCACTCAGCCGCGCCGGCATAGCCTCGCCGTTCCCCATCCAGGCGGCCACGATCCCCGACATCCTCGCCGGCCGCGACCTGCTCGGCCGGGCCGCGACCGGCTCGGGCAAGACCCTGGCGTTCGGCCTGCCGTTGATCACTCGTCTGGCGGGCACGCACTCGGCGCCCCGCCGTCCCCGCGGACTGATCCTGGTGCCGACCCGCGAGTTGGCGATGCAGGTCACCGATGCCCTCGCACCGCTGGCGCGCCCCAGTAACATCTCGGTCCGTCTGGTTGCCGGCGGCCTGCCGATCCAGAAGCAGATCCACGCCCTGGAAGCCGGTGTCGACATCCTGGTCGCGACGCCTGGGCGTCTCATCGACCTCATTGAGCGGCGCTCGTGTGACCTGCGCGAGGTCGAGGTCAGCGTCCTGGACGAGGCCGACCACATGGCCGACCTGGGCTTCCTGCCCGTCGTGCGGCAGTTGCTCGACATGACCCCGCAGCGCGGTCAGCGCCTGCTGTTCTCGGCGACCCTGGACGGAGACGTTGCGACCTTGGTCGACCAGTACCTCAGCGACCCCGCGGCCCATGCGCTCTCGAGCGCCGAAGCGTCGGTCGACACGATGAGCCACCACGTGTTCCGCGTGCCGTTCGAGGCCAAGTTCGATCTGGTTGCCTCGATCGCCGCGCGCGAGGGCCGCACCATCTGCTTCGTCCGGACCAAGCACGGTGCCGATCGCATCGCCCGCAATCTCAGCCGCGCGGGGGTGGGGGCCGGCGCCCTGCATGGGGGCCGAACCCAGGCCCAGCGCAACAAGGCGCTCGCCGCGTTCCGTGACGGCTCTGTCCCGGTCCTGGTCGCGACTGATGTCGCCGCCCGGGGCATTCACGTCGACGACGTGTCGCTGGTGCTACACATCGATCCCCCGCAGGACGGCAAGGACTACCTGCACCGGTCGGGGCGCACCGCGCGCGCCGGAGAGAGCGGCGTCGTCGTGCTGTTGACCACGCCTACCGAGGAGCGCGCCGTACGCAAGCTGCTCGCCGAAGCCGGGGTTGCTCCTGAGCAGCGCGACGCCGTCGCGGGTGACGCGAAGGTTGCCGCCGTGACCGGTGCGCGCAAGCCCAGCGGTGTGCCGGTACCCGAGC
>JALYIS010000025.1 GCA_030775705.1 Actinomycetota bacterium
GACCCGGGCGCCTCGGCCGTGCTGGTGCGCACGCTGAGGGCGATGGGGATCGACGTGCTACTGGATGCGCAGCTGGCGAAAGTGCTCGGGGGCGATCGCATCCGCGGGGTCGCGTTCCAGGACGGCACCGAGATCGACGCCGACTTGCTGGTGCTGTGCTGCGGGGTTCGTCCGCGCGTCGCGCTGGCCACAGCCGGGGGACTCGCGGTCGGCCATGGCATCGTGGTCGACGACCAGCTTCGCAGCGTCACCGACCCAGCGGTCTTCGCAGTGGGTGAGTGCGCCGAGCACGCGAGGAAAACCTACGGGCTCGTCGCTCCGGGCTGGGAGCAGTCGCTCGTCGCAGCGTCAGTGATCGCCGGCCACCCCGCGACCTACCGCGGATCGTCAGTCGTCACCCGGCTCAAGGCGGCCGGCATCGAACTCGCTGCGATGGGCGAGACGGTCGACGAGCACCAGGACGACATCTGCTTCATCGACGCAGCGCGGGGGGTCTACCAGAAGCTCGTCGTGCGCGACGGCCGCCTGGTGGGCGCGATCCTGCTCGGCGACACCCGCACCGTCGGCACCGTCATGCAGAGCTATGACCGGGGCTCGCGGTTGCCGGTCGATCGGGGGTCACTGCTGATGGTGCGGCGCAACTCGCCGGTCACCTCGACCACGTCGCCGACATCGCTGCCGGGGCGCACGACCATCTGCCAGTGCAACGGGGTCACGAAGGACGACATCTGCAACGCCTGGCAGGCAGGAGCCGAATCGGTGGACGCCGTCGCGGCGCACACCCGCGCGACCACGGGCTGCGGGACTTGTCGCGACACCGTGCAGGGGCTGGTCGACTGGCTGGCTGCCGCAGACGCCGGGGTCCGCGAACTAGCGGCGACGAGGGCATGAAGGGATGCGGATGACGCCAACTTCGGGGCATGTGGTCGTGGTCGGCAATGGCATGGTCGGCCAGCGGTTCGTCGAGTCATTGCGCGAGCGCGACGTCGACCGCAAGTGGCGGGTGACGGTATTCGGCGACGAGCCTCGTCGCGCCTACGACCGCGTCGCGCTGTCGTCCTACCTCGACGGGATCAGCGCGGAGGATCTCGACATCGTCGACGCTGACTGCTATCGCGCCGAAGGGTACGTCCTGCATGTCGGTGAGCAGGTGGTGGGCGTCGACCGCGGCGCGCGGGCGGTGCGGACGGACGCCGGTCGTGTGGTCGGTTACGACGTCCTGGTCCTGGCCACCGGGTCCTACCCGTTCGTGCCGCCGGTGCCCGGCCACGACCTACCCGGGTGCTTCGTCTACCGGACGCTGCAAGACCTGGACGCCATCCGGGCCGCGACCGTCGTCGCTGCCCGGCACTCGCCGGGACGCCGCGCGGGGATGGTTGTCGGCGGTGGCTTGCTCGGACTTGAGGCCGCCCGCGCGCTGCGCTCGCTCGGTCTCTCGCCGCACGTCGTCGAGCTGGCTGCGCGGCTGATGCCCCTGCAGGTGGACGAGGGCGGCGCCGGCCTGCTGCGCGAGCTGATCGCCGAGATCGACGTGAGTGTCCATCTCAGCACCTCGGTGACATCGATCGTGCGCGACCGCGGGCGCCTGCTCGCCACGCTCGCGAACGGTGTCGAACTCGACCTCGACGTCGTCGTCTTCTCGGCGGGTATCAGGCCGCGCGATGTGCTGGCCCGCGACGCCGCACTCACGACTGGGGAGCGCGGTGGTGTCGTCGTCGACGAGACCTGCCGAACCGCCGATGAGCGGGTGTTCGCGATCGGCGAATGCGCGCAGGTCGGTGGGCGGGTCTACGGCTTGGTCGGGCCTGGCTACGCGATGGCCGAGGTCGTCGCCGACCGGATGGTCGGTGGCAACGCGGAGTTCACCGGCGCGGACACCTCGACGAAGCTCAAGCTTCTCGGCGTCGACGTGGCCAGCTTCGGTGACGCCCTCGCCACCACCGAGGGTGCCCTCGAGGTCACCCTGAACAACCCCGTCGAACGCAGCTACGCCAAGCTCGTGGTGAGTGACGATGCGACGACGGTGCTGGGGGGCATTCTTGTCGGCGATGCATCGCGCTACGCCACGCTTCGGCCACTCGTCGGCCGGCCGCTGCCAGGTGACCCCGTGGCCATGATCGCGCGCGCCGGCGCAGACCTCGGTGCGGGCGCCCTGGCAGACGACGCGCAGGTGTGTTCCTGCCACGCGGTGACCAAGGCGGACATCTGTCGCACGATCGCGGCCGAAGGGCTCACCGATGTCGCCGGCGTCAAGTCCTGCACGAAGGCCGGCACCGGATGCGGCTCGTGTGTCCCCCTGCTGAAGACACTGCTCGCCGATAGCGGCGTCACGATGAGCACGGCACTGTGCGAGCACTTCACGCAGACGCGTGCGCAGCTGTTCGACATCGTCCGCGTGACCGGCATCACGACATTCTCCGATCTGGTTCAGCGGTCCGGCACTGGGCGCGGCTGCGATATCTGCAAACCGGTGGTCGCATCGATCCTTGCCAGCCTCGGAAACGGCCACATCCTCGATGGCGAGCAGGGCGCACTGCAGGACACCAACGATCACATGCTCGCCAATCTCCAGAAGAACGGCTCGTACTCCGTCATCCCCCGCATCCCCGGCGGCGAGATCACGCCGGCGAAACTGCTGGTCATCGCCGAGGTGGCACGCGACTTCAACCTGTACACGAAGATCACCGGGGGCCAGCGGATCGACCTGCTCGGTGCCCGTCTGGACGACCTGCCCTCGATCTGGCGACGCCTGGTGAGCGCCGGCTTCGAGTCCGGTCACGCCTACGGCAAGGCGCTGCGCACGGTGAAGTCGTGCGTAGGTTCGACCTGGTGCCGCTACGGCGTGCAAGACTCGGTGGCCCTCGCCATCGAACTCGAGCTGCGTTACCGCGGGCTGCGGGCGCCGCACAAGCTCAAGTCGGCGGTGTCGGGGTGCGCGCGTGAGTGCGCCGAAGCACAGAGCAAGGACTTCGGCATCATCGCGACCGAGAACGGCTGGAACCTCTACGTCGGCGGCAACGGCGGCTTCCGTCCGCGGCATGCGGAGCTGTTGCTCCGCGACGTCGACACAGCGACGCTGGTCCGAACCATCGACAGGTTCCTGATGTTCTACATCCGCACCGCGGATCGCCTGCAACGCACCGCGGCATGGCTGGAAGGACTCGACGGTAGGGTCGCCTACCTGCGTGAGGTCCTCGTCGAGGACAGCCTCGGCATCTGCGCCGAGCTCGACGCGGCAATGGCCCGGCACGTAAGCGACTACCGCGACGAGTGGGCCGACGTGCTCGCCGACCCCGAGCGGCTCCGCAGGTTCGTCTCCTTCGTCAACGCACCCGGACTGCCGGACCCGACGGTGCGGTTCGAGACCGAACGCGACCAGCTGCGACCGATCCGAATGTCGGCAACGATGACACAGGCCGGTCGATGACTGCGGTCCGTGCGGGCAGCGCCGTCTGGGTGGCGGTCTGCCCGCTCGCACGGTTGCCCCGCGAGCGGGGAGTCGCGGCTCTGGTCGGGAGCGCCCAAGTCGCCGTCTTCCGCACCTTCGACGACGAGGTGTACGCCACCGGCAACCAGGATCCCTTCGCCGGCGCGTACGTGCTGGCTCGCGGCATCGTGGGCACTCGCGCGGGTGTCCCCACCGTGGCCTCCCCGTTGCACAAGCAGGTGTTCGACCTGCGAACAGGTGCGTGCCTGGATGACCCTGCCGTGCGAATCCCGGTCTACCGTGTGCGCGTGAGTGATGGCGTCGTCGAGATCGCGCAGGCGAGCCGATGACCGGCGCCTACCCGCCCGAATCCGTCGAGCCCCTCGCCGGCTACACGATAGGTATCACCGCCGCACGTCGCCGCGAAGAGCTGGGCACGGCACTGGAACGCCGCGGCGCCCGGGTGCAGTACGGACCGGCCATCAAGATCGTGCCGCTCGAAGACGATGCCGAGCTGCTCGCCGCGACACACCGGTGCCTGGCGCAACCATTGGGTGTCGTCGTGGCGACTACCGGCATCGGCTTCCGCGGCTGGCTTGACGCGGCTGAGACCTGGGGCCTGGCCGACGCACTGGCGCACGCGCTGGGGGGCGCCACTATCCTCGCTCGCGGCCCCAAGGCGCGTGGCGCCGTGCGGGCAGGCGGTCTGCGAGAGGCGTGGTCACCCGAGTCGGAGTCTTCTCATGAAGTCCTCGAATACCTGCTCGGCCATCACGACGTCACGGGCATCCGGGTGGCTGTGCAGCTGCACGGCGAACCCCTGCCCGACCTCGTCGAGGGGCTGCGCCGCGCGGGCGCGGAGGTCATCGAGATCCCGGTGTACCGCTGGACCCCGCCAGAGGACGAGCAACCACTACGCCGCCTGATCGAGGCGGTGGTCGCGGGCAGCATCGACGCGCTCACCTTCACCAGCGCTCCGGCAGCGACCAACTTCCTGCGCACCGCGGCGGAGATCGGTTGCACAGCCGAGTTGCAGGCCGCTCTGCGCAACCGGGTCCTTGTGGTGACGGTTGGCCCGGTGACTGCCGCACCGCTGGAACGCGAGGGCGTCCCCACGATCCAGCCTTCCCGCGCCCGCCTGGGCGCGATGGTTCGCGAAGTCGTCGAGCAGTTGCCCGTCCGCCGGTCAGCAGTCATCCGTGTCGGTGCGCACACTCTCGAGGTGCGCGGTCACGCGGTCCTCGTCGACGGGGCGTTCGTGCCACTCACCGGCGCGGCCATGGCGTTGATGGGCCAGCTGGCCAGTCGACCGGGCCAGGTGTTCTCCCGCGACGCACTGATGAAGATGCTGCCCAGCGACAGTGCCGATGGACACGCCCTCGACGTCGCGATCGGGCGGCTGCGTTCCGCGCTCGGTGATCCCGAGCTGATCGCGACCGTGGTCAAGCGGGGCTACCGGCTCGCGCTTGACCCCGTCTGAGCTCACACCCCTGCCAGCCGCTTGGACGACCGCCGTAGGTACACCACCCAGGTGAGTGCGGCGCACGCGAGGTAGAAGGCGATGAACGCGACGTAGGCTGCGTTTCCGTTGCCACGGCTGAGGAACGACTGACGGAAGGCGATGTTCACGAGCACACCGCCGAAGGCCCCGATTGCTCCGGCAATGCCGATGAGTGCGCCTGACAGCCTGCGGGACTTGAGATCGGCCTGCGCCGGATCGCCGCCGTCGGCGACCGCCGCCTGCGCCTTGCTGCGGAAGATCGTCGGGATCATCTTGTAGGTCGACCCGTTGCCGATGCCCGAGAGAACGAACAGCGCGATGAAGGCGACCATGAACAATGGCAGTGACGCCTGTAGCGAAGCGACCAGCACGAGCACGCCGCACAGCACCATCCCAGCGAAGTTGAGGAAGGTGGTCCGGGCGCCGCCGAACCGATCGGCGAGCGCCCCGCCGATCGGACGGACCAGTGAACCGATAAGGGGGCCGAGGAACGTCAGGTAGGCAACCTTCACCGGGTCGACCTTGTGTCCGATGCGCACCGCCGCTGCGGCTGCGTTCGCATTCGGGTTGTAGGTGACGGGATCCAGTTTCGAGGTCAGCACATGAATGCTCTGGTGCGTCGTCGGGCTGGTGAACGTGACCGTGGCCTTGTGGGTGACGGGGTTGATGACTGAGGACTGCACCCATCCGGTGAGGCTCTTGATCGACACTGCCTTGTGGTGGACGAGGTCCCAATACATCGTGCCCGTGGCGTTCTTGAACCAGGTCGTACGGAACAGGGCATCGCTGATCGGTGTGTGCGTCGCCGCCACGGTGGACAGCGTGTTCTTCATCCCGAAGAAGTGCGTGGGGAACTGCGTCGAGAGCACCTGACCGAACGCGAAGCCGAAGCCGATGAACGAGCCGAAAGTGCCGATGTAGAGAAAGGACATGATCCAGGTGTTCGGATCCTTGCAGGCCTCGCGCATAGCTCGGGTGTCGTTGCGCGCTTGGCTGAGGTTGTCCATCGTCAGATACGCGCCGAGCGCTGCGAGGACGGCGAGCGGGATGTAGATCGCGAGCAGGACGCGCGGGTGGGTGGCCCCAGCGGTGGCCAGCACCGCGAGCCCGACCAACTGCACCACCGCGACGCCCAGGTTGCCGCCGCCGGCGTTGAGTCCAAGCGCCCATCCCTTGAGCCGCTGTGGATAGAAGGAGTTGATGTTCGCCATCGACGATGCGAAGTTGCCGCCGCCGAGACCGGTGAGCGCGGCCAGCAGCATCATCGTCGCGAACGAGGCCGACGGCGTCAGCAGGAAGGAGCTGAGGACTGTGGGCACGAGCAGCAGCAGCGCGCTCGCCACCGTCCAGTTGCGACCGCCGAAACGCGCGACGGCGAGCGTGTACGGGATCCGCACGGCCGAGCCGAGCCCAGCGGGCAGCGAAGTGAGCAAGAACTTCTGTCCGGCTGCGGTCAAGGCGTCGGTGCTGATGCCGTACTGACCACCGGGCAGGAAGAGGACGAAGACTGACCACAGCACCCAGATCGAGAACCCGATGTGCTCACAGAAGATCGAAAAGAGGAGATTGCGACGCGCGATGCGCCGACCGGTCTGATCCCAGAAAGCGGGATCCTCAGGGCGCCAGTCCTCGATCCAGCGCTCGCGCCGGCCAGTGGTCGCGAAGACCGAGGTGGTGGCCCGCTCGGCGGTACTCGTCATGGTGCGCCCTTTCCGTCAACAACCTGGTGCCAGCGACGGTAGGGATCAGCAGTTTCGGGGTCGTTCGTGGCAATTGACAGTCGTGCGAAATCCGGCTCACCCCCGCACCGCATGGGGCTGTGAGGTTGGTTGGGCACGTCACGGCTTGGCTGGACACGTCACGGCGCAGGGCGAAGGCGCCCTCGGCAACCCCAGTGGGCGGACGAGGCCAATCGCCGCACTTACTGGGTGGTGTGAACTACGCCGCCCGTCGACCAGAGAGCCCACGAAACGTTCCAGTCGCCGTAGCCCGCCCCGAATTGCATCTTGGGACCGGTCGCGTCGGGGTAGCTCACGACGTCCCCGACACCGAGGAAGCCGTAGAGCGCGACGGCATCGGCCTGTAGCAGGTTGGTACAGCCGTTGGAGGAGTCCACGCCGTGCGTGATGTTGTACGTGTTCCACGGCGCGTAGTGCAGATATTCGCCGCCGTAAGTCAGGCGCTGGGTGTACTTGACGTGCGGGTCGTCGTAACCAGGGCCGGTCATTCGGATGTCGAGCCCCTTCTCCATGATGACCTTGATACCACGCTTGGTCGACGTGTCCGCGGCGCCGAGCGACACCGGGGCAGTGCGCCACACCTTCCCGTCGTCGGTGACCGTCAAGGTGTGTGTCGCTTCCGAGACGGTGACGATGTGCGCATCGCCCGTCGCCCACGTGCTCGTCAGGCTGTCGTCGAACACGTACTGCGAGTCGGGGTGATTGGCCACCGCGCCGCCGGACATGCCACTGACGGGGAGATCGACATGAATCTGAGCGTGCGCGGGCCAGTACGTCTCCGGGCGCAGATGTGCTTCCATGACGTGGCCGCTCGCCGGGTCCGAATACTCGAAGTACCACCGCGCGTCGGCGGGCTGGCCGTTGATGGTCACCTTTGTTGCCTGCTCGAAGGCCACACCGTCGGTGATCTTCTGATTGAAGGTGGCGATGTAGGGCAGGCCGACCCCGACCGTCGACCCATCCGAGATGTTGACCGACACATGCACTTTCACAGCGGTCTTCGTGGCTGATGCGGAAGTGGAGGAGGTTGGCGAGGTCGGCGTCGTGGCGCTCGAGCTCCCGTTCGACTTCGAGGTACCTGCGACCGGGGCGCCACTGGTCGTGCTTGAGGTGCATGCCGCGAGCACGATGACAGATGCACTCAGCAGGGCCCCGGATGCGACCGGGCGCCAACGCTTCGGGCGCAGAGAACTCGTCCTTATCACGCTTCCACGGTACGCGATGGGGCGACCCGACACGCAATAAGGTGCGAGTGGCCTTGCCCACCGTCTTGTGGTCGCACGGCCAGCCTCGGAATCTCTACCGGCCCGACTTGGCCCACATGCAGATCGTGACGGGCAGGAATGTTAGTGCGATCTGCGGCGCGTCGTAGGGCGGCAGGTTCTGCAGGTAGGGGGTTCCTAGGGTGGACGGGCCATCGCGTTTCACCGACTCTCGTACCCAGAGGCCGCATGCCCACTGACGCCGAGCGCTCCGCGTAGCGTTCTGCATGTGTTCCCATCGATCCCTACGTCAGGGTCACCCACCTGGATCCGCGAGCCCACAATCGGCGCAGCGTGGCTGGCGATCGCCGACCACATCCTGACGTACGGAACGCCGGGTAGCTGGGACACCAAACCGCTCCGCGAGGTACTACGGGCCACTGTGGAGGTCGGCGCTCCAGCGGTGACGGATCAGATCATCGCGCGCTACGCCGACCCCGAACGGCTGGCCTGGATGCACGCCAACTTCACCGATGGCAGCCAGGTCACCGAACTCGATCAGGCCGACAGCTACGCCACGCGCCTCTACGACTACGCGCACACCGGCCGTAACCAGATCGACTGGGTCATCGACCGCATCCGGGTCGACCCGGCGGTTCGTGACGCGACCATCACTACGTTCCAGCCGCTCACCGATACGAGCTACGTTCCCTGCGTCAGCCTGCTCGACTTCTGGCTCGCCGACAGGGCCGTTCAGCTGGGCGCGTATGCCCACGGCATCGACTTCGGCACGAAGGGTTACGCCAACCTCGTCGAACTAGCGGCCCTGCACCACCACGTGGCCGATGCGCTCCACACGGGGGTGGGCACGCTCACGTTCACCATCAAGTCCGCACACATCTACGACACCGAGCTACCCCTGATGCGCGAAATCTGTCAAGCCACAAGCGCCGCACCGACCGAGTAGCCGTAACGCGGCCGGCCCCGATCGACCGAAGTCGTCAACAATGATGACCGCCACGGCGGTCGACAATCTGGACCGGCTGTCACAGGCGCTGCAGGGACTGCAGGCACGTATCCGGGTGGATGGGGTTGCGGAGGGTCTGGCGTTCAGTACGCCGGCGGAAGCTCTGCGAAAATGTGGATGTTCAATCTGCGTACGGCATACGGTGATTGCGATCTGAGCTTCGCCCCTGCCGGGTTCGAACGCGGGTACGACGACCTGGTTGGTGCTGCCCGTGAGCGCCGGGTAGGCGACGTCATGGCCAAGGTCGCCGCACTCGACGACATCATCCGCAGCCAGGCGAGTGCCACCGGCCCAAAGACCAGGCGGCGCTACCCGAACTCGAAGCCCTGTCACGGCGCCTACATCGTGAGGTGGAGACGCACTCTCGGTCCATCGACCTGTGACCTCCTCGCTGCCCAATGTCGCTCCGACCGGCCGGAACAACAAGGGCCTCAACGCATCCTCAAATGACGAATTCCGGTTGTCCCGCCCGTCGCTACTGGTACCATAACTCGTACCAGTCACGGGAAAGGTCGCCCCATGTCCGTCACCGCCAGCGAGGCGCGCAAGAACCTCTTCCCCCTGATCGAGAAGGTCAACGACGATCGCACTCCGATCGAGATCACCTCTCGCCGGGGCGACGCCGTGTTGCTCTCGCGAGCGGACTACGACGCGCTCGAGGAGACGGCTCACCTGTTGCGATCGCCAGCCAACGCGAGGCGACTGTTGGAGAGCCTGCAGCAAGCTATGAGCGGTGACCGCACCGCACATCATCTCGCTCAGTGAGGGTCGTCTTCACTACCAACGGGTGGGAGGACTACACGTACTGGCTATCCGCGGATCGCACGACGCTCAAACGTGTCAACCGCCTCATCGACGACGCGACGCGCGACCCGATGGGTGGCATTGGAAAGCCGGAGCCGTTGCGGCACATGTTCGCTGGCTGCTGGTCGCGCCGAATCACCGAAGAGCATCGACTCGTCTATCTCATCGACGGCGATGACCTAGTGATCCTGCAAGCCCGTTATCACTACAAATGACCGCGCGGCCACGCCGCGGATCCGATGGCGGCGTAACGTGCGCCTACGCCGCAGGAAGTGCGCTGACCCCCCCGTTGATCTTCATCAAATGACGCCTCAGCCAAAGACTCCGAGTTGTCCGAGGAGCCCGGCTAGGTCCCAGTAGTCCCGGTGCGAAGTGACGAGGCCGCCCTCGGAGACCTCACCAACAGAAACGCCCCGGAACGAGAACGGTGCTCCGTTGCCGGGCAGCGGACCGACTGCGCCCGTGTTCATGCCACGGCAGATCGATTCGAACGCGTACGAACCCTGGCCGGACACGCATCCGACGATCTCGAACGTGAGGTCGGAGGACATCTTCGCCGCCGCAGCACCCATCTGCCTGATGCCGTCGTGACCGTAGAAGACGGCGCCGGACGGAACGTCTTCGTAGCGGACGTGTTCCCCCATGAACGCGAGAAGCGCCGCGAGAGCTTCCTGGCCCCCCTCTCCACCCACGGCGGGATGAAGACACCAAGCCTCGGCATATGACGCCAGCCAAGCCGGGTCCATCGGCTGCTCCTTCTCGCACGGGTGCCCAATCATCGCACTCACGTGCCACAGCGAGTGTCCGGCGCGCGTCCTTGAGCAGGCGCCCCTACGCGGCGCTGAGGACCGCCTCGAAGCATTGGCTCGCGCTAGCGAGCGGTGAGTACGAGCGGGCCGCTCTCCGTGATCGCCACTGTGTGCTCCATGTGTGCGCCGCGCGACCCGTCCGCGCTGCGTAGGGTCCAGCCGTCTGCGTCGGTGACGATCTTGTCTGTTGTCTGGAGGAACCACGGTTCGATCGCGATCACCAGGCCGGGCTTGAGGGTAAGGCCGCGGCCGGGGCGCCCGTCGTTGGGGACGTGCGGGTCGCCGTGCATCGTGCGACCGACGCCGTGGCCGCCGAACTCCATGTTGACCGCCAGTCCCGCCTCGCGCGCCACGGTGCCAATCGCATGCGAGATGTCGCCGATCTTGTTGCCCGGTTGCGCGGCGGCGATCCCAGCCTCCAACGCACGCTGCGTCGTGGCGATGAGGGCGACGTCCTCTGGGCGTGCCTTACCCACGACGAGGGAGTACGCCGAGTCGGACACCCATCCGTCGACACTCGCGGCAAAGTCCACGCTGAGGAGGTCGCCGTCCTGGAGCGCGCAGTCGCGGGGCAACCCGTGCAGCACGGCGTTGTTTACCGACGTACACAGCACCCTGCCGAACGGCGAAGCACCAAATGACGGGTGGTAGTCGATATAGCAGGACTCCGCGCCCCGCTCACGAATCAACCGGTGCGCGAGCGCGTCGAGTTCCAGCAGGTTCACCCCCACGTCCGCAGCCTCGGCCAACGCGGTGATGACCTCGGCGACAAAGCGCCCCGCCGGGCGCATCGCCTCCATCTCGGCAAGGCTGCGGAGCTCGATCACGAACCAAGCGTAGAACCGTCGGTCGCTGCTCGAGGATCCCTCGACGAACTGCGGAGGACGTTGGAGCACGTTTGTCACGCCCTGCGGATTGTCTGAGGCAGTTCTGTCTGACCAAGCACAGCACCGACGGGTCACGCCAGGCACCCCCGTGGGCCGGTAGCGGATAGCGCTCGGGGCCAGGTGTGAAGAACACACGACCGGGAAAAGGAATCGCAGAAGCTTGCCGCCGCCCCGACGTGGATCCCGCTGATCTCGTCCAGTAACTGAAGCGACCACAGAGCTAGCGCGAACAAGCTACCGACGCGTTGTTATCACCGTCGTGGTCGTTGTCGGTAGAAACACACTGCCAACGGCACGGAGGCCAGGAAAAGCTGGTGCGCCCGGCAGGATTCGAACCTGCAACCTCTTGATCCGTAGTCTCGTCGACAGCGTCTCGACGATGATCACGACTGGTCGGATTTCCCAGCGCCGTTGGGAATGAGTCTCGGTCGTCCCCTCCTGTTGTCACGAATCGCCGGGAGTGTCGTGCTACTGGCGTGCTACTCGGATCTGATCAGCGAGGCCGAGGAAAAGCGGCGACGACGCCTGGGAGCCTCTCCACGGGAGGTCCCCAGGCGCAGCATCTGAGAATCTTCCCGCATCGGCGCCCTCTCGGAATGCCGCGGCGGCCTGGTCGACCGCTCCATCACCGGCGACAACCTGATCGACGAGCTGGACCGCCTCGCCGGCCAGCGTGGCTACCCGGCCGTGCTGCGCTGCGACAACGGCCCCGAACTCGCCTGCCAGGCGATGGCCCACTGGGCCGGGCAACGCGTCGGGCTCTCGTTCATCCCGCCCGGCGAGCCCTGGCGCAACGGCTATGTCGAATCGTTCAACAGCAGAGTCCGCGACGAATGCCTGAACATCAACAACTTCTGGTCGCTAGCCCAAGCCAGAGTCGTGATTAATTATAGGCTGGCTGCGGTCTCGGTCCGCGATCCTGGGTTCCCGTACGATCCCCACCCATGCGTGCATTCCGTCGCTCGTCCAAGACCGCCCGGGCGCCCGAGAATTCCGCCGCGGAACTGGTGGCGGCGCGGGATTGGTACTCGGATCAGATCGCCCTGGGCGTTCAGCGCTTCCTGGAGCCGCCCCGCGCTACGTGTCCCTGGTGCTCCTCCGGACGGATCGCCAGGTACTTGACGAGCAAAGACATCCGCCAGGCCAAGCCCGGTACTTTCACCCTCGACCGCTGCTCCAACTGCCGGCACATCTTCCAGAATCCGCGCCTCACGATCGACGGGCTCGACTTCTATTACCGCGACGCATATGACGGTCTGAACGCGGCGAAGGCCGAGGCGAATTTCGCATCACTATCCGCCGTCTACCTCCGGCGGGCGAGCTCGCTGCGCGACGCACGACCGGACACCCCCCTGCGCTGGCTCGACGTCGGTACGGGCAACGGCCGGTTCTGTGCCGTGGCTTCGGAGCTCTTCCCCAAGACCAGGTTCGACGGGCTAGACCTAGCATCCGGGGTCGTCGAGGCACAGGAGCGCGGCTGGGTGCATACCGCCCACCGGGGGCTATTGCTGGACCTGCAGGACCGCATAGTCGGCCAGTACGATCAGGTGAGCATGCACCACTACCTTGAGCACACCCGCGAACCATTGGCCGAGCTCGACGCGGCAGTTCGGGCGCTCACGTCGGACGGCTGGCTGATGATCGAACAACCCGATCCGGACTGCACGATGGCCAAGGCACTTCGCTCCTGGTGGGCTGGTTGGTTGCAGCCGGAGCACCAGCACATGGTGAACCTCGACAACCTGCTGGCCGCGCTCGAAGAACGCGGACTCGAGATAGTGCGCGTCCAACACAGCGAAGCGCATTTGCCGTTGGAAGCATTTCTCTGGTTGACCACGCTGCTTCGCACCATCGCGCCCGACCCGACCCTGCCCTGGCGACCCGCCCGCTACGTTCACCTGGCCCGCGTCCGGCGCTTGTTCGGCATTGCGCTCATTGCGCCCTTGATCCCGCTCGCAGGCCTCATTGACCGCTTCGTCATCCCACGGGCGCTGCACAGTGCCCACGCCTACCGAGTGATCGCCCGACGGGTCCAGGCTTAGGTCGTCCGCGCGCCCAGCGGGTCGACGACCAACGCCGGGCGCGTTACCTGCTAACGTCGCCGAGTGTCGGAGCCATCTTCTTCGTACGAAGCTCGCTGACCTCATGATCGAGTTGGTACGCGCGGCTGCCATCGAGTGTCCCGAACATCAGCGATCGTGTCCACCGCAGGTACTACCACCTACTCCGAGCTGACCCGGCGGGCCGAGGTCGCAGCGATGCAGCTGGTCGGGCGCGGCGTGCATAATCCACGCGATAGGACCACCTAGCGCGCTCTCAGTCGCGGCACATGGTGGACACCTCAGACAATGGATGAATACCAGCGCTTACGGAGGGTCATTTCACTACTCGCTTCTTTTCGATCCCTACGACATCTGCATCGGCATCACTCACGAATATCGCGGGTAGGGCCTTCGAGCTCGACTCAGATAAGCGACTCTATCGACCGCAGATCGTATGGATCGCACTTAGGGGTGGCTGGAAACAAGTAGCGTTGACTGGGCGGCCAGGCAGCGAGGTATCGACTACAGCAAGGTGCCCACCGAATTGCGCTGCACCGCAAGCACGCGAGCAGGCGATCGATGCGCCAAGCCTCCCATGGCCGGGTTGAAGGTGTGCCGTTCCCATGGCGGGGCACTGCCGAACATGGTCAGGCGCCACCGCGAGACCCGTGTGCGCGCTGGACTGGCAGCAATGGTCACGCCACTCCTCTCAGACGACTGGGAAGCGCACCCGATCAACTCCTTCGAGCTGGAGTTTCGGCGCACCGTCGCGGCGATTCGATACTACGAGGAGAAGCTTGCAGAACTGCAAGAGCAAGAGCTGGTTTACGACTTGCAGTCGGTAGTCGCGAAAGCGGCAACCGAGTTCCCTGGCACGGACACGACGTACGCAGTCGGCGTCCACCAGCTCGAACTCGCGCGAAGGTGGGAACGGCAGCATCTGACGGACCTTCACGAACTGTGGATCACCGCCAAGCTCGACATGCGCAAACTTGAGATCGAGCAGCGGTACGTCGAGCAGCCGGCTTGGCTGAGTTCTTGATCGGCGGTCGCCACTGACGGCGGCGCTCAAGGCTTGAACGGTCTCGGCGCGGTCGTCGATGCCCACCGAACAATGAATCCGGTGCGGGAGGGCCGCTGTGCTATTCGCGTGCTAATCACCGTGCCCGCTCGCGTCACGGGGGGTTAGGAATTCCCGCAAATCCTAGTGCGCCCGGCAGGATTCGAACCTGCAACCTCTTGATCCGTAGTCAAGTGCTCTATCCGTTGAGCTACGGGCGCATAAGTACCGACAGGCGAGTCTAGCGGGCCCGACGGTGAGAGCCGAACCCGTCCGTCGAGCGAGCACCACAGGTCAAGTCTCAGCATCGAGACGCAGCGGAGGCTCCGGGATTCGAACCCGGGATGGGCTTGTGACCCAAACCGCATTAGCAGTGCGGCGCCATAGACCAGACTAGGCGAAGCCTCCTGCGGCCGGCGCTAGGACGCGGCCACCGAGCAGTGAGCCTACAAGGTGCCGGCGATCGGCCCGACAGCAGCTACACGCGCCCGAGCATCCGCTTGAGCCGGTGCGGGCGAACGATGAACGCCTCCGCCTCCAGGGCTGCCATCGCGATACGCGGGATGTCACGGGTGGACGGGAACGAGATGAAGCGCGTCTCCCAATACGGCCGGAACTTCACGTTGAACCGGTAGAGGCTCTCGATCTGCCACCAGCGCGAGGCGAACACCAGCAGCGATCTCCAGGCCTTGAGCACGGGTCCGGCGCCGATGCGTTCGCCCCGCTCGAGGGCCTCGCGGAAGACCGCGAAGTTCAGCGAAACGCGGCGCACGCCGAGCTCAGGGCAGCGCTCGATCACCTTGGCAATCATGAACTCGTTGAGCCCGTTGTCGGCGTCGTGGTCACGTCGCATGAGGTCGAGGGACAGGCCGTCGCAACCCCACGGGACGAAGTGCAGCATGCCCTCGGGTTTGCCGTCGTGGAAGGCGGTGGCGACTACCGCGTTGCAGTCGGCCGCGTCGCCCAGGCGCGACAGAGCCATCGAGAAGCCGCGCTCGACGGCGTCCCCTCGCCACGCTTCGGCCAGCGACACCAGGGTCGAGAATTCGGCGCGGTCGATGTCCTTGGCCCGGCGGACGGTGACGTCGTAGCCGGCGCGCGACACCCGGGTGCATGCTTGGCGCACACCGCGCATCGGCCGACCCTCCAGGCTGAAGTCGGCCACGTCGACGATCGCCTCGTCGCCGAGCGCGAGGGCCGACAAATCGAGTTCGCGCTTGTAGACCGTCGCGCCCAACTCGCTGCAACCCATGACCGCCGGCGTCCAGCCGTACTCCTCGACGAGGTCGCGGTAGGCGGCAATGGCGCCCGGCCACGCCTCTGGATCACCGATGGGATCGCCGCTCGCGAGCGCGACCCCGAGTACGACGCGATACGTAATGGCCGCCTTGCCTGATGGCGACCAGACGACCGACTTGTCACGGCGCAGCGCGAAGTAGCCGAGCGAGTCGCGCCCTCCGTGTTTGTCGAGCAGGGCACGCAGGCCCAGCTCGTCGGCGTCGGACAGGCGGGCGATCGGTTCGGAGGGCCGCAACGCGAGCAGGGCGACGATGACGACGATGACGAGGCCGAACGCGAACAGAGTGCCGTGCACGACGTCGTCGTAGCGCTCCCCACGCAGCTGGACGAAGTTGTCGCCGTAGCCCACCAGGGACGCGACGACCTCCTTCAGTCTCGCCCAGAACGACGGATGACCGACAACATGTTTGGACGGCAGCGTATAGAGCAGGACCATCCCGTAGATAACGGCCACGGAGAACAGCTGAGCGAACACGAGCAGGGCGAACCATCTGCTGTGCGGGTCGCTCTTCGCGGTGAACCGGGATCGCGCGGTGACCAGCAGGACCACCAGGGCGATGGGCACCACGATCGCGGCCGGGTGCCGATCTCGGACGAGATGGGCGACCGCGATGAGGGTGGATAGCACTACTGCTGCTCGCCAGGCGCGGCGTTTGCGCTTGCGCAGGGCGGCGGCGAGCCGCAGCAGCAGCAGCCCGGACGCTGCGGCGACCGAGGTGGCCGCTGCGCTCTCCGGAGCGGGGACGACGCGCGTGATCATCTGCAGGTGCTCGCGCTGGGCGACCCACACGACCTCAAGCAGCGACAGTGCGCCGATCAGCGACGCGATCGTGGCGATGAGCCCAGGAGCGCGGCGCAGGTACCCGACCCGAAATTTGGCCAGGCGACCAGGTTTGGCAACGTCCGCTGGCGGACGCTGCACAGCCGTAGACACGGTCGGCTGACTCCCTTGTCATCCGCGCCTGCCCGGCCGTTCCGGGCAGCTCACACTCATGAACGAGCGCTCAGCGTCCATGGTGCCTTACCGGCGGCCGACAAGCGCATCGGCGTCGTGAGATACGGGCTGCCTCTCATGTCTGTTCAGCGAATGGCGACCAGCGGTATAAGAATCTTCTCGATGATGTCGCTGATGTCGGTATCGCTGATCTGCTCTCGCTGCAGGATTATGCGATGCGACAGGACAGCGGGCAGCACATCGGCGATGAGCGCGCTGGCGGCGTCCGGGCGGACCTCGCCGCGCGCGATCCCGCGCTCCAACAAGGCCATCAGGGCAGCACGCCGCGGCGCCTGGAACCGGTCGTCGATGGCTCGGGCGAGCTCGGGGTCAGCCGCCGCCTCGCACTTGATTGATCGCATTGCATCCCCGGCTGGGCTGTTGAGGACGGCGCTGATCGCCCGGGCGACGCTGCGAAGAGCGTCTTCGGTGGTGATCGAGTCGTCATAGACCTGCTGCAACCCGCACTGCTCGGCCGTCGGCAGCTGGTCACACAGGGCGTCGAGGACCAGTACCTGCTTGCTGGGCCACCGGCGGTAGATGCTCGCCTTGCCCGTGCGCGCCCGTGCCGCGACCGCTTCGACCGTGAACGAGGTGTAGCCGACCTCAGACAACTCGGCGTAGGTCGCCTCCAGAATCGCGTCCTCCAAGGCGGCGCCGCGCTTGCGCTGCGCGGGCGGCGTCAAGCCGGCCTCCGGCGCGAGGGCAGCGGTCGTCATCGAGTGAGCTCCTAGCCGTGCGGTAACCCAATGTTCATAGTGCACGATTGCGTTCTCTATCGCGATGTCCTAGCCTACCTCAATAGGGAACGTTTACGTCTACTAAAGACATGCGCCCGCCATGAGATTCGTGCCAGCGGCCGGACGGAGAAGCCATGACCGACACCACAGCGGGCGCCCAACCCGCCATCAAGCACGCGCGCGGCGCGGGGACGGGCGAGCACGGCGCTCGCCGGCACGCCCACCCAGCGTTGATCCTGCTGATCATCGCCGGGGCCCAGCTCATGGTGGTACTCGACGGCACGATCGTGAATATCGCTCTGCCGTCGATGGGCCGCTACTTCAGCCGCAACCAGACGGACATGACGTGGGCATTGAACGCCTACTCGCTCGCGTTCGGGGGGCTGCTGTTACTGGGCGGCCGGATGGGCGACATCCTCGGGCGGCGTCGCATGTTCGTCGTCGGTCTCACGCTGTTCACCACCGGCAGCTTCCTGGCCGGCATCGCGCCGAGCTTCGGATTGTTGCTCGCGGGCCGGGTCGTTCAGGGCGTAGGCGGTGCGATCGCTTCGCCGACGGCCCTCTCGCTCATCACCAACGAGTTCGAGGAGGGCCGCGAACGGACCCGGGCGATCGGCGTCTATGCCGCTGTCTCGGGGGCGGGTGCGGCACTGGGCCTGCTGCTCGGCGGCGTGCTCACCAACTACTTCAGCTGGCGGTGGGTGCTATTCGTCAATGTGCCCATCGGCGTCCTGCTGATCACCGGAGCGGTGCTGTACCTGCACCAGTCCGAACGCCTGCGGGGGCGTTTCGATTTCGTCGGCGCTCTGATCTCCGTCTCGGGCATGGTGTCGCTGGTCTACGGGTTCATCCACGTCGCGCAGCGGGGTTGGGGCAACACCGAAACCTTCGCCGTGTTCGCCCTCGCGATCGTGCTGCTGGTCGGCTTCGTCCTGTTCGAGGCCTTCGGCACCACCGAACCGATGATGCCGATGCGGATCTTCGAGAATCGCAACCGCAGCGGCACGTACGTGGTGATGCTGGTCGTCGGCGCCGCGATGTTCGGGATGTTCTACTTCATCACGTTCTTCGTCCAGGGCGTGCGCGACTACGGCCCGCTCAAGACCGGCGTTTCGTTCCTGCCAGTGGCCTTGACGATCGGCGTGATGTCCCAGGTCTCGGCGCGCCTGCTCCCCAAAATTGGTCCCAAAGCACTCATGATCACCGGGACGTCGCTGCTCACGATCTCGCTGCTGTGGCTCTCGACCGTGGGGGTGAACTCCAGCTACGCCGGCAAGCTCCTCCCCGGAATGCTCATTCTCGCGGTAGCCATGGGTTTCCTCTTCGTCCCGTTGACGGTCACGGCTGTCTCGGCAGTCGCCAACACCGACGCCGGCCTGGCGTCGGCATTGCTGAACGTCGGCCAGCAGGTCGGTGGCGCGCTCGGACTCTCGGTGATGACGACCGTGTTCGGCACGGCAGCCCGAAGTTACTCCAGCTCACACCAGGGCGGCCTGTTCCGGACGGTCCACCAACTCCCTGGCGCTCTGCCCGGGCAGGTCTCGCAGCGACTGCAAGAGGCCGGCTCGAACGGCCTGCAGAAGCAGGACATCGCCAAGTTCGTGGCCAGGTTACCGACGGCTTCTCAGCAGGCTGCCCGCGACTTCTTCAACGGACCGTACGCGCAGTTCGCGCACGCACTGCAGGCGCACGCCTCCGGTAGGGGATTCTTTGCCGGCGCGATGTTCGGCGTGGTCGCGATCATCGCGGCGGTCGTGATCATCAACGTCAAGAAGACCGACGTGCCCACCGCGCCGGTCGACGTGGCCGCACTCGTCTGAACCTCGGGGCCGTCCCCACACCCCACCACACCACACCGCGGCAGGCCTGCGCCGTCAGCACTCGATGACGTTGACGGCGAGGCCGCCGCGCGAGGTCTCCTTGTATTTGACCTTCATATCGGCGCCGGTCTCGCGCATTGTCTTGATGACCTTGTCCAGACTGACGATGTGTTCCCCGGATCCCCGCAGCGCGATCCGGGCAGCATTGATCGCCTTGACCGCGCCCATTGCGTTGCGCTCGATGCACGGCACCTGGACGAGGCCGCCGACCGGATCGCAGGTGAGTCCGAGGTTGTGCTCCATACCGATCTCGGCGGCGTTCTCGGCCTGCTCCGGGCTGCCGCCGAGCACCTCGCACAGTGCCCCGGCAGCCATCGAACATGCCGACCCGACCTCACCCTGACAGCCCACCTCCGCGCCGGAGATCGAGGCGTTCTCCTTGTAGAGCACCCCGATGGCGCCGGCGGTCAGCAGGAACCGGACCACGCTGTCGTCCGACGCGCCGGGCACGAAACGCACGTAGTAGTGCAGCACCGCCGGAATGATGCCGGCCGCACCGTTGGTCGGCGCGGTCACAATCCGCCCGCCCGCCGCATTCTCCTCGTTCACCGCCAGCGCGAACAGATCCACCCAATCCATCACCCGCAACGGATCCGTCGAGAAGGGCTCGCCGCACAGTGTCCGGTACAGCGCCGGGGCGCGCCGGGGCACCTTCAGGCCGCCCGGAAGGGTCCCCTCATGGGACCAGCCGTTGCGCACACACTGCTGCATGACTGCCCAGATGCCGAGTAGTCCCGCACGCACCTCGTCCTCGGTGCGCCAGGAGGTCTCGTTGGCCAGCATCACGCCGCTGATCGGCAGGCCTGAGGCCGCGCAGTGCTCGAGCAACTGGCCGCCGGTGGTGAACGGATACCTCACCGGCGTCTCGTCGACGGTGATGCGATCCGCGCCCGCGGCCGCCTCATTGACAACGAACCCGCCGCCCACCGAGTAGTACGTCCGTTCGCGCATCACATCGCCTCCGGCGCGGAACGCGGCGAAACGCATCCCGTTCGGGTGGAACGGCAGGCTCTGGCGCCGATGCAGCACCAGGT
>JALYIS010000026.1 GCA_030775705.1 Actinomycetota bacterium
CCGCATGAGCAAGCGAGCCGGCAACGTCGTGCTGCTGGACACCTTGGTGGATGCGATCGGCGCCGATGCCGCACGTTATGCGTTGGCGCGCTACTCGTCTGACCAGACGATCGACCTGGACCTGGACCTGTGGGCCCGCAAGACCAGCGACAATCCCGTCTACTACGTGCAGTACGCGCACGCCCGCCTGGCCTCGCTGCAGCGCAATGCGGCCGAGCTCGGCCTCACGCGCGCCGCCGAGCCGAACCTCGGTCTGCTCAGCCACGAGCGCGAGGTCGAACTGCTCGCTGCCCTCGGCGATTTCCCCCGAGTCGTGGCCACGGCCGCAGAGCTGCGCGCGCCGCACCGTGTGGCGCACTATCTCGAGTCGGTCGCCGGTACTTACCACCGCTTCTACGACGCGTGCCGGGTGCTGCCGATGGGGGACGAGGCGCCGACCCAGCTCACCGATGCCCGGCTGTGGCTCTGCGAGGCGACGCGCATCGTGCTGGCGAACGGCCTCGCGCTGCTGGGCGTCAGCGCGCCGGACCGGATGTAGCCATGAGCCGAAACGCGCACCCGGCCGGCCCTCGTCATGCCGATGTCCCGCCGGAAGCATTCACCGCCGGCCCGAGGGCCGACGTCAATTGGCTCGACCCCTCGATCTGGCCCTCTACGGCGAATCGGGTGGATGGTGTCGTGTGCGTTGGGGGGGCACCGGTCACCGACCTCGTTGCCGAACACGGCACGCCCGCGTTCCTGCTCGACGAGGACGACCTGCGCGAGCGCGCGCGGTCCTACGCGGTGGCCGGCGACCGGGTCTGCGTGTATTACGCGGGCAAGGCATTTCTGTGCACCGCGGTCGCCCGCTGGATCGCCGAGGAGGGCCTGGGGCTGGACGTCTGCACCGGTGGCGAACTGGCGATCGCGCTCGCTGCCGGCTTCCCGCCGGAACGGATCGGCGTGCATGGCAACAACAAGTCGACTGCTGAGCTGACCCGCGCCGTGAGGTCGGGAGTCGGCCATATCGTCGTCGATTCGTTCGACGAGATCGATCGACTGACCTCAATCGCGCAGCACGCGAACGTCCGTCAGCGCGTGCTCGTCCGGGTCACGGTAGGCGTGGAGGCACACACCCACGAGTACATCGCGACTGCACACGAGGACCAGAAGTTCGGGTTCTCGTTGCGCGGGGGAGTCGCCGAGCGCGCCGTGGCCGAGATTCTGGGCGCGGAGTCCCTCGAGTTCGGCGGACTGCACTCGCACATCGGCTCCCAGATCTTCGACACCTCCGGCTTCGAGGTAGCCGCGCATCGCGTGGTCGAGCTCGCGGCCACGATCCACGAGCGCCACGGCGTCGAGATCGACGAGATCAACCTCGGTGGCGGCCTCGGGATCGCCTATGTCGGCGGCGACGATCCCGAGGCTCCCAAGCAGACCGTGCAGCGCCTGACCGCGATCGTGGAACACGAGTGCGATGCTCTCTCGCTGAGCATCCCTAAGCTGTCCGTCGAGCCAGGCCGGGCCATCGTCGGCCCGTCGGCGATCACGGTCTACGAGGTGGGCACGGTGAAGGATGTCGTCCTGGATGGCGGCACGAGCCGCTCCTACATCTCGGTCGACGGCGGCATGAGCGACAACATCCGCACCGCCCTGTACGACGCCGACTACACCTGTGTGCTCGCCAACCGGGTCTCGGACGCTCCGCCCCGGCTCTCGCGGGTAGTCGGCAAGCATTGCGAGAGCGGCGACATCGTGGTGCGTGACACCTGGCTACCCGGCGATGTTGCTCCCGGGGACTTGGTCGCGGTGGCCGCGACCGGTGCGTACTGCCGCAGCATGGCCAGCAACTACAACCACGTCCCGCGGCCACCCGTCGTCGCGGTGCGCGACGGCGCGTCGACGGTGATCGTTCGGCGTGAAACCGAGGACGATCTGCTGCGCCTGGACACGGGCTGGAGTGGCCCGTGAGCGACGCCCTGAAGGTCGCGCTCCTCGGGTGCGGCGTCGTCGGTTCCCAGGTCGTGCGGCTGCTGCACGAGCAGGCTGACGAGTTGGCCGCACGGATCGGCGTCCCGCTCGAGCTGGCCGGCATAGCGGTGCGCCGGCCGGGGCGTCACGCTGATCTTCCCGCCGAGCTCGTCACGACCGACGCCGCGGCGCTGGTGGCGCGAGACGACATCGACCTGGTCGTCGAGGTGATCGGTGGCATCGAGCCGGTGCGAACGCTGTTGCTCGGCGCGCTGGCCGGCGGCAAGAGCGTAGTGAGCGCCAACAAGGCGCTGCTCGCCGAGGACGGCGCGGCCCTGCACGACGCAGCCGCCAAAGCGGGCGTCGACCTCTACTACGAGGCAGCCGTAGCAGGCGCCATCCCCTTGCTGCGGCCACTGCGCGAGTCGTTGGCCGGGGACCGGATCACGCGGATCATGGGGATCGTCAACGGGACGACGAACTTCATCCTCTCTCGCATGGACGCCACCGGTGCAGGCTTCGATGAAGCGCTCGCCGAGGCTACCGCGCTCGGCTACGCCGAGGCCGATCCCAGCGCCGACGTCGACGGCTTCGACGCCGCATCCAAGGCCGCGATCTTGGCGGGCCTGTCATTTCACACCCGGGTCACGACCTCGGATGTGCACCGCGAGGGCATCGGGGATGTGTCCGCGGCCGACATGGCCAGCGCCAAGGCCATGGGGTGCACCGTGAAGCTGCTCGCCATCTGTGAGCGCACCCGAACCGGCGACGGGGTGGAACGGGTGTCGGTGCGGGTGCACCCGGCCATGATCCCACGCACGCACCCGCTGGCGGCCGTCGGCGACGCCTTCAATGCGGTCTTCGTCGAGGCCGAGGCGGCCGGCTCGCTGATGTTCTACGGCCGTGGTGCCGGGGGAGCTCCGACCGCGAGCGCCGTCCTTGGAGACCTGGTCGCCGTCGCCCGCAATCGGGTGAACGGCAGCCGCGGTGCCGGGGAGAGCAGCTACGCGGACCTGCCCATCCAGCAGATGGGTGACGTCTGCACGCGGTACCACGTGGCCCTCGACGTCGCGGACCAACCGGGGGTCCTCGCCGCGGTGGCCGGCGCGTTCGCCGACAACGGCGTCAGCATCCAGACGGTGCGCCAGGAGGGTCGCGGTGATGCCGCGACCCTCGTGCTGGTCACCCATTCGGCGACTGATGCTGCGTTGCGGCGCACCGTCGACCGCCTATCCGGTATGGAATTCATTCGGCGCGCAGCCAGCGTGATGCGCGTCGAAGGCATGTCGGCAGAGTAGGAGACCAACAGGTGCCCGACAGCTCAGCGCGACTGTGGCCTGGATTGATCGAGGCCTACCGGGATCGCCTTCCGGTCAGCGCCGCGACCCCGGTCGTCACCTTGTTCGAGGGGGGAACCCCGTTGGTGCCGGCTCGGGTCCTGTCCGAACGGACCGGGTGCGAGGTGTTCCTGAAGGTGGAAGGGGCCAACCCAACCGGTTCGTTCAAGGACCGGGGGATGACACTGGCGATCTCCAAGGCGGCGGAGGACGGCGCCCGGGCGGTCATCTGCGCGTCTACCGGAAATACGTCGGCCAGTGCGGCCGCGTACGCGGTGCGTGCCGGCATGACCTGCGCCGTACTGGTGCCCCAAGGCAAGATCGCGCTCGGCAAGATGGCCCAGGCACTTGTGCACGGTGCGCGACTGCTGCAGGTGGACGGCAACTTCGACGACTGCCTCGAGCTCGCCCGCAAGCTCGCCGTGGACTACCCGGTGGCTCTGGTGAACTCGGTCAACCCGTTTCGCATCGAGGGACAGAAGACGGCGGCGTTCGAGATCTGCGATGCGCTCGGGCGTGCGCCGGACGTGCACTGCATCCCGGTCGGCAATGCCGGCAACATCACCGCCTATTGGAAGGGCTACTCCGAGTACGCGCGCGAGAGTCTCATCGCGTCCGCGCCGCGAATGTTCGGCTTCCAGGCTGCAGGCGCGGCGCCCATCGTGAACGGTGCACCGGTGCTCGCCCCGATGACGATCGCGAGCGCCATCCGGATCGGGAATCCGGCGTCGTGGCAACAGGCCGAACAGGCGCGCGACGAGTCGGGCGGCCTCATCGATGCCGTTACCGACAAGCAGATCCTCGAGGCGTACCGCCTGGTGGCGCGCAGCGAAGCGGTGTTCGTGGAGCCGGCGTCCGCGGCCAGTGTCGCGGGTCTGCTCGCCACCGCAGCCGATGGTCGGCTGGTCAGGGGCTCGGTCGTCGTCTGCACCGTCACCGGTAATGGCCTCAAGGACCCGGAGTGGGCGATCTCCGGAGCGCCGAAGCCGATCACCGTCCCGGTGGACGGACACGCGGCGGCCGTCGCGCTCGGGCTGGCCTGAAGATGGCCAGGCCTGCCTTTCGCGGCGGCACCGTGCACGCGCGTGTGCCGGCGACCAGCGCAAACCTGGGGCCCGGCTTCGACTCCCTCGGCCTCGCACTGACCCTGCACGACGACGTCGTGGCACGCGTCGCGGACGAAGGGCTGCTCGTCGATGTCGCCGGTGAGGGCGAGGATGTCGCCCGCGACGAGCAACACCTGGTCGTGCGCGCGATGCGCACCGCGTTCGATCGCCTGGGCGGCCAGCCCAACGGCCTCGAACTGTCCTGCGCGAATCGGATTCCCCATGGTCGAGGTCTCGGCTCGTCGGCCGCGGCCATCGTCGCCGGCATCCTGCTTGCGCGGGCCGTGACCGTGGGCGGCGAGGAGCGACTGCCCGACGGTGAGGTCCTCGCACTGGCAACTGAGATCGAGGGGCACCCCGACAATGTGGCTGCCTGTCTGCTTGGCGGCCTAACCGTCGCCTGGGTCGACGACACCGACAACTCAGGACCTGGCGCTGGCCGCTCTGGGGCGAAGGCGGTGCGACTGCATTGCGATCCAAGGATCCACCCGGTCGTGTTCATTCCGCCGTTCGAGTCGTCCACCGAGCAGGCCCGCGCTCGGCTACCCGGGTCTGTGCCGCATCGCGACGCCGCGTTCTCCGCGGGCCGCTCGGCCCTGATGGTGGCCGCGCTGACGACCGCACCGCATGCACTGCTCGCGGCGTCCGACGATCGCTTGCACCAGCCCTACCGGGCGTCGGGGATGCGGGCCAGCGCGGACCTGGTCGCTGCGCTCCGGGCCGACGGTGTGGGCGCGGTCATCTCCGGCGCCGGGCCAACGGTGCTGGCATTTGCGGTCGACTCAAGCCGTGAGGACGCCGTGCGCGGGCGCTGTCCGTCCGGTTGGCGGTGCGCGCAGTTGCCGGTCGCCGACAGAGGAGCCCGCATCGTGCCCCGGGAACACGCCGGTTGAGGTCGGTGTTGTGCCTGCGAGTGCCAGCGTCTACGCTTCGAAGCGTCAGTCCAGGCGCCGCCTCATCCGGCGAGCGCCGAAATCCGCTCCGGCCGTAACCATCGGCACGGCACCGAAGCCGGAACGCTGACTCACCACACAAGCTCCCCGAGCGTGATGCTCGGGAGAACTGGACCAAGTCGGCTTGCCGACCGGTCCGGTTGTAACGGTCGCGCTGCGAACCACGCGCCGACCACCCTCGGAAGGATCCGAAATAACCGTGACAGACACCTTCGAGCAGACCCCCACCGCCAGCC
>JALYIS010000027.1 GCA_030775705.1 Actinomycetota bacterium
GGATGAGGACTCGACCCAACAGCAGTGCGGTGCCATACGAAGTTGGCGAGGGTCTTGCGCGCAATTGCTCTGTCTCGCGTCAGGCTTCGCTGAGGTCGACGTGCAAGCGGATCTCACGCAGCTCGCCGGCACCGGTGTCCAAGACCCGCGCGAGGCCGTCGGGCGCCCACCCGGCCGAGATCAGGAACTCTCGACTGGCGGCGTCGCCCTCCGGAACCCAGGAGATCGCCCTGGTCATCCCGTCGAGTCGCGCGTGGTCGATCGTGGCGGCAAGCAGCCGCGAACCGTGGCCTCGGCGACCCCATCGAGGCTCCACCAGCAGCGGTCCGATCACCGCGGTCGTGTCGGGGTCCGGGTCATCCGGTTCGAGATCGGCCGCCGGCGCACTCGCGGCAAAGCCGACGCGCCAGTCCTGATCTAAGGCCACCAGCACGTGGTGGCGTGGAGTGGGCGGCTGGTTGACCGCCGCGTCCCACGCAGCGTCGGCCTCAGCCGAGGACAGGGACGCCAAGACGGCCGCGGGAAGGATCTCGGCATACCCCACTCGCCACGTCTCGATCTGGATTCGCGCCACCTCGGCCACGTCATCAGGTCGCCCGGGCCGCACGCTCACGTCTGCCATGGGCTCCAGCGTAGTTAGCACCGCCGCGCCGATCAGCTCTCCCGTACCGCGTCCGATTGGGCGAACGCGGTGGCCTCGGCCCGTGCCCGCTGCCGCTTGCGGAGGTGGAGCGCGAGGTAGGCCGCGCCGATCACCGCGATGATCGCGAACGGCGCCCAGGTCAGCGCGCTGCCGATCGTGCTCAACGATGAGGAGAATGCGTACCCCAGCAGGACGCATCCCGGCGCCCAGATGAGGGCGCCAGCGACATTCCAGACGATGAACACGCGATATTTCATGCCACCCATGCCCGCCATCGACGGCACAAGGGCGCGAAACAGTGCCGTCAGCCGGCCGAGCAGGACCGCCTTGCCTCCGTGGCGATGAATGAACCCGTCCACGGCGGCCCAACGGTGCTCGCCGACCCACATGCCAAGGCGCGAGGCGCGCAGCCCGGGGCCGAACTTCTTGCCGAACTCGAAGCCGACCGAGTCACCCGCGATCGCGGACAGCACCGCTATGACGATCATGAGCGGCAGGTTCAGGACGCGGTGCTGACCTTGGCAGAACACGCCCGCAACGAGCAGGGCGGTCTCACCGGGCAGGACCATCCCAACAAGGATCGCGGCCTCCGCGAAACACAGGCCCCCCGCGATTACGTACAACCACACGCCGACGGCATTGCCGATGGAGGTGATCACGCTCTCGAACATGACCGCATAGTCCCACGCCTACCTGAGGCGCGGGCGTGCCCGCTGTCGGTCGGGGTCCATAGGGTCACAGTCATGCAACGAACCGCCAGCGCATTACCCGACCGCCTGAGCCTGGCGCAGGCCCGGCGGATCGCGCTCGCCGCGCAGGGATTCGCAGACCCGCGGCCGTCCGGGCGGGTCGACGGGAGACACCTGCGGCGGGTACTCGACAGGATCGCGATCCTGCAGATCGACTCGGTCAATGTGTTCTGTCGCACCCACTACATGCCGTTGTTCTCGCGGCTGGGGCCTTATCCGAGGGCGACGCTCGACCGCATGACCGCTCACACCGCGGGCCCTATCCGGCGCGAACTGTTCGAGTACTGGGCTCATGAGGCGTCGCTGGTCCCGCTCGATCTCCAGCCCCTGCTGCGCTGGCGGATGGCCGCGGCCCACCTAGACGCCTGGGGCGGGATGCGGCGGGTGGCCCGCGACAATCCCGACCTGTTGCAGCGGGTGCGCGACCTTGTCGCCGACGCCGGGCCGATCCGCGCGGGTGAGACGGGGCTCGCGCGACCCGCGAAGCGCCCTGGGGAGATGTGGAATTGGCACGAAGGCAAGATCGCGCTGGAGTACTTGTTCTGGTCGGGAGAGGTGACCGCGGCCCGGCGCATCAATTTCGAGCGACTGTACGACCTGTCCGAGCGGGTGCTGCCGTCAGCGATCGTGAACGCGGAGACACCTTCGCGCGAGGTCGCCCAGCGTGAACTTGTCCGCATCGCGGCGCGGGCCTTGGGGGTGGCGACCGAGCCCGACCTCGGCGACTATTTCCGGCTGCCCCGCGCTGATTCGAAGCTACGCGTCGCCGAACTCGTCGATGCCGGGGAACTGCGGGCTGTAGCGGTCGAGGGCTGGTCTGCGCCCGCCTATCTGTGGCCGGATGCGCGACGACCCCGCCGGGTCACCGCCCGCGCCCTGCTGTCCCCGTTCGACCCGCTCATCTGGTTTCGGGCCCGCACCGAGCGCCTGTTCGGGTTCCACTACCGGATCGAGATCTACACACCCGCGGCGCAACGAAAGTTCGGCTACTACGTGCTGCCGTTCCTGCTCGGCGAGTCGCTGGTGGCCCGCGTCGACCTCAAGTCCGATCGCCAGTCGGGCACCCTGCGCGTCCAGGCCGCACACCTGGAGGACGGCGCCGACCCGCGCTATGTCGCCTCAGAACTCGCCGCCGAGCTGGCCATCACGGCGGCGTGGCTCGGCTTGGACCGCGTCGAGGTCATGCCTCGCGGCGACCTGGCGGCCGTACTCGGCGAAGCCGTGACGGCACAGGGGGAGGTCGCCGGAGCTAACGCCGCGGGCGGCGCCGTTACGACGCCCTGAACAGCCGGATGTCGCCGCTACCCGTGCGCGCTCGGATCGACACGGTGCGACCCGAGCCGGACGGCGCGTCGTCGACGGGCAGTTCGGAGCGGACGCGCCCCGAGCCGGTGGTCACGTCAAGGCGCGCATCCCGCCCCGCCGGCAGGCCGATCTCGACTCCACCAGACCCGCTGGCGAGGTCGACGTCGCCGAACACGGCTGAGAGGGTGGCCGAGCCCGCGCCGGTTCGGGTACGCACGGCGCCGGAGATGGTGCCGACCTCCAGAGACCCACTCCCGGTCGCAGCGCTGAGGTCCCCGCCGATGTCTTCGAAGTGCGCGCGCCCCTTGCCCGACCGCGCTTCGACCGAACCCGTGACCCGGGCGACGTGGGCGGCGCCGCTTCCGAAGCGCAGCCTCAGGTGCCCGTCCACGGAGTCGAGATCGATGTCCGCAGCCCCGGTGGTGACATCGGTGCTTCCGCTTCGCCCGACTACGGTAATCGGGGCGGTGTAGGAGCTGAGTTTCATCTCCGTGCCGGCAGGCACTGTGATCCTAATGTCGACGGCGTCGCGGTCGCGGCTCGGCCCCCCGAACACCGCGAAGTCGAAGACTCCGCCACGTCGCGGGGTCGCGACGACCAGGGTGCTTCCGCGTAGCACGACGACCGTGCGTTCGGCGATGTCGGAGTCCTTCTGGTGGGATTCGATCGAGACCACGGCGCGGCTGATTCCCTCCTCGGCGAGGACGGTGAGGGTGCCGTGTGCGGCGCGTGCGTGCAGGCTGATCGGCCCGTCGAGCGCAATCTCTGTAGTGGTCATCCGAAGCTCCTCGGTTAGCTGTTGATCCAGCCGGTCACCCGGTGGTTGTGGGTCGTGTCGCGTTCCATGCCCGCCCAGGGGCCGGGCTGTCGAGCGCGCGCCGAGGCGCTCAGCGCCGTGGTCGCCGCGCGGACCAGCCACGTGTTGACAGAAGCGCCTTCACCCCGCGCAGCCGTCTCGATGTCGGCTTTGAGC
>JALYIS010000028.1 GCA_030775705.1 Actinomycetota bacterium
CTTGACACGGTAGGGGTCACTGGTTCAATCCCAGTATCGCCCACAGATATAACCCCCAAAATTGCTGGGCTTCCTACGGTTTCACCGACCACGTGTCAGATACGTGGCACAACCGAGGGAGTCAGCATGACCACAACAGAGGAACGCCCGAGCTTTCGGTTGGTGGAGTGCAAACCGTGGTGCGTCTGGGGCGACGGCCACCCCGGCTACTGCTTGCATGAAGATCAGTGGTGCGGCAGCGAAGAACTCCTGATCGACCTTTCCCTCGAGCCCGAAGTCGAGCAGGACCGAGGACCGCTCGGAAGGATGGGTCCCGACTACTACCAGGTGTACGCAGTGTGCGACCCGGACGAGCCAGTGAAGTTCACAATCTCGCACGGCGGTGCGAGCGCGCCGTACATCACCTTGGACGAGGTGCACCAGCTCATCGAGGCGTTGCAGCTCCTCGTCGGCCAGGTCGCAGCGTCATGACCGAGCCGACTCTCAAGCAACGCGGCGAGAACTCCGACCTATGGCCGTGCAAGGAAGGTCCGTGGCACCCGGTCGTAGACGGCGGCGTCGGCGGCCAGATCTGGGACCCACGGCGCCGCCTGGTGCGACCGGACAGATTGCCACGCCCAGAACCAGAACGGATACCCCCATCCCGACCACGCCGCGGACGAATGCCAGTCACGCGCCGGCTACGCGCCGGATGCCCGGAGAGACCTCGTCGGCGTCAAACGCTGGCTGCACGTCTACGCGTCGAGGCCATACCGCTTCGGCGAAGCGCGTGAGGTGTGGGACACGGACGTGCGGCTGTCAGCCCGGCTCGCTACTTGCTCGGCTGCGGCAGGTGGCAGGACAGCTTGGGATTGACCCCGAGATAGTTGAGCGGTCCAGCAAGAATGGTGACCGCGATCGTGCTGCCCTTCGCGCACGTCTGACTCGAGCCGCTGTAGTAATGACGCTGACCCGCCGCGACGACGCCGATGACGAGCCAGACCAGCAAGATCACCGGAATCACACTCGCTCGGCCGCCCCTACGATTCATGACGCACGGCCTACCCACGGATCAGGCGAATCTAACGAAACCGAATGGAGACTTGAACCGGTATCCCGAAGTACGGTGCCCCGGCGCGCCATAAAAAGCTTTGATCCTTATCGTTCGCGTATTCTAATCGTGCGTGCTAGCTGAGCGCATTGGACCTGGGCCGGGCATCCGCGAGATCCCACCCCCGCGCTGCCCCAACGGCCACCGACTACGCCACCCGAACGTCCAGGTCATCTGGCTCGGCTGTACGTGCGCCGGTGGCCGCGGCCACCGAGCCTGGCGCTGCTGGACCTGCGGCGCACTGATGTACGAACCACCCCACACCGACGACTAGCAGAGCACCGGACGAGAACTCGGTCGGTGACGTCATGGTCGTGGTGCCCAGCCGGGGACAGCGGGAGCCGTGTTCGACGGATCTCTTGTTTCCTCACCGTCGCCGGTCGTACGCTCTCGGGAATCGAACACAATGGAGGATCCGATGTCTGTCCGATTCGCCCCGCTCAGAGGCGCCAGAGCCGTCGCGACTTTGGTGTTGCTGGTGGCCGGAGTGTTCGCCCTGGCTGCAGGGTCTGGGTTGCTGGCCACTGCCGCGACCGCGTCGGTAAGCATCACCTCGCCGTCGCCGCCGGTACCTCCCGAGACCTCACCATGCGGATGCCACACGAGTAGCCCCGTGCCCTCAAGCTCGGCGCCTCACACGACGAGCCCGGCACCGTCCACGTCCTCGCGACACACCACGAGCACGAGCTCGGCCCCACATTCAACGACCAGGACGCCGTCAGCGTTACCCACAGCCACGGACACATCCCCGCCCCTCGCGAACACCGGATCCGATCACGGCACCGAGATCCTCATCGGCACGTTGGCGGTCCTCTCGGGCGCTGCGCTGCTTGCTCTGGGAAGTCGGCGCGCAGTCGGGTCGCATAAGCGTTGACCGAGGCCTTAGTCCCAGATGGGAGGTACTTCGCCCGGCCGGGAAGGGTACGTACAGACCGGGGAGGCCCCGGTTAGACGACCGGCGAGTTGAAACGCGCATAGGGTCTCGGGCCGAGGCATTCCCGACCTCAACCGCGTGGTGGCCCGAATCCGGTCATGCTGTCTCCTGTCTGAGCGAACTCGGACTCTGCGGACATCGTGGTGTCGATGAACTGGACGTTGATCGCCGCGCCGTCGGGGGCGGTGAGCTCGAGAAAGCCTGTCTGCTTGACCTTGCTCACTGTGCCGCCCTTGGCGCTGTGGACTGTCCGCCCGCACTGGTAAGCGGCGGCGTGCTTGCCGCTGCGGACAGCCGCTGATCCATCCACCGCGTAGTCGAGCGAGCACGGGCGTAGCCGGACAGCAGGGAAGGATTGGTACTGGGGCCGGGTTTCGTAGGTACGTCGTTTCTAGCTGAGGATCGCATCCACATGTCCCGTATCCCCGTCCAGACCATCGAGACCGCTCCCGAGCAGGCCCGACCGACGCTGGAACGGCTCGCTCGACGCGCGGGAAAGCCGCTCAACATCCATGGCGAGATGGCACACGCACCCGTCGGGCTCGCCGCCTACGCCGGCCTGACTGGAGCGCTCGCTAAGGATTCCAGCTTCGACGCGCGTACCCGACGGGCAATCGCGCTAGCCGCCGGGGCCCACGACTCCTGCGACTACTTCCAGGCCGCACACACCCCGGCAGCGATCACGTCCCGCCTCAGCGAAGCGCAGACCGTGGCGATCCGCCGCGGCAGGGTCGACTTCGACCCGAAACTCGCGGCACTGCTGACCCTCGTGCGCGAAGCCGCCGCCAACGTCGGCCACGTCTCCGACGTCACGTGGCAGGCCGCGCAAAGGGCGGGCTGGGGCGATCTCGAACTGTCCGAGGCCTTCGCGCACCCGGCGGCGCACCTGTTCACGAACTACTTCAACCACCACGCCCGGACCGACCTCGACGTGCCAGCTGCGTCGGCACTGACGCCATGACCGGGACTACGCGGTCCAGGCCCGACGTCGTCGTCTTCGACGTGGTGGAGACGCTGGCCAGCCTGGACGCCGTGCAGGCCTCGCTAGTCGACGCAGCCCTGCCCGTTGAACTTCTCCCCGGCTGGTTCACCCGAATACTGCGCGATGCCATGGCGCTGAGCCTGGCCGGGAACTATGCCGGCTTCGCTGACGTCGCCGCCTCTGCACTGCATGCCGAAACAAGAGGCGAGTTGACCGACCCCCAGGTCCAGACCGTCGTGGCCGCGTTCAGGCGACTCACCCCACAGCCCGACGCAGCCGCCGCGGTCCGCGCAGCGTCCGAGGCAGGCCTGCGCGTGTTCACGCTGTCTAACGGCGCCGCCGCGACAACGCAGGACTTCCTCGATCGCGCCGGCCTCAGCTCGTACGTGGAGCGGGTGCTGTCCATCGACGAGGTCCGGGCATGGAAACCGGCCCGCGAACCATACGAGTTCGCCGTCCAAACCGCCGGCGTCGCCGCCGAGAACGTCGCGCTCGTCGCGGTCCACTCATGGGACATTCACGGCGCACACGCCGCCGGACTGACCACGGGGTGGTGCCCGCGATTAGAAGGCCGACCCACCCCGATCTTCGCACCGGCCGACGTCACCGCGCCCACCCTCGACAGCGTCGTGGCCGCACTGCTCTCCCTACCCCAATCCAACCCGTAGCTGGCAACGCCAGTAGCGGCCATCCTCGGTTGACCCAGAACCGATTTCCGGTTCGTGGCACAGGCTTCGCGCCCACGCTGTTCGGTCGCTCTACCTTCTCGTCTGCGCACCCACATGATCAGCGGAGCCGGCAGGCGCCGGGAACTCGCTCGGTGCCGACTGTCCAACTAGTTCAGGCCTCGCAGTCGCTGATGATCCAATAAAGCGGTCATGCTCATCTTGCGACCCTGACGGGATCCTGGTGAACAGCCGCGGCGACTTCACTGACGACGACCGGGCCGAGCTTGTTCCCCATCCGAAATGGCGCTCTACGAACCATGTGAGACGCCCCGCGGCTGTGGCACGAGCTCGACGCGGTGCGCGCGTACCTGCACGCGGGCCTTCCACCCGCAAGCGGCGCCGGTTCGCCGGCACCGAACACCCCAAGAGACGATGAGGGGTGGCCAAGTTGGATGACCGCCACGCCAGCGTCACCTCACCGTTGGCGGACCTGTGACCGATCGGCCGGGACTAGGCCTCCCGCACGACCCGGGTGAACATTGACTGCAGGTCTCCGGCGAGGTCCGACGGGGCGGTGACGATCACCTGGTCACCGGCCTGCAGCGCGCTATCGCCGCGAATAGGCAGAGGTTGGCTGTCCCGCACGACAAGGCTGATCCAGGCGTCTTCCGGGAAGTTCGGCAGGTCGTCGACGCGGCGGCCGTCCGCCGCCGATCCACGCGCGACGGTGAACCGGTGGACATCTTCTGGTTCGTCGGCCAGCCGGACACCGAGCGCCCACGGTTGCGGCGCGGTGGTGCGCATCGGCAGGTGCAGCCACCGGGCCACGGCCGGGACGAGGCTGCCTTGGACGAGGACGGAGAAGGCGACGACGATGACGATGATCCCGTACAGCCGCGCGGCCTGATCGACGTGGGCGGCGAGGATGAACAGGCCGAGCAGGATCGGCACCGCACCCTTCAGGCCGGCGAACAGCACGAAGTTGCGTTCATTCGGCTGCAGCCGGGCCGGGACCAGGCACAGGCCAACGAAGATGGGGCGGATAACGACGGCCAGTACGGCGCCGATGACCAACCCAGGCACCCAGACATCGGTCCGGCCGAGTTCATGCAGATCGACAGTGAGCCCGAGGACGATAAACGCGGTGATCTCACCGAGGCTGGCCAGCGCGGTGTGGAAGCGTTCGATCTCGCGCTTGTAGGGAGCCCGCTCGTCCCCGAGCAGGATGCCGGCGACAAAAACCGCAAGAAAGCCGGAGCCGTGAGCCAGGGTCGCGGCGCCGAACAGGATGAACGCGCAGGCCAGTGTCCGCAGCGGGTACAACCCTTCATTGGGCAGCGGTACGGCGCGGATGAACCACAACACCAACCGCGCGCCGAGGACACCGAACGGCGCCGACGCCCATCTGCAGCAGGAACTGGCCGGCGATGTGCCCGAACGCGCCAGCGCTGAGGCTGCCCGCGCTGATCAGGCTGGCCATCAACGCGATCCCGACCGGATCGTTCGCCCCGGACTCGCCCTCCAGGACGGTGCCGCTGCGGCCCTCCACTTCGCGTTGACCGAGGACGGAGAACACCACCGCCGGATCGGTCGGCGAGATGGCAGTCGCGACCAGCAACCCCAGATACCAGGACAACCCAAACGTGTAGTGGATGAACGTGGCCGCCGCGGCGGCGGTGAGGAACGTCCCCAGCACACCGCTGCTCGCGATCGGCGCGGCGGCGGTCCGGAACTTCGACCAGCCCATGTTCAGGCCGCCATCGAACAGGATGCAGATCAGCGCGACCGTGACTAGGCGCTCCACCAACCGCTCCCGGGGCTGGTGCAGGTCGGGGATGGCGTTGACCGCGATCGCGGCCGCGACCAGCACCAGCAACGGCGCGGGGATCTTGATGCGTTCGGTGAGCCGGTTGGACAGCAACGCGACCAGCCCGACGCCGGCAACGAGCAGGACCAGCGAGGCGAAGGCGTAAGTGTCTGACATGGCGCTCCGGGACTCGGGTCGGCATCCGCGGGCGGCAGGTGCTCAGGGCAAGGCGAGAACATTGCCGACCAGACTTCCCGGCGCACCGCGGCTCAGCCTAGTCGAGGTGACGCGTGGATGGGTCAGCTGATCGTGTCGGTCTCACCCGGCCAAAGGGTGTCGGCGGCGCGGGCGAAGGCGGTCATCGCGTGAGCCAATGCGGCCCGCTCGCGCAGCGAGAGTTGGCTGAGGACCGTGGTGAGGTCGCGCCGGCGCCGGGTCGTGACAGTGCGCACGATTCGCCGCCCGGCGGCGGTCATGCTGAGGTGGGTTTCGCGGCGGTTGTCCGGGTGAACAGAGCGCTCGACCAGGCCCGCAGCTTCAAGGCGGTCGACCATGCGCCTGGCCGTGGAGGGCGCGACGTCGAGGGCGGCCGCGAGCGTACTGAGGTTGGTCGCCGCCTCGGATAGCACGACCAGCATCCGAAACTGGGGCAGCGTCACCCCCTGGGCCCTCGACAGCGGCACCGACGCCGTCCCATCCAGGAACGCGATGGGAGCATCGTCGGCTGGGTCCGGCACCGCGACATGCTCACCGCCCTCAGGACCGCCCACTCATGACCCTGCCCCCCACCGAGCCGCCACCCGTGACACGGACCTGACCGCAGTCGCGAACGGCAGATCAATGACGCGCGCGCGCCGCGGAACGGCGCGGCTCGGAACACGGCTAACCCTGGCTGACTTCGGCACCCTTACTCCACACCGTTCAGGTCATCGGCACGATGACCTGGCAGATCCCACGGTTGCTGATCCTGAGCTTCACCCAGTCCGCGGTCGGTCCTTGTGGGCCGCTTCGCCTACTACGACCGTAGTACGCGAGAAGCAGGCGGCACGATGACAGTCCCGGTGGGGCCGCTTCGGATTGACACGGCCAGGGCCAGGTGGACGGCGAGGGTCCTGAAGGTGGAACTGCTGGTTGCCGCCGACCGCACGGACGAAGCGGCCGCCCTGTCCTGCTGCGGAAGGCCCTGACCGACCTGGGCCCGCACGATGTGGCCGTCCGCCCTCCGCGGCCGATAGCCAGCAGGACGCGAGCGCCGCGGACTTGTGCGACCTAGAGTGAAGGCATGGATGCCGACATCAACTTCTACTTCGACCCCGTCTGCCCCTTCGCGTGGATGACCAGCAAGTGGGTTCGGCAAGTGCAAGCGCAGCGCGACTACACCGTGGACTGGCGGTTCATCTCGCTGCGCCTAATCAACGCCGAGGTGGACTACGACGCGCATTTCCCGCCCGAGTACGAAGCTGGCCACACCGCGGGGCTACGGCTCCTACGGGTGGCCGCCAGGGCAAGAGCAGAGCATGGTCGCGCGGCGATGGGGCCGTTGTACGCCGCCTTCGGCGAGCACATCTTCGACACCGCTCTGGACTTCGAGGAACCGCGCCATGAGACAACGGTCCGTGAGAGCCGCGGGACACGCGAGTTCGCGGAGCCGATCCTCGCCCAGGCGGGACTGCCGCTCGAGCTAGCCGACGCCGTCGATGACGACTCATGGGACCTGGATATCCGGCAGGAGACCGACGAGGCGCTGTCACTCACGGGAAAAGACGTCGGCACACCCATTATCCACTTCGAGCCGCCCGTCGGCGTGGCCTTCTTCGGCCCGGTAATCAGCCGGCTCCCACACGAGGACTCAGCGGTCCAGCTGTGGGATCACGTGGTCGGACTGGCACGCTTCCCGGGATTCGCCGAGCTCAAGCGCAGCCTGCGGGAACAGCCACAGCTCGCCGCATTCGGAATCGACGCCGACACTGTCGGTAAGCAGGAGGACTGGCACGGCGGCAGCCGGCGCCAGAAGAAGTGACCCCGTCGGTGAGGGTGACCCACTAATGAGCGAGACGCCCATCCGCAGCCACCAGGAGTCCATCACCGTCGACACGTCGGCCGATGCGCTCTACGGCCTGGTCTCCGACATCACCCGCACCGGGTCATGGAGCCCGGTCTGTACGTCGTGCTGGTGGGACGACGAGGCTGAAGCAGGACAGGTCGGCGCCTGGTTCACCGGACGCAACGAGCTGGCGGACCGGACCTGGCAGACACGCTCTCAGATCGCGGTAGCTGAGCGAGGTCGCGAGTTCGCCTGGATCGTGGGCGGCCGCTTCGTCCGATGGGGTTTCAGCATAGCTCCTACGGAGACAGGGGCGACGCTTACCGAGTCCTGGGAGTTCCTCCCGGCCGGGATCGCAATGTTCGAGGAGAAGTTCGGCGACGAGGCGGATGCTCAGATAGCCGACCGGACGCAGCAGGCGCTTGACGGCATCCCGCAAACCCTCGCCGCGATCAAACGCATCGCCGAGCTCTCCACCGCCGCGGCGGAGCAACGCCGATCATGACCAGGGTATTCGGTCAGCTCGACCTCCCGGCGCCCGTCGGCGAACGATGGTTCGAGGACTACCTACCCGGCGCCGTCTCCGAGTTCGGTCACGCGATCCCGATCTTACGGTCGCGAGGAAAGCCCGAAAATCAACGTTCAGCAAGCCTCGGTGCCATTCATACGCCCGGACCTCGTCAAAGTCGCGCACTGATGTTGCTATGCGGACGGGCCACGCCCACCACGCGCTGGAATGCGCCTTGCACGCGCTCGAAGCCATTGTGGAGGCTGAACACAGACGTGAACACGGCGGTCGCGTACACCCCGAAGTATGGCCCCAGCCCCATGTCGGATCTCATCCATGCGCCGGACTTGTCAGCGGCCTCGACGATGCTGTTTCGGTCCGAGGCCATCTTCACGTCACTCCGCGTCGAACGCGACGAGCACGACAGGCCCATGCACTGGTCGCGAGATGCGATGGTGCCGTTGTGGACCGTCGCAACCGGGTGCTGGCGACGCGCTGCTCGCGCACGCGTCCCCACCGGCCTGATCGGCGGCTTCGACCCCCCGCAGGTCTACGCGAAAGGACTCCCACATGTTTACCTCAACGATTGCCCGCGGGCTCGCCGCCGGCGCGGCTGGCGTCACGGCGCTCAACGCGATCACCTACGCCGACATGGCGTTACGGGCACGTCCATCCAGTGACACGCCGCAGCAGGCTGTCGCGGCGTTGGCCGATAAGGCCGGCGTGACCATCCCCGGTGCCGGTCCCGAACGCGAGAATCGCTTAGCGGGCCTGGGGCCGCTCAGTGGGATCGCCACGGGGGGCGGCGTCGGCGCGGTGGCCGCGTTGCTTCGCCCGCTGCTTCGTCGCCTGCCCGCTCCGCTGGCGATGGTCGTGCTTGGCGCGGCGGCGATGCTCGCATCCGATGGACCGCTCGTCGCGCTAGGGCTCGCTCAACCACGCGACTGGTCGGCCGTGGACTGGCTCAGCGACATCGTCCCGCACCTCGGATACGGCGCGGTCACCTACGCGGTACTCGATGACCTGCAAGGATGGTAAAGACTCCACCGCACCGGAGCAACGATCAGCGGTCCCCGCCGATGAGTTCCGAGATGGGTTCCGTCGCCTCCATCTGAACAACCTCGATCTCAGGATTCTGATCGGCGGGCCACTGCTCGCGAAGTGTGCGGGCGAACGCCTGCGCCGCTTCGACCGCGGGAAACGGACCTGCCGCCCGAACACGATGGGTCTCGTCCCAATTCGGAGTGAACGTCACTACCCACAACGCTTCATAGCTCATACTCGTGACCTTAGTAGTGCCCGAGAGGGATGCTGCCCGACGACCGGGTCGAACCTCACCAGTTGCGGCCTCCAGGTGGATCCTTCTCTTTGCGGTGGGCGTGTACCTGGGTGTCGGTCATCTTCGTGCAGCCCGAGATGGCCTCGACAGCGGAGTCGATGCTGACGAGCCCTGACCTCGAGCACCAACCCATCGAGATAGAACAGGCCGCGCCGAGACGGCCTGGATGACATCGCTCTTGCACAACAACAGGCCGGGTGGAACTCGGCCCCTGGCCGTTCGGCCGAATCAAAGATCGAAATTCGCCTATTGCCTCACTCGCGAACGCTGGCCTCCGTGAGAGGCTCCTGCGACAGATGTGGCCGGCCCGACCTTGGATAGATCTCGTCCCACCTACGGCAAGCGGATGCAGGTCGCCGGTGCGTTGCTTTGCGCCTAGCCTTTGAGGATGGTCAAGGCGAGTCAGCCGGGAGCGGCAGAGCCTGAACTTGAGGATGCGTTTGTTCGGTTGGTCGAGGAAGGCGATGACCGTCTCAACCGTCCATGGCTGCTTCTGGCGGCGACCGGGTTGCTCGGCGGAATCGACGTTGGCACTGGGGCGCTGGCGTATCTGCTTGTCGATGACAGGACGCACAACACGTTGCTCGCCGGTTTGGGGTTCTCGATCGGGTTTGTCGCGTTGTTGCTAGCCCGCAGCGAACTGTTTTCGGAGAACTTTCTAGTACCTGTCGTAGCGGTGGCGGCGGGACGATCGGGCGTGCTTGCTCTGGCACGGTTATGGGGCGTGACGTTGGCGATGAACCTGCTGGGCGGGTGGCTTATCACCTGGTTGATCATCACCGGTCGTCCAGACCTCAAGCCGATTGCGCGTCAGGTCGGCGCGCACTATGCACAACTGGGCGTCGACGTTCATTCGTTTGCGCTGCGGTGCTCGCCGGCGCGGTCATCACGCTGATGACGCGCATGCAGCACGCGACCGAGAATCTCGGCGTGCAGATCGTTCCGGCGATATTGTTCGGTGCGCTGGTAGCTGGGGGGCAGTTGTTCCACAGCGTGTTGGATTCGCTGTTTCTCTTCGCCGGACTGTGGTCCCGGGCGCCGTACGGCTATCTCAACTGGCTGGGCGCCTTGGGCTGGTCGGCCGTGGGTAACGTTGTCGGTGGGCTCGGGCTGGTCACGTTTATCCGACGCATACAAATGGGACGCCAGGTCGTCGAATCACGCGCCGACGACGCGAACTGACATGGAGGTCCCCGCCTCCGCCGAATGACCGGACCTCGACGATTCCGGTACTACCTGCTGCGGCGTAGCGGATGTTGAACTGTGCCAGCCTCGGAGCGTGAGAGTCCACCGCCGCGAAGTCGCGTGAGCCGTAGCTGGGGTCGTGAGCCTCAGGCTGGTCATACGACCGGACCTGGCGTGAGCGTCCAGACCAAACGGTCACCGCCGACCGGGTGACAGCAAGCGCACCGAACAGCACATTCGACGATTTCGGTGCCGGGCTGTTCCAGCTTGGCACGACTACCGCGACGCTGGTTGCCACTGAGAGCTCCTTCACCGGTACGCAGGGCGGTACGCAGAGCGGCGCCTACGGCCTGTTCGTCTCCTCCAACACGGCCGCGCGTATCGCTGACTCCGAGGTCAGCGGTTCCGACGGTAGTGCCGACAACGCCGGTGGCAGCCTCACCTGCTTCAGCGACTACAACGGGAGCTTCACCGCGCTCGACAATTCGTGCGGGTAGGTCTTCTTCATGCGGGCCGGGTCGAGTGTCACGGCTGCCCGGGTCGGATGAAGCCGGTTTCGTAGGCGAGAACGACGAGTTACCCGGCCGAATCGACGACCGTTCGTTCGCGTTCGAGCGTCTTGTCTAGGGAATACCCTCGCGTAACGCCCACATCGGAGGCCGGCATCACCAGCTCGCAGTGACTCCGGCCCTTGTGCGCTCCCGGACCACCGAATCCGCGGTGTAGGGCTCGACGCCAAACCCACGCGTGTTGCCTATGGGCAACAGCGGAGTTCTGTCGCACCACCTCAGCCGGCGCCGTGTGGAACGCGTCCCACGTCTCCACTTGGGCGAACATTGAATGTGTGCGTGCGCGCATTGACGATGTACGTTGGATCGGTGGATGCGTCCGAGCGGGTCAGTCGGCTGGTGGAGGCGTTGCGGCGCGATGGGAGTGTCGAGGTCGCGCGGGCGGCGGCTGAGTTCGGCGCCGCGGAGATGACAATTCGCCGGGACCTGGACCACCTGGCCGAGCGTGGGGTGGCCCGCCGGGTGCGGGGCGGTGCGGTGAATCTATTGATGCGCGGGGAGGAACTGCCGTTCACGATGCGCGAGATCGAGTGCGTGGACGCCAAGCGTCGCATCGCTGCGGTCGTCGCCGATCTGATCGACGACGGTGAGGCGGTCGGTTTGGACAGCGGCACCACGGTCACGGAGGCCGCGCGGGCCTTGGCCGGGCGACGGGTCACGGTGATGCCGCTGTCGTTGCATGCAGCGATGGCCTTGGCCGCCGGACCGGCGGTGCGATTGATGATGCCGGGAGGTGAATGCCGGACCGGGGAACTGGCGATGGTGGGGCCGTTGGCGCTGACGAGTATCGCCGCGGTGCGGTTCGACACCGCGGTGGTGGGCTGCTGCGGGGTGACCCCCGAGGGGCACGTGATGGCCCATGATCTCGACGATGCTGCGGTGAAGCGGGCGCTGATGGCCTCGGCCACTCGCAGCGTCCTCGCCGTCGACGGGGCAAAGTTCGGCCGCGGCGCGATGGCCGTGGTCGGTGAGTTGTCCGCGTTCGATGTGGTTGTCACCGATGCGAGCGCACCTGACGCGCCGCTCGCGTTGCTGCGGGCCGGCGGTGCGCAGGTGCACCGTGCCTGACCGGATCGTTCGCGACGCGATTGCTCGCGATGTGCCAGCGCTGCCGATGCCCTCGTCGGTTCGCCGCTGGTCACGGATCGCGGTCACCGCCATGTTCTTTGTGCATGGACTGCTGTTCGCCTCCTGGGCCGCGCACATCCCGCATGTGAAGGCTCGCCTGGGGCTCACCGACGCAACGCTTGGCCTCGCCTTGCTCGGGGCACCGCTTGGAGCGGTGACCGCGATGCTCGTATCGGCCTACCTGCTGCCGAGGCTGGGCAGCCGGCGCATCGTGCAGATCATGCTGGTCGGCTACTGCGCCTCGGGGCCGCTCGTCGGGCTGATCGGCAGCCTGCCAGCGCTGATGGGCGCGTTGTTCCTGTGGGGGGCGTTTCAGGGCTCGCTGGACGTCGCCATGAACACCCAGGCGATCGCCGTCGAACGAGCCAGCAGGCGGGTGTTGATGTCCGGGTTGCACGGTAGTTGGAGCATCGGCTCGTTCGCCGGCGCGGGCATCGGTGCGCTTGCCGTCGGCGTCGGTGTCGCCCTCACGCCCCAACTCCTGCTCCTCGGCACGCTCGCGTTGCTCAGCGCCGGACTTCTCACCACCCGGATGCTGCCCGACGCCCTAGACCGGCATGCAGCGAGCCAAGATTGCCACGATGCCGGCCGAGGGCCGTCGACCGCGTCGCGATGGTCTGGCGGGATGGTGCTGCTCGGCGCGATCGCGTTCGCCTGCATGCTCTGCGAGGGCGCTATCGCTGATTGGGCGTCGGTGTACCTCGCCGGGCCGCTGCACGCGACAGGTAGCGTGCCTGGCCTCGGCTATGCCGCGTTCTCGCTGGCCATGGTCATCGTCCGGCTATCGGGCAACCGGCTGCTGAGCCGGTATCGACCCGACCGTGTGCTGCCCGCGCTAGCCGTCGTCGCCACTATCGGATTCGCAGCCGGGCTGCTCATCGGGCGCCCCGCCGCGGCGCTGGCTGGGTTCGCGTGCCTGGGCATCGGGCTCGCCTCTGTCGTGCCGGCGGTGTTCAGCGCCGCGGGACGCATTGCCAGCCTGCATCCGGGAACCGCCGTAGGCACCGCCTCTGCCTGCGGCTGGGCGGGATTCGTCTGCGGGCCACCACTCATCGGCCGCCTCGCCTCCCTGTCCTCGCTGCCGGTTGCGCTCGGCCTGCTCCCGGTGCTCACCGCGTTCGTCGTCGTCGGCACATCACGCGCCTCGGCCCTTAAACTCCCGTCCGGACACGACGGCCAATCCGCCAGCGCAGCGACGTCATGAGGACCGCCCGTGAGATCATCTGCCGTGGATTCGCGCAACATCAGCGGCACGGCGGTCGTCTCTTCCCGACCGGGTCGGCGACACTGCTGAGATGACGGACGAGGAGCCGGTGGCCGAGAGAACGATCATTCATATCCCGGTGAGCTACGAGCACTGCGAGCACATAGCAGGGCCGTTTTACCACGGGACGAAGTCCGCACTCGAGGTCGGCGATGAGCTCGTTCCCGGCTACGGATCCAACTACCAGGCGGGCCGGGTGTCGAACAACATCTACTTCAGCGCCCTCGTGGATACGGCTGCATGGGGCGCGGAACTGTCCACATCCCTCGCGGGCAGCGAAGAGCGCGGACACATCTACGTCGTGGAGCCCTGTGGGCCGTTCGAGGATGACCCCAACGTGACCAACAAGAAGTTTCCCGGCAATATCACCGAGTCGTATCGCACGCGCGATCCGCTGCGCGTAGTAGGCGAGGTCGACGGCTGGACCGGCCATGAGCCAGACGTTCTGAAAGCAATGCTGGACAGTATCGCGCGGCTGCGAGCTCAAGGGCTCGACGTCATCGAGGACTAGGTGGGACTACTACAGAGATACGTCTACAGAGATACGTCTGAAATTGAGCGCTCAGGCGAACTCGGTGAGGGACAAGACGTTCCCGTCAGGATCGATGAACCACGCGATGCGATCGCCGATCGGAGTGGTCCAGACACCCTGGGCGTCCTGTTCCATGCCGTCGTAGCGGGAGAACACCACTCCGACGCAGACAAGCCCGGCGACGGTCGCATCGATGTCCGCGACCCGCCAGCCGAGCACGGTGTAGCCGGGACGGGCGACCTCGGCCACAGCGGTGATGCGAAGCATCGTGCCGTGGGCGTCGAACACACATGCATACGCGTTCGCAGCCACGACCGACAGGCCAAGCGTCTCTTCGTAGAACCTTCGCGCGGCGGCGAGGTCGGTTGTCGAGGCGAACGCAATGACCTCACTCCCAGCCAGGGACGCGGGCAGGGTGGGCGTCAGTGTGCGACCGATGAGCGTCAGGGTTGGTCAAGGCGGGCCCTGAGCAGGCAGAACTCGTTGCCTTCGGGATCGGCCAGGACGTGCCACGACTCGTCGCCCGTCTGGCCGACGTCGGCGGGGCGCGCACCGAGCTTCAGAAGGCGTTCGAGCTCTGCGCCCTGATCGCGGTCGGTGGCGCTGACGTCGATGTGCAGCCGAGGCTTCGCCGGCTCCGGGTCATCGCTGCGGCTGAGGATGATCGTCGGCTGCAGGCCACCGAACCCCTCGCGCGGCCCAATCTCCAATGTGCCGTCGTCTTCGCGTTCGAGAACGACGAAGTCGAGGGCCTCGCACCAGAACCGCGCCAGCACCTCCGGCTGGCGACAATCGAGCACGAGTTCGCTGATACGACATGCCATAACGGAACCCGCTCTCAGCTTGGGACTGTAGGACAGACAGGCGCGAACCTCATGGACCAGCAGGGAACCACTCCCGCGACCGTACCGACGAGGCGAGCACGGGCGAAATGATTTCAAGGCTTCTCAGTGCGCCGGGTTCATCGTCGCCAAAGTACGGCGTCGTTGTCGACACTTTGACGAGTCCAGAACGTTCGAGGATCGGGCGCGAGAATTCGGTCGAATCGCTGTGGATGAGCGACTTGCCCATGGCGAGCGCCGAACGGGCTCGTGCCGCTGTCAAAGCTCGATGGATTCCCCGGCCGCGCCATTGCGACCGGGTTGCGCCGCCCCAGATCCCGGCGAATTCCGTTCCCGTCACTGGATCGAGCCGGCCGGCGCTGACCATGTTCCCCTCGACCTCAGCCACCCACAACTGCATGCCATCGTTGAGCTGGAGCCGGCGCAACAGGCGTCCGCGATGTGGTCGGAGACTGGATCACCGAACACCTCGGCCTGCATCGCGCTCATCGCGCGTACGTCCGGTTCCTCAGTCACCGTACGCAGGACGACCCCTTCCGGTAGGGCAACGTCGTCGGCGAGCAGGCGCGCTTGGCCAACCATGATGGACTCCCGCGCCTGCGGGAGGAACTCGTTCTCCTGCAAAGTCTCGTGAAGACCCGGTGCGTGATCGTGTCCGCGGGTTTTCCACTCGCCGCGAACGATGCCGGGATCGGCCCGGTAGTGGGCCAGGACTTCGGGAACGAGTCGACGGATCGTGTCCGTGTCTGCACCGGCGAGATCCCGATAGGTGATGAACCCGCGGCCGCCTGCCAAGGTCACCAGAAACAACGGGCCGCGGCGCGCGAGGGCGACTGCCCCCAGGGTCTCGGCGTCAGTGCGCAGCTGCGCATCGTAGGCCGCGAGCAGACCGGCGGGATTCGTCATGGTCGTCACTGTGCCCAGCGGGCCCACGTGTGGCAACCAGCTCCGGTCGCGTGCGTCATGATCGCGAGACCATGCGCTCAGTCGCGAAGTGAGATGCTCGGTACATGCCGTCACGACCATTTTCCGATCCGACCCAGGTGGCCGATGCCCTTGACCGGGTCGGCTACCTCGCCGACACCGGTGTGGCGACCGCAGCCTTCCTGGCGATGGCGATGGGTCGTCCGCTGTTTCTCGAAGGCGACCCGGGCGTTGGCAAGACCGCACTGGCCCAGGCGTTGGCGCAGATCACCGGGTCCGAACTGGTGCGGCTGCAATGTTACGAGGGCATCGACTCCAGCCAGGCCCTCTACGACTGGGACTTCCCGCGCCAGATCTTGCATCTGCGGGCGGCGGGCGAGCAGGCAGACACCGCCGAGCTCGAGGCTTCCCTGTATGACCGGCGGTTCCTGATTGCCCGGCCGATCCTGCGCGCGCTGGAGCACAGCCCTTGCGTGCTGCTCATCGACGAGATCGATCGGGCCGACGACGAGTTCGAGGCGTTCTTGCTGGAAGTGCTGGCCGACAGTGCGGTGAGCATCCCCGAGCTGGGAACGATCCGAGCCGAGGTCGCGCCGCTCGTGGTCCTCACCTCCAACCGGACCCGCGAGGTTCATGACGCCCTCAAGCGCCGCTGCCTCTACCACTGGGTGGCGCATCCCGAGTTTTCGCGCGAGGTCGAGATCGTCCGGCGACATCTGCCTGAGGTCTCCGAGCGGCTCGCGCGCGATGTCGCGACTGCGGTGCGCCGGATGCGCGAGATGGGGCTGCTCAAGCCGCCGGGCGTGGCTGAGACCGTCGACTGGGCCCAGGCCTTGCTCGTCGTGGGTGCAACTCGTCTCGAGGACGAGTCGGCTTCGGTGACGCTCGGGGCCGCAGTGAAATACCACGAGGACCAGCTCCGAGTGCGCCGCGAGCTGGTGCCGGAGCTGGCCTCGCTGCTGAGT
>JALYIS010000029.1 GCA_030775705.1 Actinomycetota bacterium
GGCCGCAGGCACCCAAAAAGTGGGCGATTCTTGCGCGGCAGCGACGCCGAACAGCCCCCAGTGGCAGCGCGATCGACCTGTGTGGTCGCTCGGCGCGCCACGAAGGGCTCAGCGACGGCGCCGCGTAACGCTGCCGAGCGTGGCGAAACCAGCCAGCATCAACGCCCAGGTGCCGGGCTCCGGAACGGCTGTCACCGGGGGCACGGTGCCTCCCGTCGCGGTGAGGAACACGCCCGAATCGGAGGTGTAGCTCACGCCAGTCGGCACGGTCAGTCCGATGCGGGCAGTATTGCCGAAGTCGCACGCTGAATACGCGCAGTCGAGGTAGAGCCCGGCGCTAGTCTGGATGCGTTCGCCATCGGTGACATGCAACGTGCCGGTGAAGTCGAAACCCGTCGGTGTCTCGTTCGAGAAGCTGTAGCGGGTGAAGTCGCCGAGGACGGCGCCGTTGTATCCGTTCGTGTTGCCTGCCGCGTTGTCGCTTCCGTAGTAGGAGAAACTTCCACCGAGATTGAGAACCATCCGCACATTGCCGCCGCCATAGTAGGGATCGCTCATGGCATAGGAGCCGTCGAGATGGGCCGTGACCGTCACGTCCGCACCGTCGGTGCCAGCGACCGCGAAGGTAAGGAAGTCCTGCATAAAGCTAGCTGTGATCACACGCGCACTCACGGGTCCTACCGGCTGGTACGGCACGTTGGCGACGCTCCCGGTGCTGCCGCGGAGCACGCCGCCAGCGAGGTCGGCAGTCGCGCTGGCTGTACCGGTGGCGTGATAGCCCGCCGGGACATTGCTGCCGATGGACGACAACGTGGCGGTCGTGAGCCCGAGCGGCATGGTTGGCGCAGAGGTAAGTCCGTACGTGTCACCCATGGACGGGCCGTTGACCTGCAGGCCGCCGCCGCTGTAGATCGTCACCGAGTTGCTTGATGCGTAGTTTGAATCCCCGATCCCCACCACCGCGTTCTCGAGATAGACGCCCACACCGGGCGGGAGCGCCGCCTGGGCGAGAGCAGCTGGCCCGACGCACGCAGTTGCTACGGCCAGCGCGATACGTGTATGGGTCGATGATGTGATGCGGGTTCCGGCGACAGCCATTACAGGCTCCTTCAGGTTGGATGATCGAACCGGACAACTGTGCAAATCTGGGCGTGACTGCACCGTGACTAGGTCGTGATCGCGCCGTGATTGGCGCAAAATCGTGGGCCACCCCCCAAGAATGTGGGGGTCGCCCGCTGAACGCGGACCGGTGGCACACTTCCAGATCGTTCCCCCGTATCCGACGTGCTCCTGCAGTGCCCGAACCCACCCCCACACCAGAGGCAGACTCGCCCGCCCCGGCAGCACTCATCCGCCTCGCGTTGCATCGGCGGGTAACGGTCACGGCAGTAGGCGAGGAACCGATCCTCCTGGAACGCAAGCAGGCTGCCTTGATGGCTTATCTGCACTATGCTGGCATGACGCCACGTGGCCGTTTGGCGACCCTACTTTGGCCGCAGGCGAGCGCGAGTGGAGCACGCAGCAACCTTCGCCAGTGTCTGGCCCGGCTGCGTCGAATTGCGCCCGGGGTTGTCGCTGAATCATTTGAAGCCGTCGGCCTTGCTCCGCACCTGGCGGTTGAGCAGCTCGAGGATGGGCGCGCCGAGCTTCTCGAAGCCCACGACTACGCGGACTGCGACGACTTCGAGCGCTGGCTGCGGGAGCGCAACGACGCGATGCGCGCCCAGCTAAAGGCCACCCTGGTAGACGCGGTGCGCGCTGCCATAGATCACGGCGCTTTCTCCGAGGCCCAGGCCCGAGCCGAAGCTCTACTCACCTTTGACCACGAGTCAGAGGACGCCTACCGCGCCTTGATGGAGGTGGCCTACCTGCGCGGGGATTTCGCCGCCGGCGTGCGAGCCTGGGGCCGGTGTCGCGACATGCTGCGCGAGTTCTATGGCGTGGCGCCTTCGAAGGCGACGGAGACGCTTGGTTCAGCGATCCTGGCGGCAGCGCCAGCCATCCCCATCGAGCCCGCCGGTGAACCCGTGCCCGACCGCACGCCGGCCAACCGTCGCGATCGGTGGTCCGCGCCAGATGCCAGTGCGCACACCGCCGGGCAGCCGATGGTCCCCAGCGGCCGGGGCAACCTCAGCCTCACCTCAGCGGCTCTATACGGTAGGTCGGCCGAGCTCGCCGCGTTACTGTCCGCCTTGCACCTTCACCGGCTCGTTACATTGATCGGTATCGGGGGCATCGGCAAAACGAGCCTGGCACTGGCCGCGGCGCACGCCGAACGCGAACGCTGGCCCGAAGGGGTCTGGTTCGTGGATCTGGCGCCGCTGCGCGATGCGGACAGCGTGGCTGTCGCGACCGCCCATGTACTCGGCCTCACACTTGCCTCGCACCGATCGCCGGCCGACGAACTGGTGCTCGCGCTGCGCGCCAGCTCGATTTTACTGGTGCTCGACAACGCCGAGCATCTCTCGGAAGCTGTCGCCAGCTTGACAGCTGCGCTGCTCCTCGGCACGCCGCACCTAAGGCTGCTTGTGACGAGCCGGCAGGCGCTGCGCGTCGCCGATGAGCAGCGGTTCCCCTTGTCGGGCTTGTCGGCGCCGACGGACCCGGGCCTGTCCGACCTGCAACGCCACGGCGCACTCGCCCTATTCGAAGCACGAGTCTCCGCGCTTGACCCGAGCTTTCGGCTCACGGCCGGTAACGCCACGGCGGTCGCCGAAGTGTGCCGGCGCCTGGACGGGTTGCCACTGGCCATCGAACTCGCTGCAGCGCGGGTGCCGGTGCTCGGGCTAGATGAGTTGCGTAGCCGTCTCCATGAAAGCCTGGGCGTGCTTGGTGCGGCAGCCAAGATCAGCGCGCCGCGCCACCAGACCCTCAGCGCGACGTTCGACTGGACCTACGCGCTATTGGCGCCCGAAGAGCAGACGCTGCTGCGGCGACTCGCCCTTTTCGTGGGGGGGTTCAGCCTGAAGCTCGCCGAGGAGGTGAGCTGTGGGTACGACGACGGATCAGAATCCAAGACGGCCCGAGATCGGCGAGACGCCTGGAGCCTTCTAGACACATTGAGTGCACTCATC
>JALYIS010000030.1 GCA_030775705.1 Actinomycetota bacterium
CGGGGTGACCACGGCCGCCGTATGTCCCGAAAGCCCGGCAGCACGGTTGATCGACGGGGCAGGGGACGAATCGACTGACTTGCTCCGCTATGTTCTGCCGACGCCCGACCGACAACTGGCCCTGCTCGCGGAATTCACCACGCCGGATGGCGCCGACGACGAGGTCGTCGAGAGGGTCGAATCCCTGATGGCCTCGTTCCGCTGGGCTTCCTAGGCCGCGCCAGACCTATTATGCCTATCGTATAGATAGACAAAGTGCCGGGCGGCAGGGCAGACTTGACCGGTGCATCTCACCAATCTCATCGAGTTGTCGCGCTTCTACGCGGACGAAATTCGCCTCGGCAAGTACCCGTTCGTGGACTTCGACCCGGTCGACCGGTGGCACCAACGTCTCTACCGCGACCAGCGCATGGATGTTTGGCTGATCAGCTGGCTACCCGAGCAAGGCACCCAGCTGCACGATCACGGCGGTTCCTCCGGGTCGTTCACGGTGCTGTCCGGCGTGCTGACGGAGACGACGTTGCGCCCGGGTGGGCAGTCAGGCACGGCAACTCCGCAGAACCGCGATCACGGCGACGGGGCAAGCGTCGGCTTCGGGCCGCGCTACGTCCACGACGTCCGCAATCTGGGAGCCGCCCCGGCCGTCAGCGTGCACGTGTACTCCCGGCCACTGACGTCGATGACGTACTACGACCTCGAAGACGGAGTGCTCGTCCCCTTCGCTCAGGTGCCGACCGACGACCCGGAGCCAGCGTTCAGCCTGCGGGTCGCATGATGAGGCTCCCGTGATGCCAGGCCCACGCTTCGCCGGCGTCGAGGAGTTGCTCGCCGACGCGCGCTCGCGCCTCGATCGGCTCGACGCCCGGGCGGCGGCCGCCGCGGTGCGCCGAGGCGCCCTGCTCGTCGACATCCGGCCTGCCGCACAGCGTGAGAGCGAGCGCGAGATCCCAGGAGCGTTCGTCATCGAACGCAACGACTTGGAGTGGCGGCTCGATCCCGGTTCAGACGCGCGCATCGCGCAGGCGCTACCCGGCCAACGGTGGATCGTGTTCTGCTCGCAGGGCTACACGTCCTCGCTCGCCGCGGACGCCCTCAACTCGATCGGCGTCCCGGCTACCGACATCGTCGGCGGCCTCACCGCCTGGGCGGCCGCGGGTCAGCCCACGGTGGCTGGTGGCTCGCCCGCGGGCACGGTTACCGCCGCTTCCTAGCTGACCTCGGTGATCGTGGCGGTCGCCACCTCGAAGACGAATCCACGCACTTCGTCGCGATGTGGCAGCCATCCACAGCCACGCACCCGAGCGATCGAGTCGCGCACGTCGGCGTAGACGTCGGTGAAGCCAGGCACCCGCCACCCAGGCTCCACCCCAGATTCGGCCGTCAGTTGGGCCCGAAACGCTTCGTCGTCGAAGCCGAGCATCCCGCATTCGGTGTGGTGCACGAGCACGACCTCCCTAGTGCCAAGGGCCCGCTGGCTCAGGGCCAGCGACCGCAGTACGTCGTCGGTGACACAACCGCCGGCGTTTCGGATTAGATGCGCGTCGCCTATCTCGAGACCAAGTGCTCCGAACAGGTCCAGTCGGGAATCCATGCACGCGATGACAGCCAGGCGCAGCTTGGGAGGTAGCGGGCGCGGCCCGCCAAATGTCGCCACGTACTTCGCGTTGGACTGAATCAGCTGATCGATAGCCGCCATACGGGAACGATATCGGGACGAGCAATCGTTGGATTCATGTGCGCACCGCCGCGAACGGATTCAAGACCGCCGTGTTGTTCGGCGTGCTCGCCGCGCTGCTGGTCGGCATCGGCGGGGCGCTCGGTGGGCAGCGAGGGTTGCTGATCGGGCTGCTGCTCGCAGTAGGGCTCAACACCTTCAGCTATTTCAACTCCGACAAGATTGCGCTGCGGTCGATGCGTGCCCGTCCGGTGAGCGAGGCCGAGCAGCCGGCGATGTACCGGATCGTGCGCGAACTGGCGACCAGCGCACGCCAGCCGATGCCGCGCCTGTACGTCTGTCCAACGGCGCAGCCCAATGCCTTCGCGACCGGACGCAGTCCCCGCCATGCCGCAGTGTGCGCGACGGAGGGCATTCTGTCCCTGCTCAGCGAACGGGAATTGCGCGCCGTCCTCGGCCATGAGCTCAGCCATGTCTACAACCGCGACATCCTGATCTCTTCGGTAGCCGGCACCGTCGCCGCGGCCATCACCTACGTGGCCAACTTCGCGCTGTTCTTCGGCGGCGGCAGCGGCAACCGTGACCGCAATCCCTTCGTCGACCTGTTGATGCTCTTCCTCGGCCCCCTCGCCGCGGGCCTAATCCAGCTCGCGATCAGCCGATCGCGGGAGTACCAGGCCGACGAGTCCGGCGCCGAGCTGTCCAACGACCCACTGGCGCTGGCCAGCGCTCTGCGCAAGCTCGAAGCCGGCGTCACGGCGCTGCCGCTGCCCCAGGAGCCGGCGCTGATCACCACGAGTCACCTGATGATCGCGAACCCGTTCCGCGGCGGTGGGGTGAGCAACCTCTTCTCCACCCACCCCCCGATGCCCAAACGGATCGAGCGCCTGCAGCAGATGGCGAAGTCGGACCCCCGCTTCCTGCACTGACGGAGGCTCAGGCACCGGCTGCGCGGGCCACGTCCATCACGTACTGCCCATAGCCGGACTTGCTCTGCTGCTCACCAAGGCGATACGCCTGCGCGGCGTCGATGAAGCCGTGTCCGAGTGCAATCTCTTCGAGGCAAGCGATGCGGACACCCTGGCGGTGTTCGAGAACCTGCACAAACTGGCCCGCCTCGATCAGCGATTCGTGTGTCCCGGTGTCTAGCCACGCGGTGCCCCGGCCGAGGTCCACCAGACGGGCCGTCCCCCGCGCGACGTAGACGTTGTTGAGGTCAGTGATCTCCAGCTCGCCGCGGGCCGACGGCTTGAGATCGCGGGCGATCTCGACGACGTCGCTGTCGTAGAAGTAGAGCCCGGTGACGGCGAGGTTCGACTTGGGCTTGCTCGGCTTCTCTTCGATGGAGATCAACCGCCCTTGAGCGTCTGCTTCGGCGACCCCATACCGTTCGGGATCGCGAACCTGGTAGCCGAACAAGACGCAGCCCTCGGTCAACTGGGCAGCCTCGCTGAGCTGACCGCCGAGGCCGTGGCCGTAGAAGATGTTGTCGCCGAGCACCAGGGCCGAGGACTGCGAGCCGACGTGAGCGGCCCCGATCCGGAATGCCTCGGCCAAGCCGTTGGGCTCAGGCTGGGCAGCGTACGTCAGATTCAGCCCAAGCTCGTCGCCGTCGCCGAGCAGCCGCACGAATTGCTCCTGCTCGTGCGGCGTTGTGATGATCAGAATTTCGCGAATCCCGGCGAGCATCAGCGCTGACAAGGGGTAGTAGATCATCGGCTTGTCGTAGACCGGCAGCAGCTGCTTGCTGACCGCCCGCGTGATGGGATGCAGCCGCGTGCCGGCGCCCCCCGCAAGGATGATGCCCTTCATCGATAGTTGTCGAACTGCAGGGCCACCCCGAGATCGGCGTTCTTGAGCAGCGCGATCACCTCCTGCAGGTCGTCGCGCTTCTTGCCGGACACGCGCAGCTGGTCGCCCTGTATGGACGCCTGGATGGCGCGCGGGCCCTCGTCCCGGATCAGCTTCGCGATCTTCTTCGCATCCTCCTGCTCAATGCCCTGCTTGAGCTTGACGCTGATCATCTGTTGCTTGCCCGACGGCTTCGGCTCGTCAGCCTCGACCGCCTTCAGTGAGATCGACCGCTTGACCAGCTTCTCCTTGAAGACATCGAGCGCAGCGGTAGCCCTGTCTTCCGTATCGGCCTTGATCGTGACGCCAAGCTCGCCAGACCACTCGATGGAAGCGTTCGTACCCCGGAAGTCGAAGCGCTGCCCAACCTCCTTGGCAGCTTGGTGCAGCGCGTTGTCGACCTCTTGGCGGTCGATCTTGCTCACCACGTCGAAGGACGGATCGGCCATCGGTGTACCTCCTGCAGCGGCTGAGTCGACATCCGACCTGTTCGGGTGGGACGGATGCGTCCTAAGACCGTATCGGAGGAGCTGGCATGGCCCACCGGATGCCCCGCACGACCTGCTCCCCGGCAACGCGCACCACGGTGGCCTCGGCAACGGGAAGGTACGGCAGCCGAAGCGGCCAGCGCGCCCAGCGCGGCAACATAGCTACCGCGGCCGCGGCAAGCAGGCCGTAAGGGGCGCGGGCGGCGACCGGAACGGGCGCGCGGAGCAGGACGAATCGTGCTGCCTCGCGTGCCTCCCGCGTCCCCGCAAGTTCCGGACGGTAGGCATCAAGTCGTTCGGCGAGCTCGCGCTCGGTGGTAGGCGGATCGGTAACCCCGAGAGCGATGGCGACGCGCGCGGCATCGGCGACGTAGGCGTCACGACCGTCGGCGTCCAGCTCGCCCGCGCCGTATCGAACGTAGGCCCGCAGGAAGCTGTCCACCTCGGCGACGTGCACCCAGCCGAGCAGGTGAGGGTCCGAGGCAGCGTACGGACGGCCGTCGGCGGCCACGCCGACAACGCGCGCATGCACCGCCCTGATCCGGTCGACCATCTCCTGCGCGTCTGGCGCGGTACCGAAGGTGGTGACGGCGAGGAACCGGCTGGTTCTCTGCAGCCGCCCCCACGGATCGCCCTTATAGCCGGAGTGCGCGGCCACAGCGGACATGGCAAGCGGGTGCAGGGACTGAAGGAGCAAGGCACGCAGACCGCCGATGAACATCGAGGCATCGCCGTGCACCTGTCGGATGGGGCGATCGTCGTCGAACCATCGCTCGCCGGCCGCACCGTGGATCTGATCCCGCGCAGCAGCCCCGTCAGGCCCGGCGACGCGGCGGAAGACCGAGTCACCGATCTGCGCCCTGAGCCGGCCCACCGCTGATTCGAGCATTGACGTTCCTCCGACCGTTTGGGCAACGGTATTGCGCGCTCCAGCATCGCATGGCCGTCCGGTAGCATTTTCGCAGTCGCCGGAGTGATCCGGTCCACGGCGGGTTGCCCGAGTGGTCAAAGGGAGCGGTCTGTAAAACCGCCGGCTCAGCCTACGTTGGTTCAAACCCAACACCCGCCACAAATAGCTGCAGGTCTCGGATTTCGGGGCCTGCAGTTTCGTCTCTAGGGTGGGTGGGATGTCCCACAGCGGCTTGATCATGATCATTTCCGGTTTTGTGAGATCGAACTCGTAGTTCGAGGTCTGTGCGCGGGCGGTTGTGCCTGTCCAAAACGGCCAGACCCGGGCTATCGCCGCCTGGTCGCTGCTCCGGGTCCGGGAAAGTGGATATTGGGTTCGTGGCGCTGGCGTTCGCTGAACCGGCTACTTCCGGAGATGCCACGAGCCATCCGGTCTTGCCTATCTGTCGGAGAAGCTGTCCGCGGCATTGGACGCCCAGGTGGCGTAGCCACTTGCCGCGCTAGCGCAATGCTGGGTAGGGCCGCGTCGATCCGTCGTTGCACCGTTCGCCACGCCAGGTCCCGCACGCCGGGGTAGGCCGTGGGGTCGAGGTCATCGATGGCGGCGCGCACGGCCTCTAGCGTGTCGCGGACGATGCGCTGTGCCCGCTTGGTCGGCAGGCCCCAGTGCGTGCCTTCGGCGACGAGGTCTTCGGCGGTGATGTCGGTGTAGTAGATCCTGCCGTTGATGTCGAGGGCCGATCGGTGCTGTTCCTCGTCGTGGTGCATGTGCATTGCGATGTCGTAGGCAGGCGCCAGTGTCGCGGTCCCGTCTTCATTCCGGAGGAACGAGATGTTCTTGGCGTGAGCGTCGATGTTGCCGAGTGTGTAGTTCAGTGTCGTGAGCCGCAGGAGGTCATCCGGTTCCGACCCACTGCTGCGCAGCACGTTCGCGGCGTGGGCCAGCGACGGCATTCGGTTGCCACGCTGGAACTTGCGAAGGGGGTCTTCGGTGTTGAGGCCGAGCGCTTGGGCCAGATCTTCTTGGTGGATTCGGTCCAGTCCGTTGGGACTTTCCCGTCGGTCGTAGCGGCGGACCGCGATTGAGCGCACGCCGTCGAAGGTGTGAATTTCGGCGTGCGCGGCAGCCATTGCGGCAGTGCGTGCGATGTCGAGGCTGAGCACCTCGGTGTCGATGACGTCGGCAGCTGGCGATCCTTCCGGTTGTCCGACTTTGACGATCCAGCTAGACGGAGCGCCGTCCAGGCATGCCTGCCACAGCCCATCCTCGCTTCGGTGCAAGGTGATCTTCGGCTGGAGGCCGGCAAGTGTGCTGGAATCGCGGCCTCGGTCGTTCGCGCCGCCGGGCGCGTGCTTGTGTGCATCGCGTAGTCGCTGACCCAACTCCGCGTCAGTTACGGGCTGGTAGCTGCCGACACGGACGGGTTCGGGCTCGTGTGGCGGTTGGAAGACCAATGCACCGGCTGTGTCGCGGCCGTAGCGGGCGATCAGGCCGTAGGTGTCTTCCGGACGTAGCCCTGCCTCGATTGCGTAGTTGGTGCGGGCGTTGCCTTCAGGCAGCAGGCCGTCGAGGCACACCTTCACCCGCGCAGGGTGAGGTCCTGAAGACAGCTTCGTCGAGACCCTGGCTGGCACGGTCAGCGGAGGTGCTGTTATCGGAAGCAAGTGCGACATGACCCGGGAGCCGCTGCCCCACCGGTCATAGCCTTCCTCGCTCCAAGCAAGTCCGATTCCGCCGTCGGGGCTGTCGCGGCTGTCGCTGTTCTCGCTCAGTGTGGCGATCTTGGTGCCGTACAGCCACACCGCCAGCGGTTTGCGGCTAGCCACGCGCGTCTGCCTCGTCCGCGACGACTGATCCTTCAACGTCGGCCTCGATCACCAGGTGCGCCCCGAGCAGTCGTAGCGTTGCGAATAGTCGGTCGCTGTAAAGGCTCGGTTTTCCATTCTCGATCTCGTAGACGTAGCGACGGCTCACCCCTAACTCGTCTGCGAGTTGAACCTGAGTCAGCCCGCGCTCGGCTCGAAGGTCAGCCAGGAATCTCCCGAGATCTTTCGGGGACAACACTCGCCCCCACCGCTTAGCCATGCCAGCTCCAATTGTGTGGATATCCTCGCTTTAGCATATCGGGTATATATCATCGCATCAACTCAATGGGTGGATATTAGCGCGTCGACGGACTTGTGGCCCGCGTCCAGCCCACTGCTGCGGTGCTGCTGAGCGCAGCCAGGTGCCGCCGAGTGACGGGCTTCGTGGGAGATACGCGGGATGGCCGACCGAAATCGTCCCGCTCAGCCCCTTGTAGCCCAGTAAATACGGGGGACATGTTGCGTGGACGGGGCTCACTGTAAAACCGCCGGCTCAGCCTACGTTGGTTCAAACCCAACACCGCCACAAACGCTGCAGGTCCCAATTCTGGGGCCTGCAGTTTTGTCTGTGACGCGAGGGCGCCTCTTGTGTTGGGTATCGGCTAGTCAGGTCGCGGCAACGCCGGAGTGAGAAGGCTCGCGGCCAGCGGGAGCAGGCTGACACCGACTGTGAGCGGGCCGATGTAGTCGCCGTCTGCGTAGGCGTTGATGCGCGGCGATTCGATGCGCAAGGACGCTGTCCGGAAGGTCTGCACGGAGGGCAGCTCCACGTGGGTCCCCTTGAAGACACGCGGCATAAGCACGGCGGCCTTGCGTCGGGGCATCGCGTCGACCACGGTCACGTCGAGCAACCCGTCGGTCGGATCGGCGTTCGGGCAGATGTGCATGCCGCCGCCGTAGGTCTTGGTATTGCCGACGGCCACCAGCAGCACTTCCTGCTCCAGCACTGTGTCGTCGGCGAGCACGATGCGAAATGGCAAGGGTTGCAGGTTGGCGAACTCGGCGACGATGGCAATGTTGTAGCGCGCCCGCCCGTGCGGCCAGCGCATCCGGTTCGTCCGGTCGCTGACCAGCGAGTCGAACCCGGACGCCAGCACCGAGCCGAAGTAGGTCGTCTCGCCGTCGGAGGTCTCCGCGACGCCGACGTCGACATGCTTGAGGTGGCCGTCGGCGACGACGTCGGCCGCCTGCTCCGGCGCGTCGCGTGGCCAGCCGTGTTCGCGCGCCTGGTCGTTTCCCGTGCCGGCAGGAATTACACCGAGCGGCGTACCGGCGCCGACGATCGCGGGCAACGCCAGGTGGATCATGCCGTCGCCGCCGACCACGACCAGCGCGTCGATCCCGTCGGCGACGGCTTCCTGGGCGAGCTCGCGCGACTCGGCGGCATCCCGGCCGGACAGCTCGCGCACCTGAACGCCGCGCTCGGCGAACCGTGCCTTCGCCCGGGCCGCAGCTGTCAATGCCTTGCCGTGCCCGGCCGCCGGGTTGGTGAGCAGCGCGATCTGGCCGATGGCGCTCGCGGCCGGGTTCACGGGATGAGCTTGCCCGGGTTGAGGATTCCGGCGGGATCCAGTGCTGTTTTCACCATGCGCAGGATCTCGACACCCACCTCGCCGATCTCGGACGTCATCCAGTGGCGGTGGTCGGCTCCGACCGCATGGTGGTGGGTGATCGTTCCGCCGTGGCTTGTCAGCACGTCGTTGACGGCCGCCTTGATCGTCTGCCATTGCGCGATCGCGTCGCCGCGCTGTGCCCCGATCACAGTGAAGTAGAGCGAGGCTCCGGTGTCGTAGACGTGCGAGATGTGGCACAGCACGAGCGATACCGAGCCGGACTCGGTGAACTTCGCTTGTACGGTCTGCGTGACGGCCTGCTTGAGCGCGGTCAGATTCGACCAGCTCGTCGCCGTCTCAAATGTCTCCACGAGCGCACCGTTGGCCAGCAACGGGTCGCGCAGATAGGGGCCGTCGTAACGATGCTCCTCCCAGCGCTCGGCCGCAGCCGCGCCCCGCGACACCCCGCCGTTCGCGAGCAGGACGGCTCGCGTTGCCTCGTGCCGCGCCGCGACCAGCGAGGCTTGGCCTTCGAAGACGGTCACCACGAGACAGCCGCCGGGTGACCCCGCGTCGTCGCCCGCGTCCTGGACCGTCACGAGGTTCATCGCCGTCTCGACCTCGTCGGAGAGCCGCAGCACGGTCGGCCCAGTGCCCAGTTGCTCGACCGCCCGAAGGGCGGCGGCCCCGGCGCCGAAGTCGGGGAAGCTCCACGCCTCATGGACCTTGGTCTCCGGAAGCGGATGCACTCGAACCCGGACGGCGGTGATCACCCCGAACAGGCCCTCCGAGCCGAGGAAGAGCTGGCGCAGGTCCGGGCCGGCCGCGTTCTTCGGACCCGGACGCCCAAGCTCGATGAGGCCGACCGGGGTGACCACGCGCAGCCCGCGGACCATCTCGTCGAAGCGCCCGTAGCCGGCAGAGTCCTGGCCCGAGGATCGGGTGGCCGCGAAGCCACCGATCGTGGCATAGCGGAAACTCTGCGGGTAGTGCCCGAGCTCGAAGCCCTTCGCCGCGAGCAGCGCCTCGGCCGCTGGGCCGGCTAGCCCGGCTCCGAGCACCGCGGTCTGGTCGACCTCGTCCAGCGACTCGAGCCGGTCGAAGCGACGCAGGTCGAGGGAGATCACCGCGGCGAACCTCCCGCGGATCGGGTCCAGGCCGCCGACCACACTCGTCCCCCCGCCGAACGGCACCACGGCAATCCCTCGCTCGCCGCAGAGCGCGAGGATCGCCGCGATCTCGTCCTCGGTGCCGGGCAGCACCGCGGCGTCCGGTGCGTCCTGCTCGTCGCCGCTCTTGCGGCGCAACAGGTCCGGAGTTGACTTCCCGCCTGCTCGAGGCAGCCGGTCGGCGGCGGCGGTACTCACGTTCGGCGCACCGACGATCGCTGCCAGCGCGGCGACATCTTCCGGTGAAAGGGACGAGGGCCGCAGGCGAACATCGCCACGCGCTACGGCGTGCACGTCTGCGGCGGAGACCTTCAATAGGTCGTTGACCATCGACAGCTGGCTGGAGGAGAGTTCGGCAGCGCGGGCCGGATCACCCCAGCCGTTCCACTTCATCGGTGGGATAGGGAGGAGGGCTGCGTCCGTCGGCATGTGTTACAGTTTTACACATAATGTCAAGTCGTAACGCACCTGCCGTGGCGGATCAGGAGGTCGAGGACCGCATCCTCGACGCCGCCGCTCGCTGCCTTCACTCCATGCGCTCCGGACGCGCACCGATCGCCGAGCTCGCCCGCCAGGCCGGTGTCAGCAGGCCCACGGTCTATCGGCGTTTCGCCGATGGTGACGCCATAGTCCGGGCGCTGTGGGAACGCGAGATCGGCCGGCTCGTTGCGGACACATCGCGCAATGGGGATACCCGCGAGGCGCTCGTCGCCCAGATCGTCGCGGTTGCGGAGAGGGTCAGCACACACGAGACGCTCGCGCCCACGTTCACCACCGACCAGACGCTGATCACCCGGTACATCGTCGATCAGCTCGGCGCCGCCCAGCGTGCCCTGCTTGAGATGCTTCGCAGCGGCATCACAGCTGCGCAAGCCGGCGGCACCGTCCGTCGCGGCAACCCGGGTGAGTTGGCCGCGATGACACTGCTCATCGCGCAGTCCGCCGTCCAGTCGCGCCGCATGGTCGACGCGCACCTGCCCGAGCGGGCCTGGCGGCGCGAACTCACCCACGCCCTGAACGGATACCTCCAGCCATGAGCGACACCGCGAGTCATGTCCTCGACGGCACTCGCCGCCTTCGCGAACTGGACTCCCTTAGCAGCGGGGCAACTGTCGACCTACTCGTCATCGGCGGTGGCGTCACCGGCACCGGTGCCGCGCTGGACGCCGCCGCTCGTGGTCTGAAGGTGGTACTCGTCGAGGCGCACGACTGGGCCTTCGGCACCAGCCGGTGGAGCTCGAAGCTCGTCCACGGCGGCCTGCGCTATCTCGCCTCGGGTCGGATCGGGGTTGCTCGGGAGAGCGCGCTGGAGCGCGGCATCCTGATGAACACCACGGCGCCGCACCTGGTGCACCCGCTGGCCACGGTCGTTCCGCTGGGGCCATCGATGACCCGGCGCCAGACCGCGCTGACCCACATCGGCTTCATCGCTGGTGACGCATTGCGGCTCAGTGCCCGAACCTCATCCGATCTCCTGCCTCGGACCCGTCGCGTGAGTGCGGCCGAGACGCGTCGGCTCGCGCCAGCTGTCGCGGCTCACGGCCTGCGTGGCGGCTTGGTGGCCTACGACGGCCAGTTGATCGACGACGCCCGTCTCGTCGTAACGCTCGCCCGAACCGCCGCCGAGCACGGGGCGACCGTGCTGACCCGGGTCAGGGCCGAGAACGTCACCGGCACGTCGGCGCGCCTTGTCGACACGCTCGGCGGTACGTCGTTGGTTCTGCGCGCTCGCGCAGTCATCAACGCGGCCGGGGTGTGGGCCGGCGCGGTCGACCCCTCGGTGAAGCTGCGGCCCTCGCGCGGGACGCATCTGGTCTTCGCCGCCAGTACGTTCGGCAATCCCTGCGCCTCGATCACGGTCCCCGTCCCCGGTTCGATCAGCCGTTTCGTCTTCGCCATGCCAGAGCAGCTTGGCCGGGTCTACCTCGGCTTGACCGATGAGGACGCGCCCGGTCCGATCCCGGACGAGCCGGTTGCGGCCGACGGCGAGATCACTTTTCTGCTCGACACGATCAACCGATCGCTGGGTCGTTCGCTCACGCGGGCCGACATCCTGGGTACCTACTCCGGGTTACGCCCCCTCATCGACGTCGGCGGCGGCGCCACCTCGGACGTCTCGCGCAAGCACGCTGTCACGATCGGGCCTAACGGCGTCATCAGCGTCATCGGAGGCAAGCTCACCACCTACCGCAAAATGGCCGAGGACGTCGTGGACCGCGCGGTCTCGGAAGCCGGCCTGACCGCCGCTGCCTGCCGGACGAAGACAACACCACTGGTTGGCGCCCCGTCGCGGCGCGACAGCGATTCTGTAGACGGATTGCCCCCCTCGCTCGTGGCCCGGCACGGTGGGCTGTCGCGCGCGGTGGTCGAGACGGCGACGGTGTCCGACGCCCTCGCCCCGATCGCCGACGGCATCGACGTCACCCGGGCAGAGATCGAATACGCAGTCACCCACGAGGGCGCGCTCGACGCCGCGGATGTTCTCGATCGACGAACCCGCATCGGCCTCGTCCGACCCGACGCCGACCAGGCCCGCGCGGCGATCCAGGAGATCGTCATGGCAGCGTTGGGCTAACCGCGCCCTGCGACCGTCGCCGTATCGGCGCGGGAGTGACTACGCCACGCGCGCACGTAGGACTCATAGTCGCTTGCGCGATCAGACGCATAGTGCTCGTGGGCGCCAGTGAACGCCTGAGCCTGCGCCGTCCCGCTTGTGTGATCCTGTGACGTGTGGTTACGTATAAAAAATGTCGGCATCACGAGCAGCGCCCGTTCCCGCCCGCGACGTCCGCACCCGCCGGATCCGGTTCGCCTATCCCGACGGCGCGTTGAACCGCCTCTATGTCGACAACGATCTCGTCATGAGCCATATCGTGTCGATGCTGTCGGCGACGTTCCCCGAGGGTGAGGCCTTCTTCGTCCGCTCGGTTCGGCACTATGCCGACAGGGTCAACGACCCGGAGCTCAAGAGGCAGGTCGCCGGCTTCATCGGCCAGGAGGTCACGCACGGTCGCGAGCACCGTGAGCTAAATGACCGTCTGCAGCAGATGGGCTACCCGACGCGCTTCGTCGACCGCTTCGTGAAGGCCGGGCTGAAGCGGCAGGAACGCCTCTACGGGCCGGCCTGGTCGCTGGCGGTCACTGCTGCGCTAGAGCACTACACCGCGACGCTTGCCGAGAAGCTGCTCACCAGCGAGCGCGCGCAGGCGCTACTCGGCGGCAACGAGGTGCGCTCGCTGCTGCTCTGGCATGCGCTCGAGGAGTCGGAGCACAAGTCCGTCGCCTTCGACGTGTTCCGCACGACAGTTGGCAACGAGAGGATGCGGATCCGCGCAATGCGGGTGACCACGTTCCTGTTCCTCCTTGAGATGACCGCGCACACGCTGCACTCGCTCGCGCTCGACCGCGCCACCTACCACCCCATCCGGCTGCTTCGCAGCGTCGCGGCGCTGCGGCGCTCACCGTTTCTCGAACGCGATGTGGTTGCTCGGCTACGTGAGTACAACGTCGTCGGCTTCCACCCGGACGACAACGACAACTGCGCGCTGGTCACCCGCTGGACAGCCGAACTGTTCGGCGCCGACGGCACACTCGCCGACCACCTCCACTGACCCGGTGCTACGGCCGGGCAGCCGCAGCGGGGCCGAGTGATCGCGCCCATCACCGCGCCATCAACGTCGATCTGGCCGGTAGCGGTTGCGAACCGGCCGACTAACTCTGGCGGCGGCCAATCTTCGCACCGAGCCAGACCAGGGGGTCGTACTTGCGGTCGGCGACGCGTTCCTTGAGCGGGATCAGTGCGTTGTCGGTGATCTTGATGTGCTCTGGGCAGACTTCCGTACAGCACTTGGTGATGTTGCACATGCCCAAGCCGTGGTCCTCTTGCGCCGCATGCTGGCGGTCGAGGGCGTCGAGCGGATGCATGTCTAGCTCGGCGATCCGCATCAGGAACCTCGGGCCGGCGAAGCTCTCCTTGTTCTCCTCGTGGTCACGCACCACGTGGCAGACGTCCTGGCACAAGAAGCATTCGATGCACTTGCGGAACTCCTGCGAGCGTTCGACGTCGACCTGCGCCATCCGGTACTCGCCAGGAGCTAGGCCAGGCGGGGGAGCGAACGCCGGGATGCTCTCGGCCTTGCGATAGTTGAACGAGACATCAGTGACCAGGTCCTTCATCACCGGGAATGCGCGTAGCGGGGTGACGGTGATGGTCTCCGCCTCCGTGAACGTCGACATCCGCGTCATGCAGAGCAACCGGGGGCGGCCGTTGATCTCCGCGCTGCACGAGCCACACTTGCCGGCCTTACAGTTCCACCGCACGGCGAGATCTCCGGCCTGGGTGGCCTGCAACCGATGGATGATGTCGAGAACGACTTCGCCCTCGTTCACCTCGACGCTGTAGTCGACGAGTTCACCCCCCTCATCGTCGCCGCGCCAGACACGGAACTTGGCCTCGTAGGTCATTCGCCATCGCCTCCAGCGACCGCTTCCGCGGGCAGCTCCTCGTCGGTTAGGTACTTGGCCAGCTCGTCGATCTGGAACAGGCCGAGCAGATCGGGGCGCATCGCGGTCATCGGCTTCTGGACGACCTCGATGTTGTCGCCGGCGCTCGAGCAGATGAGGTTGACCTTCCGCCAGGTCGAATCCATCTTCGGGAAGTCGTCGCGGGTGTGGCCGCCACGCGATTCCTGGCGGATCAGCGCGGCTCGCGCCACGCATTCGCTGACCGCAAGCATGTTGCGCAGGTCCAGGGCGAGGTGCCAGCCCGGATTGAATTGACGGTGTCCCTCGACCGAGACGTTGCGCTCGCGCACCTTCAGGGTCTCGAGCCGATCGAGGGCCTGCTGAATTTCGTCGGCGTTGCGGATGATGCCGACAAGGTCGTTCATGGTCTGCTGTAGCTCTTGGTGGATCGTGTACGGGTTCTCGGCCTGAGCGGCATTCGGTGGGTCGAAGGGTGCCAGCGCGGTCCGCTGCGCGGCGCCAAGCGCGTCCTCGCTGATCGGGGGGTAGCTCCCCGCGAGTCCCTTGACGTAGGCGGCGGCGCCGACGCCGGCGCGGCGGCCGAACACGAGCAGGTCGGACAACGAGTTGCCACCGAGCCGGTTGGACCCGTGCATGCCGCCGGCAACCTCGCCCGCGGCGAACAGTCCAGGCACGCCCGCCGCCGCAGCGGTGTCAGGCTCGACCTCGACGCCACCCATCACGTAGTGGCATGTCGGCCCGACCTCCATCGGCTCGACGGTGATATCGACGTCGGCAAGTTCCTTGAATTGATGGTGCATGGACGGCAGCCGCTTGAGGATCTCGGCCGCGGACCGGCGGCTGGCGATGTCAAGGAACACCCCGCCGTGCGGCGACCCACGCCCGGCCTTCACCTCAGAGTTGATCGCTCTGGCAACCTCGTCCCGGGGCAGCAGCTCAGGCGGGCGCTTGTTGTGGTCGGGATCGGTGTACCAGCGATCGCCCTCCTCCTCCGTCTCGGCGTATTGACCGCGGAAGACCGCGGGGACGTAGTCGAACATGAAGCGCTTTCCGTCGGAGTTCCGTAGCACCCCACCGTCGCCACGTACCGATTCGGTGACCAAGATGCCCTTGACCGAGGGCGGCCACACCATGCCGGTCGGATGGAACTGAACGAATTCCATATTGAGCAGCGTCGAGCCGGCCCGTAGGGCCAGCGCGTGCCCGTCTCCGGTGTACTCCCAGGAGTTGGACGTCACCTTGAATGACTTCCCGATGCCGCCAGTGGCCAGGACGACGGCCGGGGCCTTGAACGTGACGAAACGTCCGGACTCGCGAAAGTATCCGAACGCGCCGCTGATGGCGCCGGTCTCGTCGCGGAGCAGTTCAGTGATCGTGCACTCGGCGAAGACCTTCATCTTGCCGTCGTCGACGCCGGTGTTTCCGGTCGCCTTGGCGTCGTCCTGCTGCAGCGAAACGATCTTCTGCTGCAGCGTACGGATGAGCTCCAGTCCTGTGCGGTCACCGACGTGCGCAAGGCGGGGGTACTCGTGGCCACCGAAGTTGCGCTGGCTGATCCGCCCGTCCTTCGTGCGGTCGAACAGAGCACCGTATGTCTCGAGTTCCCACACGCGGTCCGGTGCCTCTTTTGCGTGCAGTTCGGCCATCCGCCAGGAATTGAGGAACTTCCCGCCCCGCATCGTGTCGCGGAAGTGGACCTGCCAGTTGTCGTTGCTGTTGACGTTGCCCATCGAGGCCGCGATGCCGCCTTCGGCCATCACGGTGTGCGCCTTGCCGAACAGCGACTTGCAGATGATGGCCACGCGCATCCCCTCCTCGCGGGCCGCGATCGCGGCGCGGAGTCCGGCGCCGCCGGCGCCGATGATGAGGACGTCGTAGTTGTGTCGTTCGATCTCGCTCACGAAGGGGGTTCGCTCCTGTCGATCAGTTGAGGATGCGTGGGTCGGCGAACTGACCGGAGGCCACCAGTGCGATGTAGCCGTCGGTGAGCATGAGGGTGCCGAGCGTGACCCAGGCAAGCTGCATGTGCTTGGCGTTGAGTTTGGAGACGAAGGTCCACGCGCGATAGCGGACCGGGTGCACCGAGAAGCTGCGCAGCCGACCGCCGACGATGTGGCGGCACGAGTGGCACGACAGCGTGTACGTCCACAACAGCACGACGTTCACGGCCATGACGACGGTGCCGATGCCGATGCCGAAGCCGCCGTCGCCACCGTGGAAGGCGCGGATCAGGTCCCAGGTGTTCAACACCGAGATCAGCATCGCCGCATAGAAGAAGTAGCGGTGCAGGTTCTGGATGATGAGCGGGAAGCGGGTCTCGCCGGTGTATTTGCCGTGCGGTTCAGCCACGGCGCAGGCCGGTGGCGACTGCCAGAACGAGCGGTAGTACGCGCGCCGGTAGTAATAGCAGGTGAGCCGGAATCCCAGCAGGAACGGCAGGACCAGGATGGCGAGCGGAATGAATGCGGGAAAGTGTCCGAACCAGGTGCCGAAGTCACGTGCGTCGGATGGGCAGGACGCGGTTACACAGGGTGAGGTGAACGGCGACAGGTAGTGGTACCTGTCGACGAAGTACGCGCGCTGGCTGGCGGTGCGGACCATCGCGTAGATGACCCAGGTCGAGAGCAGGCTGACCGTGATGACCGGCGCCTTCCACCAGTTATCGGTGCGCAGCGTGCGCCCCTCGATCTGCGCGCGCCCGGGGGTCGCGACGCCCGACGGCATGCTCCTTGCGCGGGTCACGCGATCGACTCGGACGTGACGGCCATTGGCAACTCCCGTAGCTGTGCGGTGGTCTACTCTCGCCCGACGAGTCTGGCCCGCGACGGCGAGGTTGCCAACATATTGCCGACCATCTCACGTCAGAAGAACATCACACCTCGGTGCCGCTGCGGCGGCGCAGCGGGCCTGTGCGGTCGTGTAAGCTCGTGGGCTGGCGCGAACACTAGCGCGTGGCCCCCTTAGCTCAGTCGGCAGAGCGTCTCCATGGTAAGGAGAAGGTCTACGGTTCGATTCCGTAAGGGGGCTCTGGCAGCCTCGACCCGGGGCAGCTGGGGCGGGGTAGCTCAGTCTGGTAGAGCAAGCGGCTCATAATCGCTGTGTCGCCGGTTCAAGTCCGGCCCTCGCTACAGCCGGTCACCGCAACGCGGCGGTCGGGCACGTCCGGAAGTTTCTCCGGCTCTGACGTGTTCAATCCACGCCGGAGCCGATACACACACGCGAAGGGCAACACCGATGGCAGCCACCGACGTCCGACCGAAGATCACCTTGGCATGCCAGGAGTGCAAGCATCGCAACTACATCACCAAGAAGAATCGGCGAAACGACCCGGACCGTCTCGATCTGAAGAAGTTCTGCCCGAATTGTGGGAAGCACACCGAGCACCGCGAGACGCGCTGACCGAGCACCGCGAGACGCGCTGACCTGTTGTTCTAGCCGCGAGCCCCGCCGGACCCGGTCCGGTGGGGCTTGTGTCGTGCCAGGTTCGCGTGCTGAGAAATACGTAACATGATGTCGCAGAAAGATTTGGCCGCGGGTACCCTCGTGTCACAGGTAATTCACGGTGCAGGAGGCCTCGGTGAGTGACGCTTCGACCGCGAGCAGCCTGCCAGCCGACGGTCGGCGGCTGCGCTGGACCCAGCACCGCAGCGAACGCCGTGCGGCCTTCGTAGACGCCGGCGCCCGAGCAGTCGATCGATTCGGCGCCGAGGCAAGCGCAGAGCAGATCGCCGAGGCTGCGGGCGTGAGCCGGACGGTGCTGTACCGGTACTTCAAGGATCGCGAGGATCTGCGCCAGGCCATCGCCGACCAGGTCGCCGCCACGGTGGTCGAGACGGTGCTGCCCAACCTGAACATCGGCGCCGATGCGACGCCACGGCAGGTCATCGAAGCGGTTATCACCACCATCGTCGGCTGGCTCGACGAACATCCGAACCTCTATTACTTCTTGCGCAATCGCCGCAACGGGTCGTCGCTGGAATCGGTCGAGAACACCCTTGCGGATCAGATCGCCGCTCTGCTCAAGATGTTTCTCATGTTCTTCGGCATCGACGCCGAAAAGGCCGAGCCGGGCGCTTACGGAATCGTCGGCCTGGTCGAATCGACCGGATCGTGGTGGCTCACCCGCAAGTCCATGTCGCGCGAGAAGCTCACCGAAATCCTCTGTGAGGGCGTATGGAACCTGCTCGACGGCACCGCCCGCGCGAACAACGTCAACCTCGGCTACGACGATCCGTTGCCGCTCGGCGCGCTCGTCGACTCATCGGCCCCGCCGATGTCAGCCCCGCCCACCCAGGAGGCCGACAATGACTGAACCCGCCCATTCGGCCAGCGACTGCCAGCCGCCGGACGAGGATGGCTATGACGGACTCGCAGAGATTGTCGACGGGGATCGAGTGATCTCGGTGCGCGTGACCCTGCGGGGACATTTCGATCCGATCACCGGTTCGTACAGCTGGTACGGGCGGGTCGCAGCCGACCCCGAGGTCGCCGCCTTGGTTCATGCTGGGGGTCGACACGTCGTGCTGCGCACCCCGCACGCCGAGGTCCCCACCGGTTTGGGCGACCTGGATCCGTGGGGGCGCGCGCGGGTGAGTGGCTTCGGTGCGGCACCGTTCCCGGTCCTGGACTCACTGGCGGACTGACTGCCCGGCAGCGGCGATCGCCCTACTGGCGGCGCGACCCGGATCTGCCTGGTTTAGCGTCTGAAGGCATGTCAGTTGACCAATCGTTCATCGGACGGGTGTATCCGCCTACCGCACCCTATGAGGTCGGTCGGGAGAAGATCCGCGAGTTCGCTGACGCCGTGAACGATCCGAGCCCCCAGTTCCGCGACGTCGGGGCCGCGCGCGCCGATGGCTACCCGGACGTCATCGCCCCGCCGACCTTCGCCATCGTGCTCACGCTGCGGGCGGGCCATCAGGTCATCGCCGACCCTGATCTGGGTATCGACTACTCGCGCGTGGTCCACGGCGAGCAGCGCTTCGTCCATACCCGCCCGGTGCACGCCGGTGATGTCCTGCAGGTGGTCGTTACCGTCGAAGACATCCGAGTCGCGGCCGGGAATGACATCGTGACCACCCGGGCAGACGTCACCACGATCGAAGGCGACATGGTCCTGACCGCCTATTCCACGATCGTCGCGCGAGGCACGGCCGCATGACTGCCACTGTGGATCCGTCCGGCGCGACTGTGGGCACGCAGCTCCCGACGCAGGATTTCCCACTCAGCCGCTTTGATCTGGTGCGCTATGCGGGGGCCTCGGGCGACTTCAATCCGATCCACTGGAACGAACGTTTCGCGAAGTCGGTGGGATTGCCCGATGTCATCGCGCACGGCATGCTGACCATGGCGACCGCGGTCCGGGTGATCACGGACTGGACGAAGGATCCCGGGTCGGTCATCGAGTATTCGGTTCGGTTCACCCGGCCAGTGGTGGTGCCCGATCCCGAAGGGGCCACGCTCAGCGTGGCGGGAGTGGTGCGCGCCATTCGCGATGACGGCCTGCTCGAGGTGGACCTGACCGCAACGGTCAACGATCAAACGGTGCTGGCCAAGGCGCGAGCGGTGGTGCGGGTACTACCTCGGTGAGCCGTGCGTGAACGGCCGCCTTGGGCTCAGCTGTCGGCGACCAACTTCGCGATCCGGTTGATGCCCTCCGCGAGATCATCGTCGCCCAGGGCGTAGGACAGTCGCAGGTAACCGGGGGTGCCGAACGCCTCGCCCGGCACGACGGCCACCTCCACCTCGTCCAGGATCAACGCCGCGAGCTCGGCGGAATCGGCGGCAACCCTGCCGCGCAGCGGCTTGCCGAGTAGCCCCTTCACCGACGGATACACGTAGAACGCGCCCTGGGGCTCCGGGCAGATCACGCCTGGGATGTCGCCCAGCATCGCGACGATCGCCCGCCGGCGACGGTCGAACGCCGTCCGCATCTGTGCCACCGCGGATAGGTCGCCGCTCACCGCAGCCAAGGCAGCCATCTGCGCCACATTCGAAACGTTCGACGTCGCGTGCGACTGCAGGTTCGTGGCGGCCTTCACGACATCCGCGGGACCGATCATCCAGCCGACCCGCCACCCGGTCATTGCGTACGTCTTCGCCACGCCGTTGAGCACCACGACACGATCCCCCAGGGCGGGCGCGGCCGTCGCGATCGAGACGTTGCGGGCGGCGCCGTAGACCAGGTGCTCGTAGATCTCGTCGGTGACCACCCAGAGCCCGCGCGCAGCGGCCCACGCACCGATCTGCGCGATCTCCTCGGGCGGGTAGACCGCGCCGCTCGGATTGGACGGAGACACGAACAGCAGCACCTTCGTGCGGGGCGTGCACGCCGCCTCGAGCTGGTCCACGGAGGCCAGATAGCCGGTCGTCTCATCGGTCTGCACCGCGACGGGCACGCCGCCGGCGAGCCTGATTGCCTCCGGATAAGTGGTCCAGTACGGGGCAACCAGGAGCACCTCGTCACCTGGGTCGAGCAGGGTGGCGAAGGCGTTGTACACGGCTTGCTTGCCGCCATTGGTGACCAGCACCTGGGACGCGTCCACTGCGTAATCGCTGTCGCGCAGCGTCTTGGTTGCGATCGCCGTGCGCAGTTCTGGCATCCCTCCGACCGGCGTGTAGCGGTGGTTCTTGGGGTCGCGCGCCGCCGCGATTGCCGCCTCGACGATGTAGTCGGGGGTCGCAAAGTCGGGTTCGCCCGCCCCGAAGCCGATGACCGGTCGGCCGGCCGCCTTGAGCGCCTTGGCCCGTGCGTCGACAGCCAAGGTGGCCGACTCGGCGATGGCTGCGATTCGTTCGGATACGCGCGCTCCCATGGCTACCAGTGTCCCAGATATGCAACGACAATTTTCTGGCATGGTGCGCCCTGTCCACGGCGACCCTGCGCGGGCCTGAGGGCTCGACCCGCGTGCGGGTTGGAGGTGGGCGCTTCGGGCACGTAGACTCACCAGCCTGGGGTCCATGTGACCTTGCGTCAGCATGCGCGCGCGCAGTGGACGCAGGTTGCGGCCGGCTACTAGGGGCGTGGCTCAATTGGTAGAGCACCGGTCTCCAAAACCGGTGGTTGCAGGTTCAAGTCCTGTCGCCCCTGCGCGTCATCGCGGGTGCCACCGAACGTGCTCCCGCAGACTGAGATCGTCCGAGAGGAGAGTTCGTGACCGCGACTCGTACCGATGCACCGTCCCCGCGCCCTGCGGGTAGCCGAGGCATTCGGCCGGCTCGATTTGTTCGCGAGAGCATCTCCGAGATGCGCAAGGTCCTGTGGCCCTCGCGCAACGAGCTGGTGACGTACTCGACCGTTGTGATCATCTTTGTGGTGATCATGGTGGCGCTCGTCGCCGGCCTCGATATCGGCTTCGCCAGGCTGGTGCTACTGCTGTTCGGCTAGGTGCCGTCCGCCCAACGGGGCGGCCCCACCGGCCGATCGTGCGTAGGACCGGCACGACCATTTCGTCAACAAGCAAGAGAAGAGAGATTGTGTCCGAGCACGACGACGTCGTCACCAGTGACGTGCACCCCGAACTCGATGCGCCGTTCGCCGCAGGACGCAGCGGGGCCGCCGAGTCCGTCGAGGACGGTACGGCCGATCTCAACTCCGCGGCGCGGCTGCTCGGCGCCGAGGATGCCGACCAGGTCGCGGCGGCCGATGATGACGACTCGGTGTCCGCACTGGTCGACGAGGCCCGCGCGCCCGTCGGGGCAGCCGAGGACGGAGGCGACGATGCTGACGTCCTGGCCGTGTACGAGAGCTCGGACGTCGACGCCGAAGTGGACCTGACCGAGGGGCCGGCTGACGGTCCCGAGGACGACCCGGACGCTGATCCGGTCGAGGCGCTACGCAACACGTTGCGCACCCAATTCGGTGACTGGTACGTCGTGCACTCCTATGCCGGCTACGAGAACAAGGTGAAGACCAACCTGGAGAGCCGCATCCAGTCCCTGGATATGGAGGATTTCATCTTCCAGGTCGAGGTCCCGACCGAAGAGGTCGTGGAGATCAAGAACGGCAAGCGCCAGCAGGTCCAGCGCAAGGTCTTCCCTGGATACATCCTGGTTCGGATGGAACTCACCGACGACTCGTGGGGCGCGGTCCGCAATACCCCCGGCGTCACGGGCTTCGTGGGTGCGACCTCGCGCCCGTCGCCGCTGACCCTCGATGAGGTCGTCAAGATCCTCGCGCCGGCCACCCAGCGCTCGGGTGCGGCAAGTGGCGGACGCGGCGGGGCCGGCGCCGGTGAGAAGGCCAAGATCGAGGTAGTCGACTTCGAGGTCGGCGAGTCGATCACTGTGATGGACGGCCCGTTCGCGACGCTGCCCGCCACCATCAGCGAGATAGATCCGATGCACCAGAAGCTGCACGTCCTGGTGTCGATCTTCGGTCGGGAGACCCCGGTCGAACTCGCGTTCAGCCAGGTTTCCAAGCTCTAGTCCCACTAGCTACCACGAGAAGAAGAGAAGTCATGCCTCCGAAGAAGAAGCTCGCCGCGATCATCAAGCTGCAGATCCAGGCAGGCGCCGCCAACCCGGCGCCTCCGGTCGGCCCCGCGCTCGGTCAGCACGGCGTCAACATCATGGAATTCTGCAAGCAGTACAACGCGGCGACCGAGTCGCAGCGCGGGCAGATCGTGCCCGTGGAGATCTCGGTCTATGAGGACCGTTCGTTCACCTTCGTCACCAAGACGCCGCCGGCCGCCCGCCTGCTGCTGAAGGAGGCAGGTGTCGAGAAGGGCAGTGGTGAGCCGCACAAGACCAAGGTCGCCAAGGTCACCATGGCGCAGGTGCGTTCCATCGCGGAAGCGAAGATGGAAGACCTGAACGCCAACGACATCGACCAAGCAGCCAAGATCATCGCCGGCACCGCGCGGTCGATGGGCATCACCGTAGAGGGCTGACCGACAGCCCCCGATCACACGTGGGAGGACGGCGAAGGGCGCCGTCCGATGACCACTAGCCAGGAGCCGATCCTGGGGATGGAGTACCCGTAGTGAAGCGCAGCAAGGCATATCAGAAGGCCGCCGAGCTCATCGAGCCGGACAAGATCTACTCCCCACTCGAGGCGGCCGGCATCGCTCGGCAGGCCTCGCCCACGAGGTTCGACGCGACCGTGGAGGTCGCCATGTTCCTCGGCGTCGACCCCCGAAAGGCCGACCAGATGGTCCGCGGCACCGTCAGCCTGCCGCACGGCACTGGCAAGACCGCCCGGGTCATCGTGTTCGCCACCGGTGACAAGGCCGAGGAGGCGCTGGCGGCCGGTGCGGACAAGGTGGGCAGCGACGACCTGATCGCGGAGATCACCGCCGGTTTCCTCGATTTCGACGCCGCGATAGCAACCCCGGACCAGATGGCCAAGGTCGGGCGAATCGCGCGCGTGCTAGGTCCTCGCGGGCTGATGCCCAACCCGAAGACGGGCACCGTGACGCCGGACGTCGCCAAGGCTGTCGCCGACATCAAGGGTGGCAAGATCAGCTTCCGGGTGGACAAGCAGTCCAACCTGCACCTCGTGATCGGGAAGAGTTCGTTCTCGACCGAGCAGCTGGTGGAGAACTATTCCGCTGCCCTCGACGAGGTGCTGCGAGCCAAGCCGTCCTCCTCGAAGGGCAAATACCTGCGCCGAATCACGTTCAGCACGACGATGGGTCCAGGCATCCCGGTCGACGCGAACCGCACTCGGAACCTGCTCGAGGACGTCAACGCCTGAGCGCGTCTTCACCCCGTGCGACGGCAGAACAGACCGGCGGATCCCCCTGGGGCCCGCCGGTCCGTTCTGTCATCCAGGCGCGGCGCGCGACGGGTGCGGGCTGCCCCACCCGTATTTGCCCCTACGCTGCACCGGGGACCGCCGGCCGGCGGCCGCCGACACGCAATCAGAGGTGACGATGAGCAGCGCGGACCGGCCCAACCGTGAGGTGCTCAGGCGCCGCTCCCAGCCTCGGGCCCGGCCGCATCCCGGCAACGTCAGGCATGAGCCCGTGATCGCTCTGTCCGCCGAACTCGTCGACAGGCTCAACGTTCGCGTGTTGGACCCAGCTGACGCGGTGCAGGTGCCGGGGCAACCGCGGGTGAAATCGACGGCCTACATCGGCGATCGCCTGATCGTGAGTGGTGGCGCCTCCGACGACACCCGCAGTGCGCTCGCCCAGGCCGCCATCGAGCATGACCTGTCGATCGTTGTAGATGTCGATGCCGGGCATCTGCGAACCGCAGAACTTGCGCGTCGCCTGCGGGTCACCTCTCCCACGATGTTCGCAGAGACGGTGCGACTGGTCGCAGGAGGATCGACGGCGACCAAACCGCCCGATGCGTGGAGGGTGCTGCAGTCCTTCCGTGCGCTGGTCGGCCGCGACGACCCCGGACAGCGGCACGTCGCTCTTGACCACCTCATGATCCTGGCCCCGTACGTGAGCGGCAGCCCGTATGTGAACGCAAGCCGCATCGGCGAGTACGCCGTGCCGGGTTGGGGCGGCCGTGCGCCAGTGGCGTGGATTGGGCCGGCCCCCGCCCGCCGCGCCGACAAGGCGCTTGCCTGCCGTCGACCGGTGGTGGCCGTACTCGACACCGGCGTGGGGGAGCACCCGTGGCTGACGCCCGATGTGGTGCGGCGTGATGCATCCGTCCTCGGAGTCCCGATCGGCGTACAGGCAAGTGCCACCGATCCCGAGCGAACCCGGATGGTCACCGATCCACTGGGCGGACTGCTCGACTCCGACTCGGGTCATGGGACCTTCATCGCGGGGCTCGTTCGCCAGAGCTGTCCCGACGCCGACATCCTGGCGATCAGCGTCATGGCCGGCGACGGCGGCGTAGCCGAGAGCGATCTGCTCGACACGCTGAACCTGCTCGCACTTCGCCAGCTGGTGGCCCAGGCCGAGGGAAACGCCGGGGACTTGGTCGATGTCCTCACCTTGTCGTTGGGGTACTACCACGAGCAGCCTGACGATCTGACCTACGATCCACAGCTGCTTGGACCGCTGCAGGTGCTCTCCGACTGCGGCGTCGCCGTGGTCTTCGCGGCCGGCAACGACTGCACCGCGCGTCCGATGTACCCGGCCGCGTTCAGCCCGCACCCGGGCGGACTGATCAAGGCTCCGCAGCGCAACTGCCCGCCGATGATAAGCGTCGGTGCGCTGAACCCGGATGGATCGGTGGCGATGTTCAGCAACGCCGGCCCTTGGGTTGCCTGCCACCGATCCGGCGCGGCACTGGTCAGCACGTTCCCCGTCACGTTCAACGCGGCACTCCAGCCGGCATTGCGCACGTGGGTCGACGGCGACGGTTGGCGCGAGACGATCGATCCGGATGACTTCAGCGGCGGCTTCGGCACCTGGAGTGGAACGTCGTTCGCAGCGCCGATCCTGGGGGCGCAGCTGGCGATGGCTCTGCTGGACAACGGCTGCGGGCCCCTGGACGCGCCTGATCGCGGCAGCATGGTGGCCCGGGCGTGGACCGCTGTCACCAGATGCGTGGGGGTCGTGCGGCCGTGATCGGCGCCGATCCCGTCCAGAGACGCTCGCCTCCCGAGCAGCGCAGCTGTTCACGGTGTTCCGCGGCGGCGACGAGACCCAGCTAGGCGAACCGGCGCGTGCCGAGTTGGCGGCCGGCGTCGAGGGACCGCGCGCTTCGTCCGCTTCGGTGGGACACGCAAGACCGCGGGTGATATCGGGCATGCCCTCGGTGGGAACGGGGTTGGTCAGGGACTGGCTGCTCCGCCGGGGTGATTTGGAGTGGCTCGGCATCTCGCGTACCGTTGGCCCAGTTCCACCTAAGACCGCTGGTTGTTGCGTGCGCGCACGTGACCGAATGTCTCCGGAGCGCCGGAGCGGCCCGCGCAGGATGGACGGTTCGGCCTTCCCGCCGCCCCGTGCGCTCTGCGCCGGGGCGTTTCTCGTTCTCGAGGCACGTCCTTGCACAGGTCGGCCCGCACTGACGCAATCAGCCCGAGAGAACGAGAGAGGAGGTAGCGAATGCCGAACACTGAGAAGCTGGGCGCGGTCGCCGAGCTGACCGAGCACTTCACGAACTCGTCCGCGGCGGTCATCACCGAGTACCGCGGCCTGACGGTGAAGCAGGTCACCGACCTGCGCCGGGCATTGGGACGCGACACGACCTACGCGGTCGTGAAGAACACTCTGACCCGGCGTGCGGCGGCGGAGGCTGGAGTCGTCATCGACGACAGCCTGCTTGTCGGCCCGACTGCCATCGCATTCGTCAGCGGTGACCCGGTCGAGGCGGCCAAGGGGCTACGTGACTTCGCCCGGACGAATCCGCTGTTGATCATCAAGGGCGGCGTACTGGACGGCAAGAGCCTGACGGTTGCCGAGATCAACAGGATCGCCGACCTCGAATCGCGCGAGGTTCTGCTGTCCAAGCTCGCCGGTGCGCTCAAGGCCCTACCGACGCGTGCTGCAGGCCTGTTCCAGGCGCCGCTGGCCCAGATGGCCCGACTGGCCAAGGCCCTCGAGGAGCAGAAGGCGGCTGCTGCACCCGCGGTCGAAGAGACCGTGAAGGCTGAAGCCCCCGTGAAGGCTGAAGCACCCGCGGAAGCTGAAGCACCCGCGGAAGCCGAGCAGTCGAGCACAGGCGCGGGGGACGAGCAGGCAAGCACCGAAGCTGCCGCCGAGCCGGCGGAATAGCAGTATCCACCCGATAGCCGGCTCATCCGGCTGCACCAGTTCAGTATCGAAAGGATCATCATTATGACGAAGCTCAGCAACGACGAGCTGCTCGACGTGTTCAAGGAGATGACTCTCCTGGAGCTCAGCGACTTCGTGAAGCAGTTCGAAGACACCTTTGACGTCACGGCCGCCGCGCCCGTCGCGGTTCCCGCGGCTCCGGCCGGCGGTGGCGGCGGCGGCGAAGCCGCTGTCGAGGAGAAAGACGAGTTCGATGTCGTTCTTGAAGCAGCCGGCGACAAGAAGATTCAGGTCATCAAGGAGGTGCGGACCCTCACGAGCCTCGGCCTGAAGGAGGCCAAGGATCTCGTTGACGGAGCGCCGAAGTCGCTCCTGGAGAAGGTCAACAAGGAGACCGCCGAGAAGGCAAAGGCTGCCCTCGAGGCTGCTGGAGCGACCGTTACGGTCAAGTAGCTCCCGACCTCGGCAAGGGCGGCTCGCACAACGCGGGCCGCCCTTGCTGTCTATGACGAGTCGGTGTTGCGCTCAGCCGGCGGTGTCGTGCTGGGCAAGTCGCGCGTACCGCTCGCCGTCGAGGTTGCCCTCGGCCAACGCCGCGCGGAAGGCGGCGCGCACCGACTCCGCAGCGACGGCGAGTCGAGCGGACAGCCGCTCGAGTCGTTGCGGCTCGACGTGGTCGAGCAGATCCGAGCACTCGGCCCACAGTCCCTGCTGCGCCGCTGCTCCGAGGAGCTCATCGATCTGCTCGTCACTGAGCAGGGAGACGACGGCGTCGAGGCGGTCTTTGTCGTCGAGGACGAAGCCGATGTGCAGCAGCTGCTCACCGGTGAACGTCTGCACGGTCTGTGCCAGCGCGGCAGGTGTGACGTGCGTGATGAACCCGCCGATTACTACCCACTCGCTGCGGCGAGCAAGCTCGTGGCCGACCAGCGCGATCCGCGCGGCCGGTATCTGTGCAATGACCTGCGGCGCTCGCGACGGATCCATCGCCGCGGAGACGTCAGCGAGGTAGGCGTCGGAGATGCGCGACACCAGGTCCGCGGCCTTGCGCGGGTCGATCAATTCAGCGGTTCGGGCAGCGAGCAGCGGCGGGAACGCGTGCTCGGTGAGCTTTGCCGCAACCGATACCGGGACGGCGCTGGACAGTGCCGCGATCTTGGCGAAGTGCTGCTTGTCAGCTTGGAACAGATACTCCGCAATCTGAGTCCGCAACACACTGACATCGGCCGCCGGGATGGAACGCAGCCCATCGAGCCGCTCTACCTGCACCCCGAGGGTGTGGGCGAGCTTGCGCAGCTCCGCCTCACCGGTGGCGGGCTGGGCGCCGACGGGCTGACGCCTGACTGGCCGGGCGCCGCTCACACGCCGAGGACTTTCTTTACGATGACGCGCACCGGGAACGGGACGTGCTTCATGGTGGCATCGAACGCAGCCGCTAGGTCCCTCGCCTGCCGTCGGCGGGCGTCGCGCACGATCTGGACCAGGTCCGCGTTGGCCTGCGGACCCAGGGCGAGAACCGAATCCGGTGGCTGCGCCCGAAGCAATGCGGTGAGGGTCGGCTCGACACTTGTCACCGGCGGAGCGTATCCGTCTCAGCGGCCTCCTTCCCCAGTCAGGGCCGGTGCCCAGCGAAGAAGATCTGTCACACGTATCGCCAAATATTGCCGGACGTGACGGCGAGCACTATCGCCGAGAATGTGCAACCCTATGGACCGGGCGTTACTCCCGGGTAGCGGTGTCGTTAAATCTGTCTGAGTGCCGGCCATGGCCGTTGTGCCGTGCGGGGAATGTCGGAAGGGGTCATCTCGTGGGTGTCGAGGTTGCTGTCCACGATCTGACCAAGTCTTTCGGGCGGCAGACGATCTGGGGCGATGTCACGTTGACGTTGCCGCCGGGCGAGATTTCGGTGTTGCTCGGGCCTTCGGGCACGGGTAAGTCGGTGTTCCTCAAGTCGCTGATCGGGTTGTTGAAGCCCGACAAGGGCTCGATCGTCATTCGTGATGTGGATGTGGCTCGGTGCAGCGAGTCGAAGCTATATGAGACGCGCAAGCTGTTCGGTGTCCTGTTCCAGGATGGTGCGCTGTTCGGTTCGATGAACCTGTTCGACAACATCGCGTTCCCCTTACGGGAGCACACCCGCAAGGGTGAGAAGGAAATCAAGGACATCGTCACCGAGAAGCTGGAGATGGTCGGCTTGTCGGGGACGGAGAAGAAGCTTCCCGGCGAGATCTCGGGCGGTATGCGCAAGCGCGCCGGTTTGGCGCGGGCCCTGGTGTTGGAGCCGGAGATCGTCCTGTTCGACGAGCCGGACTCCGGTCTGGACCCGGTTCGAGTGGCGTATCTGAACCAGTTGATCGTGGACCTGAACGCGCAGACCGACTCGACCTTCCTGATAGTGACCCATGACATCGGCCTGGCCCGCACGGTGCCGGACAACGTGGGGATGTTGTTCCGGCGCGAGTTGGTGATGTTCGGGCCTCGCGAGGTGTTGCTGACCTCGGAGGAGCCAGTGGTGAAGCAGTTCCTCAATGGTCGTAAAGAGGGTCCGATCGGCATGTCGGAGGAGAAGGACGCGGGTTTGGTGGCCGCGGAGTTGGCGTCCCTGGGTGGGAAGGCGGCCCCGCATCCGTTGGCCGGTCCGAAGGGTGGTGCTGGTGGTGGCGCGGTGCCGCCGCAGATCCAGCCGTCGCCGGGGCTACCTGAGCGTAAGGCGGCAGCTCGGCGCCAGGCGCGGGTGATGGCGATGCTGCACACGCTGCCGCCGGAGGCCCAGAAGGCCGTCCAAGAGGTCCTGGACCAAGAACACCGCGACGAAGAAGCAGCCCGCGGCACAGCCATGGCTGACGCCCATGCGTCGTCTGGGTCTTACCAGAACTCATCGGGCTCGCGCGACCTGCGTGAGGACGACACCCAGAATCTCCGCCTCGGAAAGATCTGATGGCCAGCCTCTCCCCAACGGCGGGGGTTGCGCAGGCGGGACGCCTGTTTGCCCTGTTCCTGGATGTGGGTCGGCTCATCTTCCGTCGCCCGTTCCAGTTCCGCGAATTCATCCAGCAGGCGTGGTTCGTGGCCAGCGTCACCATCGTCCCGACCGCGCTCGTGTCAATCCCGTTCGGTGCGGTCATCGCCCTACAGATCGGCAGCCTGTCGCGGCAGGTGGGCGCCCAGTCATTCACCGGGGCGGCCAGTGTGCTCGCCATCGTCCGCGAGGCGAGCCCGATCGTCGTAGCGCTGCTGATCGCCGGTGCCGGTGGTTCGGCGATCTGCGCCGATCTCGGTAGTCGCAAGATCCGCGATGAGATAGACGCCATGGAGGTTCTCGGGATCTCGCCGGTCCAGCGACTGGTGGTCCCGCGAGTGTTGGCCTGCACCCTCGTCGCCGTTGCCCTCAACGGTCTCGTCTCGGTGGTCGGCGTGGCCGGCGGGTACTTCTTCAACGTCGTACTTCAGGGCGGTACACCGGGTGCGTACCTGGCCAGCTTCTCGGCGCTGGCACAACTCCCAGACGTCTACGCAGGCGAGCTGAAGGCCTTCATCTTCGGCATCATTGCCGCCGTCGTCGCCTCCTACAAGGGGCTCAACGCCGGCGGCGGCCCGAAGGGAGTCGGTGACGCGGTGAACCAGTCCGTGGTCATCACCTTCCTGCTGCTGTTCTTCGTCAACTTCGTCATCACGGCCGTGTACTTCCAGGTCGTCCCGGCGAAGGGGTCCTGATGGCTACCGACTTCATCGCCACCGCCCGCCGTGCGGTCAGTGCCCCCCTGGGGCTGCTCGACGACCTCGGCGAGCAGATGGCGTTCTACGGCAAGGCCCTCGCCTGGACACCGAAGACCCTGCGCCGTTACAAGAAGGAGACGCTGCGCCTGCTGTCTGAGGTCGCCTTCGGCAGCGGAGCGCTCGCAGTCATCGGCGGAACCGTCGGTGTAATCGCTTTCCTGTCCTTCTTCACGGGCACCGAGGTCGGCCTGCAAGGCTACGCGGCGCTCAACCAGCTCGGCCTAGGGCCGATCAGCGGCTTCATCTCAGCCTTCTTCAACACGCGCGAAATCGCCCCCATCGTGGCTGGACTCGCACTCTCGGCCACCGTTGGCTGTGGATTCACCGCCCAGCTGGGCGCCATGCGGATCAGCGAGGAGATCGACGCGCTTGAGGTGATGGCTGTCCCGAGCGTGCCGTTCCTGGTCACGACGCGCATCATCGCCGGTTTTGTCGCGGTCATCCCGCTCTACGTCATCGGTCTACTGTCTTCCTACTTCGCGACATATCTGATCATCGTCTACTACGACCATGCCTCGCCCGGTTCCTATTCGCACTACTTCCATCTTTTCCTGCCGCCCGGCGACGTGGTGTGGTCGTTCTTCAAGGTCCTGGTCTTCTCGATCGTCATCGTCCTGGTGCACTGTTATTACGGGTACACCGCCAAGGGTGGTCCGGCCGGCGTGGGTATCGCCGTGGGCAAGGCGGTACGCACCACCATCGTCGCGATCAACGTCATCGACCTCTTCCTGTCGCTCGCGATCTGGGGCTCAACTGTCAGCGTCAGGCTGGCGGGTTAGCTGATGGCAAAGGAAAGCCTCGCGTCGATCGTCAAGCGCAGACTGCTCGGCCTCACATACCTCGTGGTCGTCGCCGGACTGATCTCCTTATCCGTCGCCTTCTACAACAAGGACTTCACCCCGACGATCAGCGTCACGTTGATGACCGATCACACGGGCAACCAACTGCTGACCCAGTCCGACGTCAAGGAGCGTGGCCTGATCGTCGGCTCCGTCAAGAAGGTGAAGTCGACCGGGGACGGCGCGCAGATCACCCTCAATATCGACCCGAGCCGGGCAAAGCTGATCCCGGACAATGTGTCCGCGCAGATCCTGCCCAAGACGCTGTTCGGTGAGCAATACGTGTCGCTGATCCTCCCCTCGGTGCCGGGGGCGCCCATCCAGAATCATGCCGTGATCACCCAGGACCGCACGTCAGAGGCGCTCGAGACTGAGAAGGTCCTGGGAGACATCCTGCCCCTGCTCACCGCGGTCAAACCCGCTGAGCTGAACGCCACCCTGACCGCTTTGGCGACCGCCCTTCGGGGCCGCGGCACCGAACTGGGCCAGACGCTGGTGCACTTCGACACCTATCTGAAGTCCCTCAACGTTGACGTGTCTCCGGGCACCAGTTACACCTCCCAGCTGGTGACTGATCTGTCGCAACTGGGCAAGGTGGCGGTCGAGTACAACAATGCCGCGCCCGACCTGCTGTCGGCGATCGCTAACCTGACGACATCGGCGCAGACGGTGATCGACAAGCGGGCAGGCCTCGATGCGATCCTCAGCGCCGGCGCCAACACCTCGAACATCATCGGCAGCTTCTTGGCCGACAACCAGTCTCGGCTCATCACGATCGTGGACACCAGCGCCACCGTGTACGCGCAGCTCAATGAGTACGCGCCCGAGTTCTCCTGCATGCTGGGCGGCCTCAGCCAGCTGCTCGACCGCGCGAAATCGGCGATCCGGGGCGGACAGATCAATCTGAGTGCTCAGATCTACATTCCTCAGACGGGCCTGGGCGACTACGTCAACGGCAACCAGCCCAAGCCGTTGACCGGCCTCGGCCCCCACTGCTTCGGACTGCCCAACAGCGTCCCCGTGGACGGCAAAGGCATCTTCAAGATCCCGTCCGACTTCCGCTGCCTCAACGATGGAGCGGCACTCACCGCGGACGCGTGTGGGCAGGCCGCGAAGACCAGCGGGTTCGACCAGCAGGCCATCGGCTCGCCGGCTGAGAATGCGGTGGTCAACAGCGTCATCGCGGCGACGTCGGGAACGACGGCCGACAAGGTGCCGGGAATCGCGACCCTGCTGGTGGCGCCCGGGCTGCGTGGGGAGACGGTGACCGTCAAATGAGAGGTCTGCTGTCCCCACTGATAAAGCTGATCGTGTTCCTGATCGTCACCACCTTCGCCATCTATGTCCTCGGAGCGACGATTGCGAACACGAGCTACGGCTCGACCCAGAGCTACAAAGCCATGTTCAGCGATGTGGCCGGGCTGTCCAACGGTGACGACGTGCGCGTCGCTGGAGTTCGCGTCGGCACCGTCAGCGGGATCAAGCTGATCCACCACAACAACTCGTCTGGGAAGGGTGCGCCCTGCACCAAGTCGAACACGGCTGAGTCGGTCTGCTCCGACTCGGTCGCCCAGATCACGTTCACCGTGATCAAGAGCCGCCCCCTGCCGCGATCGGTCACCGCGGTGCTTCGCTATCGCAATCTTGTCGGTCAGCGCTACCTCGACCTGCAGCAGGGTGCCGGGAACCCGAATGACCTGCTGCCTAATCACGGCACGATCGGGATCGACCACACTCAGCCCGCAGTTGACCTGACCACGTTGTTCAACGGCTTCCAACCGCTGTTCCAGGGCTTGGACGCGGTCCAGATCAACCAGCTTTCCTTCGAAGTCATCAATGCGCTGCAGGGCCAGGGCGGCAGCCTTGAGCTCCTGTTGACCAATCTCGCCGATATCACCAACACGATCGCCGACAAGGACCAGGTCATCGGCAATGTCGTCGACAATCTGGGGTCCGCCCTGACCGCGGTCGGTAACCGAGACACGGAGCTGTCCAACCTCATCGTGCAGCTCCAGGGCTTCATCAGTGGCCTCGCGGCCGACCGGGTCTCCATCGGCAACTCGATCGATGGCATCAACATACTGGCGACCACCACCGCGGGCCTGCTGACCAAGGTCCGCGCTCCGCTCGCGAAGGACATCACCGACCTCACGGCGCTCACGGCGAATCTCAATCGGAACAGCGGAGTCGTCACGAAATTCCTCCAGAACCTACCGGGCACCGTCGGCACCCTCGTGCACACCGGTAGTTACGGCTCCTGGTTCAACTTCTACCTCTGTTCGATCACGGCCGACGTGACCCTGCCAGGCGCTGGCGTGATCCACATCCCCGCCTCCCAGTCGAGTGCTGCGAGGTGCAACGGATGAGCGAATACGACGACTCGCCAGTGCCGCTGCGTGAGCAACCCGAGCACGAGACGACCGGCCCGGTGAAGACCCGCAAGACCAATGTCGGCGGCAAGCCGTTCAGCGCTCGCAATCCCACCACGATCGGCGCCATCGGGTTGGTCCTGTTGATCGTGGTTCTCTTTGCCGCCTTCAACGCCGGCAAATTGCCGATCATCGGGGGCGGCACCACGTATACGGCGTACTTCACCGAAGATGCCGGCCTCGGCCCGAACGACGAGGTTCGCATTGCCGGTGTCAAGGTTGGCACCGTCCAGTCGACGGGCCTGTTCAACGGCCAGGTCAAGGTGAAGTTCAAGGTCAAGAACGCCTTCATCGGCGATGCCAGCACTGTCGACATCAAGCTCAAGACATTGCTGGGCGCCAAGTACCTGTCGATCGACACCGTCGGCAGCACGAAGCAGAATCCGGGGACCCCGATCCCGTCGAAGCGGACGACAACGCCGTTCGACATCTATCCAGCGTTCACACAGTTGACCCAGAACGTCCAGGCGATCGACACCTCGCAGCTGGCGCAGTCCTTCCAGGTCCTCGCCCAGGACTTCCAGAACACGCCGACGTCGGTCAAGCCGGTGCTCAGTGGTCTGTCGCGGCTGTCCACAACGATTTCTTCTCGCGACACCGAACTCCATAATCTGCTGGCCCAGGCGAACAAGGTGACCGGGGTGCTCGCAAGCCGGGATCAGCAGTTGGCGCAACTACTCAGCGACGGCAGCCTCCTGCTGCAAGAGCTCAACGCTCGCCGCGACGCCATCCACACACTGCTGCTGAACAGCTCCGTCCTGTCGGCGCAACTGCAAGGACTGGTCAACGACAACCAGAAGACGATCGGTCCACTGCTCGACAACCTGAACCGGGTGCTGGCCACCCTGCACGCCAATCAGGACAGCCTGGACCGGGGCCTGCAGCTACTGGCGCCGTTCTATCGGGTGTTCAACAATGCGATCGGCAGTGGGCGCTGGTTCGACAACTACATCTGCAACCTTGGCCCTGACGGCGTGGTCGGCATTCTGACCGGCTCGTCGCCTGACCTGGGATGTGTGCCGCAGAAATGATGAAACTCTCCAAGACAATGATCCGAACGCTGACGGCTGCGGTCGTGGTCGCGGTCGTGCTGGTGACGGCGGTGTATCTGCTCACCGGATCGTCCAACAAGAAGGTGGCCGCAAACTTCGCCTCTGGAGTCGGGGTGTACCCCGGCACCCCGGTCAAGGTCCTGGGCATCCAGGTCGGATCGGTGTCCAAGGTGACGCCGGAGGGTGCGTTCGTCAGGGTCGAGATGACCTACGGCTCCAAGTACAAGGTGCCAGCGAACGCGGGGGCATTCCTCGTCGCTAACTCACTCGTCAGCGACAGGTACGTACAACTTGCTCCGGTGTACACCACCGGGGACGCCCTGCCCTCGGGCGCGACGATCCCGCTCAGCCGGACGGCCTCGCCGGCAGAGCTGGACGACATCTACGGTGCGCTGAACAAGCTGTCGGTTGCCCTGGGGCCGACCGGCGCGAATAAGGACGGCGCCCTGTCGGCCCTCGTCAACGTCGGCGCGGCCAACCTGAAGGGCAACGGTGCGGCGCTGGCCTCGAGTGTGCAGAACCTGTCGAAGGCGGCGTCCACGCTCGCCAACAGTCGCACTGACCTGTTCGGCACCGTGACCAACCTGCGCAACTTCACCGATCGGCTGAACCAGAGCGACGCGCAAGTCCGCTCCTTCAACACCTTGCTCGCCCAAGTCTCCGGCGACCTGGCGAATGAGCGAGCCGACCTCGGATCCGCACTGCACAATCTGACGGTGGCCCTGCACTCGGTGGCGGACTTCGTGAACACGAACGCCGCGAAGATCCACACCGGCGTTATCGGTCTGGAACAGCTGAGCAACATTCTCGTCGCCGAGCAAGGGCCCTTGAACGAATCGCTGACCTTGGCCCCGTATGCGCTCGCGAACCTCACCCACGCATATCAGGAGACCACCGGAACGTTGGGCACCAAGAGCAATCTCGGCAGCATCGCGAATATCGGACAGCTGTGTCAGTTGCTCGGCGCGACCTCAGGTCCGGTCGGCCTGGTCGGTTCGTTGCTCAACGGGCTCGGCCTCAGCGCGCAGGTGGCGAGTACCTGTAAGACCCTGCTCGGCAGCCTCAACCTCTCGGCGCCGTCCGGCTCCAGCCTGGGCAGCGCGCTCACCTCGAACCTTCCCGGGGTGAGCGGCGGATGAGGCGCGCCAAGCTTCTCGCAGCGGCATCGGTCGCGGCGCTGACCCTCAGCGGCTGCGGTTTCACCGGCCTGTACAGCGCGAACCTGCCCGGCGGTCCGAATCTCGGCAGCCACCCGCTCGAGTTCACCGTCGAGTTCACCGATGTCCTCGACCTCGTGCCGCAGTCCAACGTCAAGGTCAATGATGTGGCTGTCGGCAAGGTCGTGTCGGTGTCGCTCGACGGCTGGATCGCCAAGGTCAAGGTGAGGGTCAACAAGGACGTCAACCTGCCCGAGAACGCACGGGCAGCTGTTCAAATGACATCGCTGCTCGGCGAGAAGTTCATTGCCCTCGAACAGCCACTCTCGCAGCCCTCGGCCACTCGATTGCACAGCGGCCAAAACATCCTGGCCACCAGTACCAGCACTGCGCCCGAAGTCGAGGAGGTGCTCGGCGCCCTGTCCCTGCTGCTCAACGGCGGCGGCCTGCAGCAGATCCAGACCATCACCACCGAACTGAACAAGGCGCTGCACGGCAACGAGACGGCCGTGCGTGACCTGATTCCCCAGCTCAACGCATTCGTCGGCACCCTGGATCACCAGAAGACGCAGATCACGACCGCGCTGGACAATATCGACACCCTCGCCGCCACCTTGAACAGGCAGAAGCAGATCCTGATCAACGCCCTCGGTACCTTCCCCCAGGCGCTGCAAATCCTCAGTGGTGAGCGGACTCAGTTGGTCACACTGCTCAAGAGCCTGGCCAACCTCGGCTCGGTGGCGACCAACCTGCTCACCACCAGTGTGACGCCGGTACTGGTCAACACTCCCTCGGGCAAGGCACCGGAGTGCCCCGCGGGACGGACGAGCTGCTCGGCCGAGGACCTGTTCGTCAGCTCACTGAACGAGCTCCAGGCGCCGCTGGAGGCGCTTACGGCCGCGGGCGACAACCTGCCCAAGGCATTGAATATTCTGCTTACGTTCCCGTTCCCGATCGGTACCACGAATACTTTCGTCAAGGGGGACTACGCGAACCTCGCCGTCCACCTGGACCTGAACCTCTCCGACAACCTCTGCGGCCTCAACATCCCCGCACTGTGCACGCTGGTCAACTCCCTGTCCCCGGCACCCGCGAAGGCCACTACGAAGTCGGCCACGACAAAGTCGGCGACCACCACCCCGTTGTTGCTTCCAGGACTGGGTGGGTGATCCGGCCATGTTGAGGCGATCCACCAGGATTCAACTCGTGATCTTCGTCCTGATGACGTTGATCGGCGTGACCTACGTCGGAACCGAGTACGTCGGCCTGACGAAGGGGTTGTTCTCCAATCCGTGCACGATCTCTGCAGACTTCCCTGATTCGGGAGGCATCTTCAGCAACGCAGAGGTCACCTACCGCGGGGTGAGCGTCGGGCGCGTTGGGAAGCTGGACCTGCTCCCCAATGGCGTCCGAGCACATCTGGATTTGGCCAACTGCAACCATCCGAAGATCCCGGCAAGCGCCATCGCGGTGGTGAGCAACCGGTCGGTCATCGGCGAGCAGTTTGTGAACCTGCTCCCGCCCAACGACAACGGCCCTTACCTGACCTCGGGACACGTCATCCCGATGAGCGGCAACAGCATCCCGATCCCGACCCAGGTGCTGCTGACCAACCTGGACAATCTCGTCAAATCAGTCGACACCACGCACCTCGAGACCGCGATCGCTGAACTCGGTAAGGCGTTCAACGACCAAGGGCCGGCGCTGGGGGCCCTGCTCGACGCCTCGAACAATCTGTTGGCCGCCGCGCAGGCGAATCTGCCGGACACGCTGGCACTCATCAAGGCGTCCGCGCCCGCCCTGCAGACCCAGCTCGATGAGAACAGCAACATTCAGAGCTTCTCCAGCAGCCTGAACCTGCTGAGCCAGCAGCTGAAATCGAGTGACGCCGACATCCGAAGCCTGTTGACCAACGGCCCGAACGATCTGAGCGTCATCTCGACCTTCGTCAACAACAACAAGACCGATCTGGGCGTCGTCTTCAACAACCTGGCCTCCACCGGGCAGCTGCTCGTGCGTCATCTGCCGGCCACCGACGAGCTCTTCGAGTTGTATCCGGCCCTCGCCGCGGGGAGCTTCAGCGTGCTCAGAACCGACAGCCAGGGCTTGGGTACGGGCTACTTGGGGTTGATCATCAACAGCACTCAGGCATCCTGCGGCAATCCGGCATCCCAGCGCGACGGTTACGACGCCACGGTTGTGACCGCACCGAGTAACTTGTCGCCGCACCCGGCGAACACGGCCGCCCACTGCAACCTGCCGCCAAGCAGCAACATCGATGTGCGCGGTTCGCAGAACGTTCCTGGCGGCGATCCGATCAGCACCGCAGGCAACACTGTGGCCTATCCTCGGGTAAGCACAGCGAACACCATCAATGTGGGCTCCGTGGACGGCAGCGCCGCGGTGCTCGGCGACAAGTCCTGGATCGCCATGCTGACCGACGGGCTGCACTGATCGTTCGCTGAGTGCCGGCGCCGCGGCAACGGACTAATCTGCACGCGGCAGCTACGGCAGGTAGCGCGCGTCCAAGGGAGAACATGACCGAGACGACACGACAGGGGGTTCGAGCGCCCTGGATCACCGCGGCGGTGCTCGGCGTCATCGCCATCGCGTTGGGGGCCGTGGTGTTGTTTGTCATCCATCCCGATCGCAACCGTCGGGAAGCGGCGGCGAAGGCGGTCGGTCTCACCGCCGATGCGCAGCAAGCGGCCAGCGCGGCCCGGACCCAGGTACTCAACCTGACGACCTACTCCCGGAAGAGCTTCGACTCCGACTATGCCCGGGCGGTCGCTGGGTCGACCGCCTCCCTGAAGACCGACATCGACGACCCGAAGAAGAAGTCGACGTTGCTCTCGGGGATGACCAAGGGAAAGTTCGACCTGCAAGGATCGGTGACCAACACGGCCGTCGAGGCGAACAGCGGGACGAGCTGGCTGATTCTGGTCTCCTCGCAGAGCTACCAGATTCCCGACACCGGGTCGCGCAGGTTGCAGGGCAACACCCGCTTCGAGCTGACGATGACGAAGATCGGCGCGAAGTGGTTTGCCAGTAATCTCCAAACAGTGGGCTTGATA
>JALYIS010000031.1 GCA_030775705.1 Actinomycetota bacterium
CGAACGCACCGCCCACCCGGTGCGTTCGACCCCCTTGGCCTACGCCCACCTGGGCCGACTACTGCACCCCGCCGTTGCCGTCCAGGGTGCGAACGGCGGCGACCGCACTATGGTCGCGAGCACGCAGTCGTGCCGGCGCGGGGATGGCAAGCCTCACGTCCGAGCCGAGAGGTTCGTCGGCGACGTCGCAAGCGACCTGCACCAGGCGGGCGCTATTGGTGCGGGCGTGGCTGCTATGGCGGAAACCGCCCGTCCATGCCGAGGCAAGCGCCGTTCGGCCAGCACTTCCGCCTGCGGGCCGCGACCACGATCGGAGCCATGAAAAGGACCGCATCGAGCACTCGGTCGGCCGCAACCCCCGGGTAGGCGACAAGGGCCTGGCCTGGATCGGGAAAGCAGTCCCAGCGCCGGTCAGCCGGCGCCGGTGTTGATCGTTGGAGGTGGCCGCGATGACGCTCGGGCTAGCCGCGTGCACCAGAAGCAAATCGTCAGCGGCAAGCGGATGTGGCGCCGCACCCGCTTCGCCGAACGGACTCGGTTCCACACGGGTGACTGTCCTTTGCCCACGCTGCGACACCCCACCGCGACGCTGCTCGTTGACCACCTCGCCGGTCGAAGGCCGTCAGCGGCCCCCGTACCTTCCGAACAGACGCACTCTGCCCGTTTCCCAGCTCGAGCGCGTCGCCGCCCGGCGCTTCTTGTCCTTTCATTCCTCGGGCCACGCATCCAGCGGGTCACCGCGGAACGCACGGATCGGGTACTCACCGCCACAACTCCTCAGAAGCGGCTCCGAAACGAAGTGGGGGCGCTCCAGTCCCGTTAGTATCTCGGACAGCCCGCTCGAAGATTCTGCTCGGTCGCCGACGACCTACCGATATCCCCGCTAGACACGAACGGTGGCGTTAGGAAGCAGCGGCCACCAGCGAGATCACATGGCCTTTGAAGTGTTCACCAGATCGCTGCTGCCACCGGGGAGAGACCCCGCTGTGACCATCCACAAACGCGGCGTCATCTCGCTGAACGGCGCGGCTTACGCGGCTCTGGGCAAGCCAGAGGCCGTCGAGCAGTTATTCGACCGCGAGCGTTGCATCATCGGGTTGAAAGGCGGCCGAGCCGACCCTCGCGCACTGCTACTTTGTGCGGCATACCTCACCCAGCGCCAATGGTCCATTTCTGATCTGCCATGGCATTCCTACGGCACTACGACATCCAGCTCCCGTGCAGCCTTCGGTGGCGGGCAGACCTCAACCAGGGGATCTTGTGCGTCAACCTGGACGGCCCGGCAACGCCCACCACGAGCAACCGCGCGAAGACGCCACTAGCCCCCGACCTCTCACTCGTGCCCAGCCTCGTAGACAACCGCCATGCTCGTCACTACGAGGACGACGACGATGCGCGCGGCGCGGCGACCAGCTAGCGATGCCGAGCTACATCATCGGTGACTCCCGTGCCGCGGGACGCTGGGGTCCGCCCCTAGACCGCTCGCAGGACCGGACATCAACACCGGGAGACCCGTCTGGCTAATAGCAAGCCAGACTTCCCCACCGCCAAGTCGCCCAGGAGCTGTGTCACGTGACAGCTCGGACCTACCCGTGGTCGGCAGCGAGTTGTACGCCCCGCGGCCGCTGGGACGCCGACGTGATGGTAGCCATCCCCAGTCGTCCGAGCCCGCCGTCGACGTAGTCGACTCCGGCGTCGGGATGGGACCGAACGCCTGCGTCGCGTTCGTGGGTGTGACGATCGTGTCCGCCGCGTGGCGGCGGGTAACGCCTTGGCTCAAAGTGTCGAATCCGTGGCCAGCTCATCATTGGACCGGCCATCGAAGTGGCCAGTTTTGTCTGGACGGTTACCGATGACGACAGCCGAAGTTTCGTTGAGAATGTCGCTGAGCAGGTCAACTTCAAGCACCGCACGCCAAGGTCGCGACTGCGAGGCAGCTATCGCGTAGGGGTTGACGGACGCCATCGCGAGTCCAGCAAGACATCCATCGAAGGTCTGAACACGCTCTGAGGACCAGGGAGATCCGAGCGTTAAAGATCATTGAAACCCCTGGACTCGCACTCGAGTGCTTCAGGTCCGGCGTGTCCAAACGATCACTGGCAACCTCGCGAATCACACGGGAGATGTCTTTAGACGTGACGGGACTTCTATTTTGGCTGCCTCGTTCCGAATTGGAACCTCAGGACAGAATCGCGCCGAAGCGATCTATGTACGCGCTCATCTGAAGCCTGTTCATAGACGAAGCGGAGAAAAGATGCTCATCGAACTTGTCATGGCTGCGCAACTGCACGCCGCAAACTCCGGATCCACCGGAACCGCGGGGAACTCCGGGACCACGATCTCCTCGGCGTCCTCCTCAGCCTCAGCATCATCCGGAAATACGACTGCTAACTCCTCGGGATCAGCGACCACTGGGTCTTCCGGGTCGGCCATTTCCTCGCCGACCAGCACGGCGATCAGCGGCCCAGCGAGCGGATCCGTGGTGAACGGATCCTCCGGATCTTCCGGATCGGTATCGGGCGGCGTCGCCGCGGGCGGCAGTGGCGGCGGGAACGGCGGCGGCGGGGCAGGAATAACCGTGCACCGCACCTCCGGTGGCACGGGTTCGGTGATGGGATCGGGTACTGGTGGGACCAGTGGTTCGGCGTCGTCGACGAATTCGGGTAGCACCAGCAGCGGGTCTAGCGGTGCGGCGACCAACACCGGCTCCACGACCGGTGGTGCTACCGGTGCCGCGACATCGGCTGCGCCTTCGACCGCGACCGGCACCACCGG
>JALYIS010000032.1 GCA_030775705.1 Actinomycetota bacterium
CCGCAGCCGGAATCGTCTTGATCCCGGGTGCCCCGTTGGGTCTGATCACCACCGCGGTGCAGGCCTTGGCCGGGCTGCTGCTGCCGAGTGCCAGTGTGTTCCTGCTGTTGTTGTGCAACGACCGGGAAGTGCTGAGCCCGTGGGTCAACCGCCGTTGGCTCAACGTCGTCGCGGTAATCGCTACGCGCACGCGCATTGCGCTGTGCAGCCGGGAGCGGTGACGGGTCCGGACCGGGTCGCGTTGGCGGGGTCAGTGCAGGATGTTGATCGCCCGGGCGAGGACCATGGCGACGGTGGCTAGCGCGACGGCCGATTGCAGCATCATCGCGAGTTTGGCCCAACGCGACAGCGGCATCGTGTCGGTGGGGCTGAATGCGGTCGCATTGGTGAACGACACGTAGAGATAGTCGGCGAAGCGTGGTTCCCAGTCCGGGTTGGCCAGGGCCGGCTGGGTCATCTGCGGGAATAGGAAGTCCGGATAGTCCCTGACTCCGTGGGCGCGGGCCGCGGGGCCGCCACGATCGAGATCCCAGTACCACAGCCCGAACACGATGATGTTGGTCAGATAGATGGCCGCGCCCTTGCGCAGCAGCTCCGGGGCATCAGTGCTGCCGCTCCCGGACAACAGCTCCGCGATCAGCGCGATCGCCGAATAGGTGTTGGCCAGACTGGCGATCCCAATCAGCGCCAAGCTCGCCGCCCGGAGGGGACGGGAGGTGCGGTCGATGCGCGCCGGGTTGAACGCCACCAACGTCACCAGCATGACCGCCTCGATGCCGGGCAGCAGAAACCGTGACGCCAGACTCAGGTTGTCGGGCAGCACCAGCTGCAACCCGATGGCAACCAGCACGGCCGAGGTGACCGCCCAGCGGGGTTCACCCTGGGTCTTGCGCCGCCACGCAGGAAGCAGATGCTCCAGATGCGCGATGTCGTGCCGAGGGGACGTCTCACGGGCGGGCTCGCCGCTACCTGAGGTCGGGGTGGTCACCCCAGGAGTATTCGCCCGCGAGTCGACGTCATTCCCCTGGGGGTGGGTACTGCTATGACGGCGATGGACTCCGTAGCTCGGCTGGTGTCGCTGTCGCATCCGTGGTCGTCGCACCTATCCCCGCAACCTTAAAATGCGCCACGGCGAAGTGCGCGGAGGTCGGAATCACCTGACTCCGGCGTACCGACCTGGGCCATGAGACATCGCGCCGAAGGTGCACCGTCTGCGCACGCGTTAACACCTGACACCCAGCTAACCGCGAACGAACCGGCTCCCGCAGCTGCGGGTCGCTCTACCACCTCATCGCCCCTGCCTCAGAACCCGTATCGACCTCGTAGGCTTCGGTCCCGAGGCTCTCTGTCCGTCTCCAGTGCCCGCATAAGCACCTGCAAGAACGGCATGCCGACGACGTCTCCGAGGATCCACAGGATGCCCGCCCCCATCGTCTGGTCGGTCCGCATCTCCGCCGCAACGTCCGATGTGGACCGGCGTAGTAGACGTGGGCGTAGGTGATCAGCGGTCCGAGCCGTAGCACCACGCCGAGCGGGCCGTCGCCCGACGTCTCGACCACCCTGATCCCGAAGGACGGGAACGGTGAGTAGCGCCATGACACAAGATCAGACTGCAGTCGGGTGTAAAATGTCCGAATCCGATGACCAGCAACAGAATTCGAGTAAGGGCGCCCCCCAGCCCGCTGACCAGCGATGCCACATACCGGGGGTGAGACAGAGCAGCCATGGCGTGGCCAGCACCAGCGCCGAGGTGACTGCGGGGGAACAGATCGCGCGAGCAGGTCGGCACGCCGACATTGCGCCGACGCGGTGTTGGGCAGCCTCGTCGAGTGCAGCGCCCACCGTCGCCACCGGGCGGCCCATTGCGAGGAAGGACGGGGCGACGACGAGCAACAGCAACACCTGGACCGCGGGGCGTCCCGGTGGCCGTGGATGTCGACGGTGATGGGGCGGCCATCGCCTCCACCCCAGCGCCTCTGAGGGCGGCGTGCTCCCATCACCTAGGCGTAGATGCGAGAGCGTGGCGGTCTGGATGCCTTGCTCACGGTGAGCACGTGGCACTCGGCGCAACGCGGAAGAGGTCCTTGTTCTCGGCAAGACCGAAATGGTCAGCGGCGGCTGGGCGGGTCGCTTCTGTGATATGGAGAAAGACGTTGCTGCTGCTGTGCGGGTGTCGATTGTCTGTTCCAGCTCGGCACTGCGTCGCTTCGGCGCCCTGACCTCGCTGTGGCCGCCTCGCTGGTGACCTCGTCACGGCTGCCGTCGTCGACCTTCTGCGGACGAAGTCAGTTCCACTAGCTCTCGGCGAGAACCGTGCTCCCGTGACACGCCGTCTTGATTGCGTCAAAACCCACTGTGATGGTTGAGACTGCAGGGGTGCAGCCTGGCCTCGTTCGTGTCCGCCTACCTCGCCGTACGCTTCCTGACCCGCTACTTCCAAACCCGGTCCCTGACACCATTCGCCGTCTACTGCACATTCGCCGGGTTAGCCAGCCTGCTATGGCTGACCCTGCACTGATACCGATTCTTCGCGCGGCGCCCCCGCGCGATCGTGGGTGGTGGCAAGGTCCCAGGTGTGGCAGCCCGGTGAGCGCCCCGCCGC
>JALYIS010000033.1 GCA_030775705.1 Actinomycetota bacterium
CGAGCAGCGCGCATGCATGGCCGCGACGGCGCCGAAGTCACGGGGGCTGGTGCCGCGGATGAGCACGTTCTCCCGTCCCACCCGCACCATCCACGGCTGGCGTACCCAGATGGCCAGAGTGGCGTGCTCCTCGGAAGGCTTTGGTGCCGGGGCGCCGACGAGGGCGGTCGGATCTACCGTTAGGCACATGGTTGTCTGCGTCATGACGGTGACGGTTCCAGCCGTGCGTTTCCGGCGAATGTCTTCGTGATGACAGGTTGGGGCCGCTTCGAGACAAGTCTGTGTGAGCAGGCGGTGTCCCTGGCCAGTGGCTAGCCTCATGGGGCTGCACCCGCAGCGGCGTCCTGCCAACGGGCCGGAGGGAGCGCAGTGTCGAACGCGAAAGATCTTCTGCACCTGCGTGAACTGCATCAGTCCGGGCTGCTCACTTCCGAGGAGTACGTAGCGGCGCTCCGGAAGCTCACCGGCCAGCGGCCCACCCGCCGACCTGCCCAGAAGCAGCAGCGCGCCCAGAAGCAACAGCGCGCCCAGAAGCAGCAGCGCGCCCAGAAGCAGCAGCCCCCCGAGGCGGCGCAAACGGGCTCAGTCGCCGCACACAGCCGCTTGGGCGGCGCGCAGGACTCGGACCTGCCACTGCTGTTCGCGCTCGCGGCGCTCGCCCTGGTCGCCGCGGCGGTGGCGATCTACTTCCTTGTCGCGGCCTGACGCGGGCGCTGCGTCAAGGCCGCTCGGCCTCAGCGCGTGCCTGAGTCGAACTCGGCCTGCGTCTCTAGCAGTTGGTTGCGGTCGGCCTCGCAGAGGTGGTCGATGTACATGCCGCCGTCCAGATGCTCCATCTCGTGCTGCAGGCACCGCGCACCGATGCCGGTCCCGTCGATGCGGACGGGCGCGCCGATACGGTCGAGGCCGATGACGGACGCGTTGCCCGGGCGGGTGATGTCGGCCAGGACGTTGGGCAGCGACAGACAGCCCTCACGATGGACAACGGGCACCGTCTCGGTGGGCGCCGGCACCCATTCGGGGTTCACGACGTGCCCGACGAGCCGACCTGCCGACGCGTCCGGGCAGTCGAAGACGAACACCCTTGCCGACGAGCCGATCTGATTGGCGGCGATACCGACACCGCCCGAGGCATACATCGTCGCGAACAGGTCCTCGATGAGCCAGCGTAGGGCGGCGTCGAAGGAGTGGACGTGCTCGCTGCGCTCTCGCAACAATGCCTGCCCGTAGCGCAGCACCGGCCTGGCGATCCCCGGCACGCTGCCCTCCCACACGCGAAAACCTGGTGCCTTAAACCTACGCGGTGCAGACCCGATCGGCTCGCCGCACCGGTATCGCCAACGAATCTAGAACATGTTCTACTTGGCGACATCTGTAGAGGTCAACCAGGGAAGGGATCGGCTGTGCTGCTGGAAGGCAAGACCGTACTCATCACTGGCGTCGGGCCCGGGCTCGGGAGCGAGTGCGCCGCCAGCGCATTGCGACTCGGCGCGAACGTCGTCCTCGCGTCCCGCTCGGCGGACAAGCTCGCCGCGATCGCGCAGGATCTGGACCCCAGCGGTGCCCGGATCGCGCACCGCGCCACCGACATCACCGACCCTGAGGCCTGCGGCGCGCTGGTCGATGCGGCGACCGAGCGTTTCGGTGAACTCAACGGCGTCATCCAGGTTGCGGCCTACGAGAATGTCTGGGGCGGCCTATACGACACGAACTTCGATCATTGGCGCACCGCTTTCGAGACCAATGTGCTCGGCGCGCTGACCGTTCTGCGCCCGGCTGCCAAGGCGCTCAAGTCCGCTGGCGGCGGTGGGGTGGTGTTCATCGGCTCGCAGTCGATGTTCAAGCCCTCGATGCCGCAGGCCGGCTACGCGGCAACGAAGAACGCGCTGCTCACCACGATGTACTACCTCGTGGAGGAGCTCGGCCCGGACAACATCCGGCTCAACATGGTCGTGCCGTCGTGGATGTGGGGGCCACCCGTCGAGATGTTCGTCAAGGGTACGGCGGCCCACAAGAAGATCCCCGAGGTCCAGGCGCTCAACGACATTGTCGGAGGGTTCCCGCTGCGGCGCATGACCGAGGACGGTGAGGTGGCGGATGTGGCGGCGTTCTTCGTCTCGGATCTGGCGAAGGCGGTGACAGGGCAGCACCTGTTGGTCAACGGGGGAGAGCTGAGCCGATGAAGCGCATCGTCGTCTGGGGCACGGGATTCGTCGGCAAGCTGGTCATCGAGCAACTGGTCAGGCACCCCGAGTTCGAACTCGTCGGCGTCGGCGTCTCGAACCCGGACAAGGTCGGCAAGGACGTCGGTGACATCTGTTCCATCCCTCCTCTCGGCGTGATCGCCACCGACGATCTCGATGCCCTGGTCGCGCTGCGCCCGGACGCGCTCGTGCACTACGGCCCGACCGCGGCCAAGGCTGAGGACAACATCCGGGTGATGTCGACGTTCCTACGCGCCGGCGTGGACGTCTGCTCTACGGCGATGACCCCGTGGGTGTGGCCCGGGATGAAACAGAACCCGGCCGCGTGGATCGACCCGATCACCCAGGCCTGCGAGGCCGGTGGCGCCTCGTGCTTCACGACCGGGATCGACCCCGGCTTCGCCAATGACCTGTTCCCGATGTCGTTGATGGGCCTGTGCGCAGAGGTCAGGCAGGTCCGTGCCCTGGAGATCCTCGACTACGCCAACTACGAGGGCGACTACGAGAACGAGATGGGCATCGGCCGCGAGCCCGGCTTCAAGGCTTTGCTCGAGTGGCCTGACATCCTTGTCATGTCGTGGGGCGCCACCGTGCCGATGATGGCTCAGGCAGTCGGTATCGAGCTGGACGAGATCACCACCACGTGGGACAAGTGGGTCACCGACCGGCCGATCCCGTCGGCCAAGGGAGTCATCGAGCCGGGCAAGGTGGCCGCGATCAGATTCACGATCGACGGGGTCTTCAAGGGACACACCCGCATCCAGCTCGAGCATGTCAATCGCGTCGGCCGCGATGCCGCACCCGACTGGCCGCGCGGCAGTCAGGACGACGTCTACCGGGTCGAGATCACCGGTTCGCCTTCGATCACCCAGGAGACGGCGTTCCGCTACACCGATGGCAGCGGCCGCGACGCGGCCACCGCGGGCTGTCTGGCGACCGGCATGCGGGCGCTCAACGCGGTGCCGGCGGTCAACGAACTCCCGCCCGGCTGGGTCACGGCCCTGGACCTGCCGCTGATCCCGGGCTTAGGCACGATTCGCTAGCGCGAACCTAGGCACCATTCGCTAGCGCGAACCTAGGCACCATTCGCTGGCGCGATCTGGGGACCATTCGTGAGATCTAACCGGGCGCCTGCCACTATTTGTCCCTGATTAACCTGTGCGTCTCCCCAGCGCCGCCGACTTCCGCTACGGTCGGAATGCGAGGTAAGTCGACTTTGGGGAGTCAATCATGCGCCGAAACCGTAGTCAGGCGTTCCCTCGGATAGTGATGTCGCTGGCAGTCGCCGGTGGGCTAGGCACCGCCGCCGTCAGTGTGGCCAGCGCGCACGCAAGCTCGGCGGCACCGGCGCTGGTCACGACGTCCTCGTGCCAGCTCGGCAACGGTGTCTCCCACGTCATCGATCTCGTGTTCGACAACGTGCACTTCGCACGGGACAACCCCAACGTCCCCTCCGATCTCGAACAGATGCCACATCTGCTGAGCTTCCTCAAGCAGAACGGGACAGTGTTCTCCAACACGCACACGCCCCTGATCGCGCACACGGCCAACGACAGCCTGTCGATCTATACCGGCCTCTACGGTGACCGCCACGGCCAGCCGTTGACCAACAGCTACAAGACCTACAACCGCGACGGCACCACCGATCCGGCGAGCTCCTTCGCGTACTGGACGAGCCCGGTAAAGGACAGCGCGGCGGTGCCTACCGGCCAGGACACCGCCCCGACCATGGCGTACTCGCCGACCGTTCCGGCGCCTCCCGGTGCTGGCGCACAGACCCCCGCTCCGTGGGTGCCATTCACGCGCGCGGGTTGCAGCGTGGGTAACTTCTCGACCGCCAACATGGTGCTCGAGAACACCGGGGTCGACCTGCCGACGGTGTTCGGGGCGTCGTCCCCGGAGGTGGCGCAGAACGCTGCGGACACCGATCACTTCAAGAATGCCGAGGCGGCTGACTACGTCGGGGAGGCAGTGCACTGCGCGGCCGGTGACGCGGTCTGCGCCAATGCCCAAGCCGTCAAGTACGGCCAGACGTCGCCGTCCGCGTCAGCGGTCGCGGACCAGCTGCCGACCGAACCGGGCGGCTACCACGGGTATCAGGCCCTGTTCGGCGCGCGCTACGTCGCCCCACAGCTCGGCGCGGGCACCCCGAACGTGACCCGCAACGGATACCAGGTCACCAACGCCGCCGGGAACCTGGTCGACCTGTCCGGTCAGCAGATCAACGGCGCGTTCTTGAACAACCACCCCGGGTTCCCCGGCTTCAGCCCGACACCGGCGCAGTCGCTGGCCTACCTCGCCGACATGCAGGAGAGCAACATTCCCGTCACCTACGGCTACATCTCCGACGCTCACGAACGTAAGGCCGGAGAGTCGGGCTGCACGACCGCGGCGGCGACGGGAACCGGCAAGCCGGTCGGGCCTGGCGACAGCTGCTACGTGAACACCCTCAAGACCTACGACAACGCTTTCAACACCTTCTTCCAGCGACTGGCCGCCGATGGCATCACCCCGGCCAACACCGAATTCGTCATCGGTGCCGAGGAGAACGACCAGTTCGCCGGCGCCAACGCCGCCCGGGCAGCCCAGCCCACGCCACCGGGCTGCGATGGCGTCACGGTGACCTGCTCGTACGCCGCGAACACCGTCGGGGAGCTACAGGCGAACATCAAGGGCCTGCTCGCGACGACAACGAGCAACGGCACAGCCTTCGACATCGAGCCGCAGGGCGCCGCCATCTACGTCCATGGGCAGCCGGCGGCGGCAGACCCGACGGTGCGCCAGCTCGAGCGCAACACTGCCGCGTTGACGGCGAACAATCCGTTCAGCGGCGCCGTCGGGCAGAACATCGTCAAGTACCAGGCGGGCGCACTCGAGGAGCGGGTACTGCACATGCAGACTGCCGATCCGCTCCGGATGCCGACGTACACCCTGTTCCCGGTACCCGACTACTACTTCTCCACCACCGGACCGAACGTCGGCGTGAATCCAGGGTTTGCCTGGAACCACGGCTACTACAGCCCGAACATCGACGTCACCTGGTCGGCGATCGCGGGACCTGGCGTTGCGGTGCATGGTGTCGACGGTCCGCAGCCTGGTGCAGGTAATGAAGTGCTGGACCCGAACTCGGCCAACACGGTCCCGCAAGCGAGCACCGTCGGTACCTGGGTCGAGGAGGCCGACCTGCGCCCCACGCTCCTGCACCTCGTCGGCCTGACCGACGACTACCAGTCAGACGGTGAGGTCGTGTCCCAGGCGCTCGCCAACCCGTCGGCGGCGCTGGTCGCGGTCCAGCAGCTTGCCTCCGGATATCAGCAGCTCAACTCCAGCGTCGGCGCCTTCGCGACGGACACCTTGATCGCGGATTCGCACGCCTTGGCGTCGGGCCCGGCCGCCAACGACATCAGGTACCGGATCGAGCAGTCGCTGCTGGGCAGTCTGGCCCGCGACCGCGATGTCGCCGCCAACTCGATCAAAGCGCTGCTCACCCAAGCAGCAGCGGGCCACTCGCCCAGCCTGAGCGCGGCGTTGCGCGCCGGAGCGCTGGAGTTCGAATTGCTGCTCAGAGCCCAGGAGCTGAGGCGGGCGATCTCGAGGTAGCCGGTCATTGCCGGCCGGCAAGCGACAGGCGCACCGTGAGCGTCGTTGACCCGGGCTGGCTGGCCACCTCGACCTCGCCGCCGTGGGCTTTGACGATGGCAGCGACGATGGACAGTCCCAGGCCGCTGCCGTCGGAGTGGGCTCGAGCGCTGTCCGCGCGGACGAAGCGGTCGAAGATCCGCTCGCGGATCACTGCGGGGATCCCCGGCCCATCGTCTCGCACGGTGATCACGGCGGCGCGACGTTCGCCGTTGACCGCGAGCCCGGTGCGCACCGTGGTGCCGGCCAGCGTGTGCACGCGGGCGTTCGCCAACAGGTTGGCCACGACCTGGTGCAGTGCGTTGGCGTCGCCGTCGATGCGCACCTCGCCCTCGGGAAGCTCGAGTCTCCACCGATGATCTGGCCCGAGCAGCCTGGCGTCACTGACGGCGTCCAGGACCAATCGGGTGAGGTCCACCCGCTCGCGGGCGAGCTCGCGTCCGGAGTCCAGGCGGGCGAGCAGCAGCAGATCGTCCACCAGATGGCCCATGCGATCGGACTCGGACATGATCCGGGTCAGCGACTGGGTGACCGGCACCGGCAGGTCACCGCTGACACGTCGGGCGTATTCGGCGTTGCTGCGGACCACCGCGACCGGGGTACGGAGCTCGTGACTGGCATCAGCGATGAAATGCCTCAGGCGATCCTCGCTGGCCTCGCGCTCGCGCAGCGCGGACTCGACGTGCTCCAACATGTGGTCAAAGGCGGTAGCGACCTGGCCGGCCTCCGTCCAAGGCGCGTCGACCTCGGCGCGCTCGGGCATCGACACCGTGCCGGCGGAGAGCGGGAGCGCGGAGACCGCTCGCGCGGTCGAGGCGACCCTGTGCAGCGGGCGCAACGAAAGACGGACACTGATCGTGGCCGCGGCTCCGGTGATCAACAGCGCCGCGCCGAACACGCTCGCCTCGATCAGCAGGAGGCGGGCCACCGTCTCATCGACGGGGTGTTCCAGCAAGCCAGTGACGAGCACGTCGCCGTCCATCCCGGCCGAGGCGAGGACGCGATACTCGCCCAGGGTCGGGAGGTGGACGGTTCGGGCCGCGGCGTTCGGGCGTAGCGACCCGATGATCTGTCGGTCAGCCGCGGACGGGGCAGGGGCGCCAGCGCTGCGCGCGACGACCTCGAGCGCCGTCACCTGGCCGTTGAGGACGCGTGCGCCCAGGGTTCCCGCGGCCTGGCCCTGGACGACGCCAAGCGGGCCGGACGGGTCGGTACCTGGCGTGCCCGGGTGCTCCAGGCTGAGCGAGTAGCGGTCCCCAGCCGCGGCCAGTTGCTGATCCAGGCGCTGCAGGAGGAAGGCCCGCATGGCGAGCGCTGTGGCGGCGCCGACCGCGAGGAAGCTGACGGACAGCAGCACGACGATCGTCACCACGATCTGGAATCGCAGGCTGTGCCCCCGCAGCCTCAGGCTCCGCCCCACCAGCCTCAGGCTCCGCCCCCGCCCCTGCGCAACGGCGCTCATGTCGGCTTGAGTGCGTAGCCGACGCCACGCACGGTGTGGATCATCGCTGGGCGCCCGGCATCGACCTTCTTGCGCAGGTAGCTGATGTACAGCTCGACCACATGCGCGCTGCCGCCGAAGTCGTAGTCCCACACCTGTGTCAGGATCTGCGCCTTCGACAGCACGCGGCGCGGGTTGCGCATCAGGTAGCGAAGGAGTTCGAACTCGGTTGCGGTGAGTTCGATCGGTGCACCGGCGCGCCATACCTCACGGGCGTCCTCCATCATGACCAGGTCGCCGACGGTGATCGCGCCGTCCAGGCTCGCCCGGGTCAGTCCGGCGCGGCGCACGAGGCCGCGCACCCGAGCGGCCACCTCCTCCATGCTGAACGGTTTGGTGACGTAGTCGTCACCGCCCGCCCGGATGCCGGCGATACGGTCCTGCACCGAATCTCGAGCGGTGAGGAACAGCACGCAGACTGCCGGGTCGGCGGCCCGTAGCCGGCGCAAGACCTCGAATCCGTTCAGGTCAGGAAGCCCGACATCCAGGACGACCGCATGAGGATGCAACTCAGCAGCCACCCGAATCGCGCTCACCCCGTCGACACACGCCTGGCTCTGCCAGCCCTCCAGCTCGAACAACCGGGCGAGCACGTCGGCCAGCCGCGGCTCGTCATCGACGATCAGCACCCGCAGCCTGTCATCGCCAACAGTGTGGCCGCTCGCGAATTGCCCCGTCATGGCTGACGGGGTCGGGGAGGCGTCCGGCATCGGTCAAGTCTCACAGGCGCGCCTCTGTATTCGCTCTGAATCCGCTCTGACATTGCCAGCGCACAGGTTGTCGAGAGCACAGCCAGAGGAATGCGGCGAATACTCGTGCCATGACAACGGCGATGCCTGTAGCCGGCGCTCGCGCGAGCTCGCGTGGCTCCGAGCCGATGCGGGTGACGGCGGGCCCGGCACTCGCGGCGATCGGCATCGGTGCCGCGCTGGTGATCGCACTCTGGTGGCAGGACACGCGCTACGTCCTGGGGTTCGGCGGTTGGCTCACCAACGCGGGGCGTATCACCGGGCTGCTCGCCGGGTATGCGGTCGTCGTGTTGCTCGCCATGATGGCGCGGGTACCCGCGCTGGAGCGAGGCGTCGGCACCGACCGGCTCGCTCGTTGGCACGCGATGGGCGGGCGCTACACGGTGACTCTCTCGGTCGCGCATACCCTGCTGATCATCTGGGGTTACGCGGTCACCGCGCACGCCAACGTGCTGCACGAGACGGCGAACGTGGTCACCACCTACACCGACATGTTGATGGCCACGGTGGCCCTGGGGCTACTGGTCGCGGTCGGCGTCACGTCCGCCCGTGCCGCACGCCGCCGCCTGAGCTACGAAACATGGCACTTCATCCACCTCTACACCTACCTGGCGATCGCCCTCGCATTCAGCCACCAGTTCGCCACCGGTGCTGACTTCGTCACCAACCTCAAGGCCCGGTTGCTGTGGTCGGCCATGTACCTGTTCGTCGCCGCTCTGCTGGTGTGGTACCGACTGTGCGCACCGATCCGCAATGCGATCCGCCACGACCTGCGGGTCGTCGATGTGCGCCGGGAATCGGCGGACGTGGTCTCGGTATACATCACCGGGCGCCGTCTGGAATCGCTAGGTACCGAATCGGGTCAGTTCTTCCGCTGGCGGTTCCTGACCCGCGACCTGTGGTGGGCCGCGAACCCCTACTCGCTCTCCGCGGCTCCGCGGCCTGATCTGCTGCGGATCACCGTGAAGATGTCCGGCGGCCACAGCGCGGCACTGCTACGCCTGCGGCCCGGTACGCGGGTGCTCGCCGAGGGGCCGTCGGGCGGCTTCACCGCCGCCCGACGGCTTCGGAACAAGGTGCTCCTGCTGGCCGGAGGAGTGGGGATCACTCCGATCCGCGCGCTCTTCGAGACGCTGCCAGGCCACCCGGGAGACGTCACGGTCATCTACCGGACCGCATCGGTGGACGACATCGTGCTGCGCGGCGAACTGGACGAGATCGCCCGCCGCCGCGGCGCGCGCGTGCACTACCTCATCGGCCCCCCGGGAAAGGGTGCCAAGGATCACCTGTCACCGACCAGCCTGCAGCGCCTGGTGCCGGACCTGCGCGAGCGCGACGTCTTCCTCTGCGGCCCGGAACCGATGATGCAGGCTGCTCAGCGGTCATTGCGGACCGCCGGGGTGTCCCGGCGCCATATCCACCACGAATCCTTTGCGTTCTAGGACGGCTGCACATGAAACGAGTGATTCTGTCCATCACCGGCACGGTCCTCGGACTGGTCGCGCTGTTGAGTTTCAAGGCTCAAGGCCATCCGCTGACGAGTACCGGCGCGCTGCCCTCCGCTGGGCTGCCCACCACCGCGCCCGCGCCGTCGTCATCTGCAGGGACCTCGTCGGTTACGTCGCCGAAGGCGAGCGCGACCCCTGCAACGAGCGCCAGCGCGGCAGCCCTCAGCAAGACCCTCGCGGGGCGGGCCGTGCAGACCCAGTACGGCGTCGTGCAGGTGCAGGTGGTCGTCGCCAGCTCGAAGATCGAGAACGTGTCGTTCCTGCAGCTGACGGCCTTCGACGGACGATCCCAGGACATCAACAGTCAGGCCGCGCCCATCCTGCTGCAGGAGACCCTCGCTGCGCAGAGTTCGCACATCGACACGGTATCCGGGGCCAGCTACACGAGCTTGGGCTACGTCCAGTCCTTGCAGAGCGCCCTCGACCAGGTCGGTATCAAGTGAGGGCCGCGGCACTCGCCCGCCGGGAGGTCATCGAATGCATGGGGACCGTCTTCTCGTTCGACGTGCGCGCTCCCGGAGTGGAGACGTCCGCCATCGACGCGGCAAGCGATTGGCTGAGGTGGGTGGACGAGACCTTCTCGACCTACCTGCCGGGCAGTGTCATCAGCCGGCTGGGCCGGGGCGAGTGCGCCCGCGGTGAGTACGCGAGCGAGGTGGATGAGGTCCTGGCCCGCTGCCGGCAACTCGAGGCCGAGACGGACGGTTACTTCTCGATGTATGCGTCCGGGCGGCTGGATCCGTCCGGCCTGGTCAAGGGTTGGGCGATCGAACGAGCCAGCGACATGCTGGTGGCCGCCGGCTCGGTGAATCATTGCGTCAACGGCGGCGGCGACGTGCAATGCGCCGGCGGGAGCGCCCACGGGCAGGCGTGGCGGATCGGGGTGGCCCATCCGCTGCGGGTGCGCGAGGTCGCGGCCGTCATCGTGGGTAACGGGCTCGCGGTGGCGACCTCGGGCAGCGCAGAACGCGGCGCTCACGTGGTGGATCCGCACACCGGCCGCGCCGCCGGCGAGCTGGCCAGCATCACCGTCACCGGCCGTCGCCTCGGTGACACCGATGCGTATGCGACCGCCGCGTTCGCGATGGGGCAGGCCGCCCGGGATTGGGTCGAGGCCCTGGACGGTCATGAAGCCTTCGCGGTGCGCCCCGACGGGAGCACCTGGTCTACCACTGGCTGGGCGTGAGGATCCGGTCAGGCGTCAGTCCTTGATCAGGAGTTCGAGCTCGTCTCGCAGCCACTGCATGAGCAGCTGCACGTCAGGCATCTGACTGCGGTCTGCGATCAGCCCGAAGTCGAGATGACCGCAGTAGCTCCTCACGGTGATGTTGAGGCCCATGCCGTCGGTGATCACGGAGATGGGGTAGTTCGCGACGAGGCGGGCGCCGGCCAGATAGAGCGGGACCTGGGGGCCTGGCACATTCGAGATCACCAGGTTCCAGGGCGGGCGCCCGGCCGCCGATGTCGCTAGTGCGAACGTCGAACGTGCGGCGAGTGCGAAGACGGCCGGCGGGATGAAGTGATTGGCGTCCTGCAGGAGTTCGGCGGGCAGTGCCTTGTGGCGCTGCTTCATGTCCCCGAGCGCGTCATGGGTCAGCCGCAGCCGCTCGACCGGGTCGGCTATCTGGGTCAGCAGGGGGGCGGTCTGCAGCATGATCCGGTTGCCGTAGGTACCGACCTGATCATCGGTACGGACCGAGATCGGGATCTGGACGACCAGCGGATCCGCGGGCAGGGCATCGTGTTCGATAAGCCAACGGCGAACCGCCCCGGCACAGATCGCGACCACCACGTCGTTCACGGTCGTCCCGTGGCGATTCTTCGCGGTCTTGACGTCAGCGAGATCGAGCTGGCCGAAGGCCACCCGGCGTTGGCCCGACACCCGCCCGGAGAACGGGGTGCGCGGCGCGGGCAGGCCGGCCACACTGCGGTGTCGCGGACGCCGGAACGCAACCTGGCGGGTGAGTTGCGCGAGCTGCCCGATCCGGGCGACGCCGGGGACGATAGCCAGCGAACGCACCTCGGCGAGGTTGGGTAGTGCGGCCGGTGCCGACCGCGCGAAACGTACGGGGAATTTGGCGAGCCCGACCAGCCCGCGGCCCAGCATTTCGGTGCTGCTGGGCATGCGCGCCGGGTGCGCCGACTGGGCGGGGGCCGCACGCCCGTCAGGGGTGAGATCAAGCAGGGCCGCCATGATCTCGGTGCCCGACAGCCCATCGATGACCGCGTGGTGGATCTTCGTCAGGACTGCGACGTGACCCTCCTCGAGTCCGTGAATGAGATATAGCTCCCACAGCGGGCGCGCACGATCCAACGGCCGGGCCACGATGCGGGCAACCTGCTCGGCGAGCTGGGTCTCACTGCCGGGCGCGGGAATCGCGATCTCGCGCACGTGAAACTCGATATCGAAGTCGGGATCGTCGACCCAGTACGAGTAGTCCAGGCCGAACGGGACCTCGGCCAGACGCCAGCACAGCGGCGGCACCAGGGGTAGCCGCTCCCCGATGAGGTGTTGGAGAGCGCTCAGATCGAGCTCACCGTCGCGCGTCGAGGGATCGAGGATGGCCAGGCCCGCGACGTGGCCGTACTGACGAGCGGACTCCATGGCGAGGAACTGGGCATCGAGACTGGTGAGTTGGCGCATGGGTCCACGGTGGATGGCCCGCGACGATCTGTCCAGCCGCGATGACAGGATTGTGCGGCTGGTCGCTTGCCGGTAGGCATAAGTGGTGGGTCTGGAGGACTGGCTGCTGTCGAGCGCGGAGCGGGGCAATCCCGCGACGCGAATCGACGACGCACACCGCGCGGGTCCGGCTCGTGGCGAGCAGCAAGCGTGGTCGCATGGCAATCAGGTCCGTCCGCTCGTCCACGGCCACGCCTATTTCAGCGAACTCACCGCGGCAATCGAACGGGCCGAGCGCGACGATCTGGTGCTGTTCACCGATTGGCGCGGGGATCCCGACGAGAAGCTGACCGACAGCGACGGTGATACGACGTCGCAGGTGCTGTGCCGTGCGGCAGCGCGCGGTGTGATCGTGCGCGGCCTCGTGTGGCGGTCGCACCTGGACCGGTTTCAGTTCTCCGCGACCGAAAACAGGCATCTCGGCGAGGAGATCGACCGGGCAGGCGGGTGCTGCCTGCTTGACATGCGCGTTCGGACCGGCGGATCACATCACCAGAAGTTCGTGGTGATCAGGTACTCGACCCGACCCGAGCTGGACGTCGCCTTCGTCGGGGGCATCGACCTGTGCCACAGCAGGCGCGACACGGCAGAGCACGCCGGGGACCGGCAGGCTCAGCCGATGGCCGCGGTGTACGGGGCGCGGCCACCGTGGCACGACGTCCAACTCGCCATCCAGGGCCCGGCAGTCGCCGACGTCGAGACGGTGTTTCGCGAACGGTGGGACGATCCTCAGCCACTGAGCCGCAACCCGATTCACCGACTGGCCGACGTTGTGCGCTCCGATGACCGCAGGCGTCCGCTGCCGGCACCGGGCCAACCACCCCAGCCCGTCGGTCCGCATTCAGTTCAGTTGCTGCGTACCTATCCGCACCGCGCGGGCGGCTACCCGTTTGCGCCCAATGGTGAACGAAGCATCGCCCGCGGGTATGTCAAGGCCTTGCGCCGCGCGCGTGAACTGATCTATCTCGAGGATCAATATCTCTGGTCCCGCGACGTCGCCGTCCGGATTGCTGATGCGATGCGCGACAACCCCGGGCTCAAGCTCATCGCTGTGCTGCCGATGTACCCGGACCAGGACGGGCGGCTGTCGATGCCGCCCAACCTCGTAGGTCGAGCCGCTGCGCTGCGTCTGATCCGTTCGGTGGCGCCCAGCCGCGTGGGCGTGTACGGCATCGAGAACGAGGCAGGCGTGCCGATCTACGTCCACGCCAAGGTGTGTGTGATCGACGATGTCTGGGCCACGACCGGGTCGGACAACTTTAACCGTAGATCATGGACTCACGACTCGGAACTCACCGTCGCGGTGTGGGACGAGACCCGCTCGGGCCGACCGGCTCGATCATCGCGCGCGCTGGACGAGCCGCGTGCATACCCGCTTGCGCTGCGCGCCGCGCTCGCCCGGGAGCACCTCGGGCCGGACGGTGACAGTGTCGACCTCGCCGATCCGGAGGCCACCTTTGCCGCGTTTGCCGATGCCGCAGCCCGGCTCGAAGAATGGTCGAAGGGCGACCGCCGCTCGCCGCGACCCTCCGGGCAATTGCGGCCGCTGCCTGAGCCCAAGGTGAGCCGGCTCACCCGCGCCTGGGCCTCGCCGATATACCGGGCGGTGTATGACCCTGACGGGCGGGCGCTGCGCGAGCGCTGGCGGGGGCACTACTGACTGACGAGCCTCCCGTTCGGTTGGGTTTCTTTCGACGGTGAGGCGTTGACCAGTACGGTTCGGTCGCGGCTTGCCGAGGAGTCGACGTTGGGGGATTGCACTATGAGCAGGGATGCGAGCTTGACCGGGTATGGCCGACGGAACCGGTGGCCCGTTCGGGTACGGTGACGGCGGTCAACAACACTCCCGCGTTCACCGTTACCGGAAATCATCACTGACGCCGAGTTCATCGGCCCTTGATGCGCGTAACGTGGGAGTCTCGGGTCAGGGCAATGTCGGGGTCTTCAGATCACGCGGTGCGAATCCGAGCTTGAGGCCTAACAATGGCTGCGCACCCAGATCACGCCATCCACCTGCCGCACGACGCCGAGGAGTTTGCGAGCCTGGCGCGCGAACTGCATGGGCCGGCATCGGTCCTGCTCACGCTGGAGCTCATGTGCACCCTCGCGGTCAGCCTCGTCCCGGGAGCAGACCATGCCGGAATCACCATCATCCGGGGCGGCACGTTCAGCACGCCCGCTTCCAGCGATGCGGTGCCGATAAGCGTCGACACGATCCAGTACGAGACGGGGGAGGGTCCGTGCGTGGACGCGGCCGTTCAGAGCGTGGACATGGTGGAGTTGCGTGACATCGACGACAACGACCGGTGGCCGGCGTTCCGCGCGCGCATGCGCACCGAGACGCCGGTGCGCGCGATGTTGTCCTACAAGCTGTTCCTCGAAGCAGACGCATTGGGAGCGTTGAACCTCTATGCCGACTCGCCGGGAGCGTTCACCGACGCCAGTCGCGCGGTGGGGCAGACATTCGCCGCGCACGGCGCGATCGCCTTCAAGGCGGCGCAGGCCGACGAGCAGATCGTGAACCTGCAGGCGGCCCTGGTGACCAGCCGCAGGATCGGCCAAGCCGTCGGCATCCTCATGTGTCGGCGTGCCATGACCGAGCAGGCGGCGTTCGACCTGCTGCGGGTCACCAGCCAGCGCGGACATCAGAAGTTGCGGGCACTCGCGGATGACGTGGTTCTCACCGGTGACTTGCTGGCCGCGTCCTGAGCTACGTCCGTCGCTTGACCCCATCGTGTGAGAACCGGTGTCTGCCCGGGTATGCAAGCGCTGTGTGTAGCGATTGTGGTGCCGTCTCGATGCGGTCGGCATCGTGAGACCGCTGCCATCCCACCGCACCGACGAGCCGATCGCGTCCGCCACGAAGGAGTACTCCATCGCTTCCTCCCCGCTGACTGCCGGGACGCTGCATGGCAGGTACCGGCTCGGGGACCGGATCGGTCGGGGAGGCATGGCCGACGTCTTCGCGGCCGAGGACGAGGTGCTGCATCGCTCGGTGGCCGTCAAGCTGTTTCGATTCGACACCGACACCGGTGATGACCAGCGTCGCGTGAATGCCGAGATCAGGACCCTGGCCGGCCTGCGCCATCCCGGGCTGGTGATGGTCTTCGACGCGGGCAGCACACCAGACCCCGGCGGCAGGGCGGTTCCGTTCCTCGTCATGGAGTTGATCTCCGGGCCGACGCTGCGCCAGCGCATCGCGCAAGGCGTGGTCCCGCCGGGCGAAGTCGCCGCGCTCGGCGCGGAGCTGGCCGAGGCGCTGGCTTATGTGCACCGGCAGGCGATCGTGCACCGTGACATAAAGCCGGCGAATATTCTGCTGGATCCCGACCCCGCAAGCCCAGCCCGATTCACGGCTAAGCTGGCTGACTTCGGCATCGCACGCCTGGTCGACTCGACGCGACTCACGATGAACGGGACGACGGTGGGTACGGCGAATTACCTCAGCCCCGAACAGGCGCGCTCCGGCGAGGTCAGCTGCGCGAGCGACATCTATTCCCTCGGTCTGGTCCTCATCGAATGCCTCACCGGCAACCAGGCCTATCCGGGCGGCGGCATCGATGCGGCCCTGGCCCGCCTGCATCGGCCGCCGAACATTCCCGAGGCGCATGGCGCCGCGTGGGCTGAACTGCTAGCCGCCATGACGGTGACCGATCCTGCGCGGCGACCCAGTGCCCTCGAGTGCGCAGCCTCACTGCGAGCCCTCGCGTCTGTCCCCGATACCGGCCGAATCCGTCTGTTGCCCGCCTCGCCGACCGCTTCTTTGGCCCAGCTCGATGGTGCCGGAGCCACTCGTCGGCTTCGCGTTCGTAGCGCCTCAGCTACCTGGGCGAGGACCCATCGGTGGGTCCTGATTGCTGCGGTACTGGTCGTGATTGCCGCGAGCGTCCTGGTCGTAACCTCGGGGGACGGGCACCCGCCGGCACCTGCTCCGGCGTATCCATCGATCTCGGGCCAGCTCGGTTCCGATCTGCACAAGCTCGAAGTGAGCGTCGGATGACGGCCCGGTTGCGGCGCCTTTCCGTCGGCGTTCTGTGCCTCGGCCCCTCCCTGCTGGCAGGATGTGGTGGCCTTTCGGCCCCCACCGCTGTGTCGAATACCCAGGCCAAGCTGCGTCACGACATCCAGATGCTGGCCGCGGCCGCCGCCGCGCATGACATGCCGACGGCCCGCGCCGCGCTCGGGACGCTGAACGGTGATCTGGCCCAGGCGCAGAGCATCGCGGTGCTGACTGCCGCACAGCTCGCCCAGCTACGAAGTGCGGCCTCGGCCGTCGCGATCGACCTGGCCCCGCCCACCCCACTGCCCAGCACGGTGATCTCGCGGGCGACGGTGACACCGACCGCCCCGGTGCGGGCCACTACCCCCATCCCGAAGCACGACAAGCGCAGCGGCAATGGCAACGGCAATGGCAAGGGAGACGGAGGAGGCGGCGACTGACCGGGGTCACCGCCTCGAGACTGCGTCGCCACCCCTAGGCCAGCACCCACGTAGGGTGACGCCCTGAAAGGACGCGGTCCGCGCCGACCTGAAGGGCTTGGATGCTCAACATCGCCGTCATCGCTACGGTCTTCGCCCTCGTCTTCGTCGGCGAACTGCCCGACAAGACAGCGGTCGCCGGCCTCGTGCTCGGTACCCGCTTCCCGTGGCGGTGGGTCTTCGTGGGTATTGCAGCGGCGTTCTTGACCCATGTAGCCATCGCGGTCAGCGCCGGATCGTTGCTGACCCTCCTGCCGCACCGCGTCGTGGAAGGGGTGGTCGCGGCACTTTTTCTGGTCGGTGCGGTATTGATCTGGCGCGAGGGCCTCGAGGAAGCCGAAGAGGAGGCAGAGCAGGTTGAGGCGGTCGCCGAGGACGCAGGTTTCTGGAAAGTGGCGGCGCTGGGATACGGCGTGATCTTCCTCGCCGAGTGGGGAGACCTCACCCAGATCTTGACGGCCAACCTCGCCGCGAAGTACCACAATCCACTCTCGGTCGGTCTCGGTGCCGTGCTGGCGCTGTGGGCAGTGGGTCTGCTCGCGATACTCGGTGGCAAGACACTGCTCAAGGTACTCCCCATCAAGTGGATCACCAGGGTCGCCGCCGCGGCGATGACGGCACTCGGGGTGTACAGCATCGTTTCGGCCGTTCGCGGCTGAGTCGGCACTGCGTAGGCACCGCCGCCGTCCTCAGCGACCGGGGACCCGGGTGGCTCAGACCGGGCGATCGGAACGTAGCGTCGACAACCGACCGAGCGGGGGACAGTATGCAGATTCAGTCCAAGCAACCGAGCCGACCAGGCCCGGAGGAGATGTTCACCGGAGTCGTCTGGATCGATGCTGTCATCGTCCCCACCGCTCTCGAGCGCCTGCGCGTGAATGCCGTTCACTTCACCCCGGGTGCCCGCACCGCCTGGCACTGCCACGCGAATGGGCAGACGTTGCACGTCACCGAAGGCCGCGGCCTCGCCCAGGCGCAGGGCGCCCCGCTGATCGAGATCCGGCCCGGCGACACGATCCACACGCCGCCTGGCGAGTGGCATTGGCACGGTGCGGACGCAGAGCACTTCATGACCCACCTCGCACTGTTGGAGGCGGTTGCCGAAGATGCGCCCACGCCGGAGACGCAGTGGGGTGCGCATGTCACCGACGCCGAGTACTCGCAAAGGCGCGGCTGACATGCGGTCGGTAGCCGAGCATCAACAGGTCGTGGCCGCGCTCGTGCGCCCAGTTCGCCCGACAGCGGTGGCACTGCGCCACGCGGCAGGGCGGGTGATGGCCGAGGACTGGGTCGCATCCAGTCCGTTGCCGATGTTCGACAACTCGGCCATGGACGGGTACGCGCTGCGGGCGGTCGACATCGCCGGGGCACCCGGAGTGCCGGTGTCGCTGCCGGTGGTGCACGACATCCCCGCGGGTCAGCTCGACAGCCCGCCACTGCAGCCGGGGACGGCTCATCGAATCATGACCGGCGCGCCGATGCCGGCCGGAGCGGACACGGTGGTGCAGGTCGAAGCCACCGATGGCGGGACTGATGTCGTGCAGGTCCTCGAGGCGCGCTCGGAGGGCGAGCACGTCCGATACGCAGGCGAAGATGTTCGGGTTGGCGACACGGTGCTGAGGTGCGGTGCGGTGCTCGGCCCCGCCCAACTGGGCCTGCTTGCAGCGTTGGGCGCGGCGCAGGTATCGGTGCTCCCGGCGATCCGAGTATTGATCGTGTCGACGGGCAGTGAGCTGGTCGAGGCGGGTGTGGCGCCCAGACACGGACAGATCTTCGACGCGAATGGTCCGATGCTGGCGGCCGCGGTCGAGGCGGCCGGTGGTCGCCCGGAGTTGACCCGATTCGTGGCCGACGACGTCGCGCAGCTGCGCGCGGTGCTCGACGCCGGTCTCGACGACACCGATTTGATCGTGACCTCAGGCGGCGTCAGCGCGGGGGCGTATGAGGTCGTCAAGGACACGCTCGGACCCGAGGACGTGACCTTCGCAAAGGTCGCAATGCAGCCTGGAATGCCACAGGGCGCCGGTACTTACCGGGGCACGCCGATCATCACCCTTCCGGGCAATCCGGTGAGTGCCCTCGTCTCGTTCGAGGTGTTCGTGCGCCCGGCGCTTCGCGCTGCGATGGGATTCGGCGACCCGTTGCGCCCGCTGGTCGCCGCGACGCTCTCCGCGCGGCTGGAGTCGCCTGCAGGCAGAAGGCAATTCAGAAGGGCGACACTCGAACCTGCGACCGGGAGCGTGCAGGCGGTCGGACCGCCGGCATCGCATTTCCTGCGCTCGTTGGCCGCGTCGAACTGCCTGCTCGACATCGAAGAGGACGTGACCGTGCTCGAGGCAGGCTCGCGCGTGAACGTCTGGCGTCTGGACCAATGATGTGTGGTCGATTCAGGCCCAACGCCGTTGCGCTGGCTCTTCTTCGCTACTGGCTTTCTTCCTTCTGAGTGCAGTTGGGGCGCGTCGGGCTCGAACCGACGACCCATCTACGTCAGGGTCCGAGCAGTGCGGCTGGAACGACCGCAATCCCGTCCTTAAGTCGATAGGCCCGGCTGCCGGTCGTGATCACGGCCGCGTCGAGCAGATCGTCACCGATCCTCTCCCGCAACCACAGCAAGTGCTCGACTGCCGAGTCGTCCACCGACGCGGACAGCTTCACCTCGCTGGCTACCACTCGCTGATCGGGTCGCTCGAGGATCAGGTCAATCTCATGGCTACATCTCAACCGATTTTAACTGGACAAGTTCGCCGCGTTCTACTGAAAACAAGCGCCGGGCTACCGACCTAGGTAGACCGGCCGAAGAGGCAATGGCTGATCCCGGCTCAGCGGACACCGTTCGGCTCGAACCCAACGATCGTAGGGGAGAAGCCGGTGGATTGGATCGAAGCGATCTAGTGCCGTGTGGGGCGGGTCGGGCTCGAACCGACGACCCAGGGATTATGAGTCCCTTGCTCTAACCAGCTGAGCTACCGCCCCGTGCGTCGTTTCCGGCCCATAACTGCGGCGCTACAAGCGTTCGGATCGACCAAACGACTGTCCGTTATACCTCTTTCGCGAGCGACAGTGTCACTCATTTGTCACAACGACGCTGCCGGGTCCCGCTCGAACAGGATAGCGAGTGACGCCGCTGCGGCGGTCATCGCGTCGTCCGACGGCGCATACGGCGAAAGGCTGTCGTGCAGCAGTCGACGCGAGGGCGGTTTTGGCTTGACCTGATCGACCGAACTGCGGCTGCCGCTCGGGTCTGTCAACGGCCAAGTTCTGGTCCCCGCTGGTGGCCAAGTAAAAGCCCGCGCTCCTCGCGGGATTTCATTGAGTCGTTGGGCGGCCTCCTGTTCGTCGGCGGGCTTGTTTATGCGGGAGCTGTCGCCGTCGGTGACGACGGTGTGGCAGTGGTGCAGGAGCCGGTCGAGCATGCTGACGGCGGTGGTGTGTTCGGGTAGGAACCGTCCCCAGGATTCGAAGGGCCAGTGGCTGGCGATGCCGATCGAGCGGCGTTCGTAGGCGGCGGCGACGAACCGGAACAGCAACTGCGCACCGGTGTCATCGAGCGGGGCGAAGCCCAGTTCGTCGCCTATGACGAGCTCGTTGCGTAGCAGCGTGTCGATGACTTTGTCGACGCTGTTGTCGGCCAGCCCGCGGTAGAGCGTTTCGACGAGTTCGGCGGCGGAGTAGTAACGCACCCGGTGCCCTGCCTCGATCGCGCGACACCCATCGCCACGAGCATGTGGCTTTTTCCTGTGCCGGCGGGTCCGATCAGGCGGATGTTCTCCCCGGCCCTGATCCACTCGAGTGAGGACAGGTAATCAAATGTCGCCTTCGGGATGGAGGATGCGGCGACATCGAACTCCTCCAGTGTCTTGGTCACCGGGAACGCCGCGAGCCGCCGTCGGGTGCGGGCATTGGATTCGTCTCTGGCGTGGATCTCTGCTTCGACCAGGGTGCGGAGGAACTCTTCAGGGTTCCAGCGTTGGGTCTTGGCGGTGACGAGCAGTTCGGGGTCGAGGCGACGCATCGCGGCCATCTTCAACCTCCGCAGTCCCTCGTTCAGATCCGCGGCGAGTGGTGGTGGTGTCGTGCTCACGAACCATCACCGCCGATCCGGTAGTCTGCGAGCGACCTGGTCGGGACCATCGGCAGCGTCAACACCAGTGCCTCGCCCGCCGGGCGTGGGGTGGGTGCCGCACCGGCTGCGCCGAGGATGGAGCGAATGTCCGCCGCCCGCCACCGGTTGAAGCTCACCGCCCGTTCCAACGCGACCAGCAGTGCGTCGGTGCCGTGCGCTGCTTGCAGGGTGAGGATGTCGGCGAGCTCGGTCGCCAGCTTGCTCACCCCGGCCGCGGCAGCGCCGGTGAGGACGCGTCCGCGATGTCGCCGAGGGCGAGGAACTGCTTCTCGGTCTGGGCTCTGGCTCGGGCGCCGCGTCGTGGCTTGTCCGGTCTGGAGGATCCGTAGTGGTCATCGGTGATGCCGTTTTCCTCCGGTGCGATAAGGCGATGCTCAGCCAGCACCTCACCGGTGAACGGCTCGACCACCTGCACCTGTCCCTCGCTCACGAGCAGGGTGACGATCGAACCGATCAGCTTGCTGGGCACCGAATAGCGGGCTGATCCGAACCGGACACAGGACAGCTTGTCGACCTTCCTGGCGGTCGGCCTGGCGCCGAACGAGGGCCACAGCGACGGCAACTCGGCCAACAGTCCCCGCTCAGTTTCGAGCCTCTCTGACGGGATGGCGCAGATCTCCGAATGCATCACCGCGTTCACCTCAGTGCAGCAGGACGCAGCCGCTGGTTGGCTGCGGTCAGGTCGGTGAACGGTGCCTGCGCGATCATCAGATCGCGCTTGGCATAGCCGACCAGGTTCTCCACCATGCCCTTCGATTCCGGGTCTGCCGCCTCGCAGAAGTCAGGTCGGAACCGGTAATGGGAGGCGAAGCGGACGTAGTCCGCGGTCGGCACCACCACGTTGGCGACGACACCGGATTTCAGGCAACCCATCCGGTCAGCGAGCACCACCTTCGGCACCCCACCAAACACCTCGAAGCATTCGGCGAGGAACCCCAATGTCTGTCGGAGCGTTCGTTGTCGGCGAAGCGTACGAACCGCACCCGTGACCAGGCCAGCACCGCGCAGAACACGTGCAGCCCGTCCTGCACGCCCCAGTCGATGATCAGCGTGTCGCCCGGCGTCCACACCCCGGCCGACGACCACGGTGATTGCCTAGCCGCCATGCAGCTTTCTGCTCGGCGACCAGCCGGCGGAAGTTTCGCGCCGACCCCTCATACCCAGCGGCCTTGACGTCGGGCAGCAGCCGCTTCGCACTGATCCGGCCCTTCGTCTTCTCGACCCGCTTGGCAACCAGGTCGGTGACTGTCTCGTAGTTGCGTCCCCGTTCCTTGCGCACCCGCGGCACCACGCCGGAACTGGTGCTGTTGTGTTGCTCGACGATGTTTCACCGTCTTCTGGGTCGTGTTGCAGATCGCGGCCGCGCCGCGATAGCTCCCGACATCCCGATAGGCAGCAATGACATCCATTCGCTCTCTCGCGTTCTTCAATTGAGTCCCCTGCGCGGTGCTTGGTGTCTTGGTTGGCACCGACACCGTCCCCGCGCAGGGCCACTCACCCTGACAAGGACACGCGAAGAGTGGGACTTTCACCTGGCCACCAGCGGGGACCTACACCCGGCCACCAGTGGGGACCGCGGATTCCGGCGATCGTCGCAACACGTGCTGTTGTGCGGACGGTAGCAGCGGTCAGTAGATGAGGTTTCTAACCGTGTCATTGGGCGGCGTCTTGTCCGTGCGCGCGACCGCCGCGATGGTGGC